>JAYWAO010000276.1:0-4983 GCA_043782365.1 Deltaproteobacteria bacterium
TGGTGCGCGTTGCCGTCGGCGATCGAGAGCCGGTAGCCGAGGCAGAGCCCGGAGACACCGCCGACGTTGGGGTCGGGCTGCGGGTCGAGGTCGAGCGACATCTCCAGCCCGGGCAGCTTGGGCTCCTCGCCCTCCTCCCGCGGCGGCTGCGAGAACGCGAGGTGGAGGCCCGCGCCCTCCTCGCCCACCAAGAGCGGGCTCGCGAGCAGCACGCCAGTCTCGTCGCGGACCTCCACCGAGAAGAGCAGCGGCTGGGTCTGGCCGGGGCGGAGCTGCCCGAAGGTGGCCTCGGTGCCGATCACCCCGGAGGCGAAGCCGAGCCCCGCGGCCAGCAGGACGGCGACCAGGCGGGTCGAGCGCGGCTGGGCCATGGAGGGCTCCTTGGAGCGGTTCGGGCGGGCACACGAGCCCCGCAAGACTTCGAGCCTCGCAGGCGGGGCGCGGCGCGTCAAGGAGGGCCGACTACCCCGAGGCGATGCTGCGGCCGCCGAGCTTCACTCACGCCCGACGCCCCGCGGTCGCCGCTTCCGCAGCAGGGGACGCAGGGAGGACCGCAGGCTCTCGGGCACCCCGGCGCGCGACCGCCCGCGCTGGAGCACAACGGCGCTGTCCGTGCGGACTGGGCTGCTCCTGGCACCGCGCTGGCTGAATGGACGGCATAGGGCGCGAATACATCATCAATGGCAGGTCCTGGCCGCTAAATGGCGGCCTCCGGCGCTGTCGCGCGCTGCTGCCGCGTAGGTAGGACCCACCTGCTTGACGGCACCACCAGGAATACCTGACCTATCGAACTGGCTAATCAGCCGACGTCTTGCGTGCGAGCGCGTAGACGCTCACAATCGCGGGGGCGACATGAACGGTCCGGCTGGTATCCGAGGCAATCACCCGCTGCGTCGCGCCCTCCCGATGGCCGGCGCACTCTGCCTTCAGTTGGCGCTGCTCCCGGCGAAGGCTGGCGCCGAGCCTCGCGTCCCCAACCCCGAGGCAGGCAAGGGCGTCTTTGCGCAGAACTGCGTGGTCTGCCATGGCGCCGAAGGCAGGGGCGACGGCCTGGCAGCGGCGGGGTTGCCCACCCGGCCAGCCAACTTCGCCGAGCGCCCCTCCTCCGAAGAGCGGCAGCGCAACATCGTCACCAACGGCGGCGCCGCGGAGAAGCTCTCCCCGGTGATGCCGGCGTGGGGCGCGACGCTCAGCGACCAGCAGATCCGCGATGTGGTCGCGTACGTGCGCACCTACCTCGTGGGCAGTCGCCAGGCCAGCAAGTGAGCGCGGCCGGTGCCCCGGCGCGACGTCCCCAACCCATCACCGAAGAGGAGCGCGACATGAACCTGCGACTGATCGTCCTGGTGGTTGCCCTCGCTGCCCTGCTGCCCGCCCGCGCGGCGCAGGCGGTGCCCTCGTTCGCGCGGCAGACGGGCTTCTCCTGCGCGCAGTGCCACACCGCCTTCCCGGAGTTGACCCCGTACGGACGCTCGTTCAAGGCGGGCGGCTACACGCAGACGCTGGTGAAGCAGGTGACCCACCCCACCACCGAGACGTGGCCCTCGCTCGAGCTGCCGCAGCAGGTGCCGCTCGGCACGATGGCGATCATCGGGTTCACCCACACCGCCAAGGCCCAGCCAGCAGCGGAGGCGGGGGCCGCCCCGCCGGCCAACGACAACATCGAGCTTCCCCAGCAGCTCAGCTTCTTCTTCGCCGGCAAGGTGGCCCCGAAGCTCGGCATCTTCACCCAGGTCACCTATGCGAGCGCCAGCGACCACCTCTCGATCGACAACACCGACCTCCGCTTTGCCCACGCCACCGAGGTCGCCGGCAAGCCGCTCACCATCGGCGCGACCATCAACAACTCGCCCACCGTCACCGATCTGTGGAACAGCACCCCGGTCTGGTCGGCGCCGTTCATCGGCTCGGGGAGCGCGCCCGGGCCCGCCGCCTCCACGCTGCTCGAGGGCCGCCTCGCCCAGCAGGTCGCCGGCGCCGGCGCCTATCTCTGGTTCAACAACGCGCTCTACCTGGAGGTCGATCTCTACCGCTCGGCGCCCGTGGGCGTACCCCGGCCGCTCGACAGCGTCACCGGCGCCACCAACGTGATCGGCGGCGTCGCCCCCTACTGGCGCGCGGCGTACGAGTTCGGCTTCGACAAGCACAGCCTGTCCGTCGGGACCTTCGGGCTCGCCGCCTCGCTCCTGCCGGGCGGGGGCAAGACCGGCGCCTGGAACGCCCTCTCCGGTGACACCGACAGCTACACCGACCTCGCCTTCGACGCGCAGTACCAATACCTGGGAGAGAAGCACATCGCTTCGGCGGTGGTGACCTACATCCACGAGAGCCAGACGCTGACCGCGAGCAAGGCGCTCGGGCTCGCCGACAACGCCAGCAACGACCTGCACAGCCTGCGGCTCACCGGCAGCTACCTCTACGACCGCTTCGTCGGGGGCCGGCTCTCGTTCGCCACCGTGCGCGGGAGCGCCGACGAGACCTTCTACGGATCGCTCGGCGCCAAGGCCACCTCGCTCACCGCCGAGGCGTGGGTGCAGCCGTGGCAGAACACCCGCTTCGGTGTGAGCTACGTCCACTACCTCGACTTCGACGGCGGCTCGACGAACTACGACGGGAACGGCCGCGACGCGGCGGACAACAGCACGCTCTTCGCCTACGTCTGGATCGCGTACTAGAACAAGTCTAGGGGCCAAGAGGGGGCGAGGCGGTGCTTGGCCGCGCAGGGTGGCGCCGAGGAGGAGTGAGCAGTACGCGGAGCGCTGACCTCGCGTCGCGCGCCCCCGCCCGGCATCCCCGCAGGCTCGCCCTTCCCTTCTTCCGCCTCATTCGGTAACCACTCTGCATGCCCCACGAGATCCACCACGCCGACGGCCGCGTCGAGCTCGCCGACGAGACCGCCATCCGCGAGAGCCCGCTCTTCAACCACGACCTGGCGCCGGTCCGCGTCGCCGACCGCTCGTGGAGCACCTACAACTTCGCCGCGCTCTGGGTCTCGATGGCCCACTGCATCCCCACCTACATGATGGCCTCGGGCCTGATGGACAAGGGGATGAGCTGGGGCCAGGCGCTCGCCACCATCCTGCTCGGCAACGTCATCGTCCTCGCGCCGATCCTCGCCAACAGCCACCCGGGCACCAAGTACGGCATCCCCTTTCCGGTCTTCGCCCGCGCCAGCTACGGCACCTATGGGTCGAACCTCCCGGCGCTCCTGCGCGCGCTGGTCGCCTGCGGCTGGTTCGGCATCCAGACCTGGATCGGCGGGCAGGCGGTGCACACCCTCTTGCGAGTGCTCCTGCCCTCCTGGCCGACGCTGCTCGGGAGCGCGCCGCTGGGCGGCCACCTGCCCGCCGAGTGGGTCTCGTTCCTGCTCTTCTGGTCGCTCAACATCTTGGTCGTCTACAAGGGGATGGAGGTCCTCAAGGTCGTCGAGAACTGGGCCGCGCCCTTCGTGCTGGTGATGACGGCTGGGCTGGTCTGGTGGGCCATCGACGCGGCGCACGGGCTCGGGCCCATCCTGGCGCAGCCCGGCCGCTTGGAGGGCGCGGCGTTCTGGAGCGCGTTCTTCCCCTCGCTGACGGCGATGGTCGGCTTCTGGGCCACCCTCTCCTTGAACATGCCCGACTTCACCCGCTTCGGGCACTCACAGCGCGAGCAGGCGCTCGGCCAGATCATCGCGCTGCCGACCACCATGACGATCTTCGCCGGGATGGGCGTGATCATCACCTCGGCGACGGCGATCATCTACGGAAAGGCGATCTGGGACCCGGTGGTGCTGGTCGGCAAGTTCCACAGCCCGCTGATCGTCGCGGTCGCCATGTTCACCATCGTGGTGGCGACGCTCTCGGTGAACATCGCGGCCAACGTGGTCTCGCCGGCGAACGACTTCTCCAACGCCTTCCCGCGGCTGATCGACTTCAAGCGCGGCGGGCTCCTCACCGGCGTGATCGGGATCCTGATGCAGCCGTGGAGGCTGCTCGAGTCGGGCGAGCGCTACATCGGCTGGCTGATCACGCTCTCGGGCGGGATGGGCACGGTGGCCGGCGTGCTGATCGTGGACTACTGGTTCGTGCGGCGCGCCACGCTCAAGCTGGAGGACCTCTACCTGACCGGGGGCGCGTATCGATACCAGGGCGGGTGGAACCTGAATGCGGTCGCGGCGACCGCCTTCGGCTGCGCGCTGGCATGGGGCGGGTATCTGGTGCCCGCGCTGGCGCCGCTGCTCGACTATGGGTGGTTCGTCGGCGCCTTCGGGGCGGGCGGGCTGTATGCGGTGTTGCAGAAGCGGGACAAAAGCCCCGCCTAGCGAAAAGCATCACTCGCACGAAGCCGCGGCTGAAGGCGGCCTTGGGCGCCCGCACTCAAGGCGACTGGCCGGTCACCGGGATCGTGAGGTTGCCTCAGACGCTCCACTTCGCCACCCACGGCATGGTGGTGCCCGAGCAGCCGGAGCTGTCGGCGCTGGTGCTCTCGCAGGTGGCCGGCGACAGCAGCGGGCAGGACGGCTATCTGCTGATGGACGAGATCGCGCAGCTCAAGCTGCAGGCCGACTTCGTTGCGCTCTCGGCCTGCGAGACCGGCCTGGGCAAGATCTACGGCGGCGAGGGCGTGGTGGGCCTGACCCAGGCGTTCCTCATCGCGGGCGCGAGCGGGCTCTCGGTCTCGCTCTGGCAGGTGGCCGACGAGTCGACTGCGCGCTTCATGCTGGAGGTCTACCGGCTGCAGCGGGCCGGGTCGCACGACTGGCCGGCGGCGATCACCGCGGTGAAGCGGCGGTTCGCCAAGGGAGACTTCGGGGCAGCCTGGAAGGACCCGCACTACTGGGCGCCGTTTGTGTATTACGGGCGGTAGGTCGCCGCGCTCCGTCGCGCCGGCCTAGGACTAGGCTCAATGCCGCTCACTTAACGGGGTCGAGGCACCCGAATCCGGAGCCCCGGCAAATGCCGGGGCTAGAAGGACGGCCGCCCGTCCGGGCTGCGAGCCGTG
>JAYWAO010000277.1:0-4979 GCA_043782365.1 Deltaproteobacteria bacterium
GGCGGCGGTCATGCTGGCCGTCGTCT
The DNA here is from genome assembly GCA_043782365.1 of Deltaproteobacteria bacterium. Lineage (GTDB taxonomy): Bacteria > Myxococcota > Myxococcia > Myxococcales > 40CM-4-68-19 > CAIWCD01. The sequence goes on from JAYWAO010000277.1 coordinate 27, forward strand.
CGGTCTGCTCGCGGGCGAGGCGCTGCACCTCTTCGGTGCTGCGGGCGTTGCCCGACGCCACGTCCGAGATCTCCTTCACGGCCTTGACCATCTCCTCGGCTCCGGCGAGCTGCTCGCGGGTGGCGGCGGAGATCGCCTGCACCCGCTCCGAGCCCGTGGTGGTGGCCTGCACGATGTCGCCGAGGGCGACGGTGATCTGCGCGAGATCTTCCCGGCCCTGCCCCAGCTCGTCAATGCCTTCCTTCATGGCAGCGACGGCGTGCTGGCTGCGCTGGCTGATCTCGTGGGCGAGGCGGGAGATCTGCTCGGCCGAGCGGCCCGCGGTCTCGGCCAGCTTGCGGACCTCGTCGGCCACCACCGCGAAGCCGCGGCCGTACTCGCCGGCGCGCGCGGCCTCGATGGCGGCGTTGAGCGCCAGGAGGTTCGTCTGCTGCGCGACGCCGGTGATGGCGACGACGATCTTCGAGATCTCCTGCGTCTTCTCGCCGAAGGCGAAGACCGTCTCGGAGGCCGCCTCGATCTCGGCGAACACCTTCTTGATCTTCTCGGCGGCGAGCTGCGCGGCCGCGCCGCCGGCCTGGGCTGCCGTGCTGGTGGCGGTGGCCGACTCGGCGGCGGCCTCGGCGGTCTTGGCGGACTTCTTGATCGACCCCGCGATGGAGGCCATCAGGGCCTGCGCCTTCTCCACCAGCTTGAGCTGATCGGAGGCGCCCTGCAGGATCTGGTGCATCGAGTTGGAGATGTGCTTGCTGCCCGAGGAGACGTAGGCCGACTCCTCCTCCATCTGGGTGGCGCGGTCGCCCACCGCGCCCGAGGTGCGCTGGATGTGCCCGACCAGCTCGCGCAGGTTCTCCTGCATGTTGGCGATCGCCTTGGTGAGCTCGTCCACCTCGTCGAGCCCGAGCATCGAGTTGCGATCGGTCGAGAGCTGCTTGGACAGATCTCCGCGGCTGATCTCCTCGGCGCTGCGGTTGAGGCGCACCACCCGGTTGGCGATCTGCTTGAGCGCCAGCGCGACCACCAGCGCGGTGGAGAGGCCCACCAGCGCACCGGTGACGGCCTGCGCGGGGTCGATCCGCTGCCGGACCATCTCGTAGACCAGCACCGCCGAGAGCACGCTCCAGAGGGTGAGATCCCCGAGCAGGATCTTGAGGAAGATGCCCACCCGCCGCGCGGCGCCCTGCACCTTGGGCTGCGCGCCCGCGGTGACGGTGGGCCGCGGGGAGGGCAGCCAGGGGGCGCGCTGCGAGGGCAGCGACGGCATCGAGGGCAGCGACCCCGTGGGCAGCGGGCGCAGGTTGTCGGAGGAGCGCGGCCCCTCTGCTCTGGTGGCCTCGGTGCTGGCCAACTCTGGGGTGGACGCTGCCATCTGACCCCACTGTACCGCTCCTGGGGGATCCGGCAAATGAATGCCCGAGGGGTAGCACTTGGGCACACATGGCGCGGGCCTCCCGCTGGGCGCGATGGACCCCTAGAGCGCCGATCGGTTTGACGGACCGAGCCAGACGAACGAGGCCCGAGCAGCGCAAGGAGCGACGAAGAAGAAGACCGGGCGTCTCTGAGGAGGAGCCGACGCATCGATGCGACAGGCATCGTTCGAGGCGGGTCGAGACAGGGTCTCGAGCCGCCGGTCTGGCGACGGGAGTCAAACCGTTCGGCGCTCTAGATCCTCTGGAGAGGTGCGCCGTCTGCGGCACGGTGCGGGAAGTCGAGTTCGCCGGGGGCTTCACATGCGCTCGTTTATGAGCGATTGTATGATCCATGCGACGTTCTGTGAGCGATTCCAGGTCAGCCGCCGGCCTTCCAGTCACCGTCAGACGGGCCCTCCTCGCGCTCGGCAGCGACCTCTCGCTGGCCCGCAGGCGGAGGCGGATCTCGACCGCCTCGATGGCCGAGCGCATCCAGGCCTCGGTCGCCACGCTGCGCCGGATGGAGCGGGGGGACCCGACGGTGGCCCTCGGCACGGTGGCGCGGGCGCTGGCCATCTTCAACGCCATCGACCGGCTCGAAGGGCTCCTGGCGACGGCGGCGGATGAGGTGGGGTTGCAGCTGATGGATGAGGCCGTGCCCCAGCGCATCCGGCGCAAGCAGGTCGGGCCCGAAACGGGTGCCCTGTGAGGCCTGTCGTCGCAAGGGCGGCAAGAGGCGCTTCAAGCTCCGTGGAAGTGTGGATCGGAGAGGAGGCCCAGCCGGTCGGCGCGCTGGGCTTCTCCAGCAGCGGCCAGCGGCAGCGCAGCATCTTCCAGTACGACGAGCGGTGGCTGGCAAGCCCAGGACGGTTTGAAGTCTCGCCCGACCTGCCGTTGACCGCCGACCGCCAGTTCCACAAGCCGCGTGAGCGGGGTGACTCGTTCTTCCACCACGCCCTCGCCGACACCGAGCCCGATGGCTGGGGATGCAAGGTGATCGCGCGTGACCATGCCAGGCGGAGGCAGCGCGCTGCAGCCTCGGGCAAACCAGAAGGCAGCAACGCGCTCGGCGGGCTCGACTACCTGCTCGGCGTCGACGACTTCAGCCGCGTGGGCGCGCTCCGCCTGCGCGACCCAGACGGCCGCTTCGTCCGAGCGACCGAGCCTGGCGAGCGCGGGAGCCCACCGCTGCTGGAGCTCGCGGATCTCCTGCGCGCGTCCCACGCCGTCGAACGCGGCACCGAGACCGAGCGAGAGCTGAAGTACCTGCGGGGCCGCGGGACTTCGCTGGGCGGGCTGCGGCCCAAGTGCACCGTGGTCGACGACGACGGGCACCTCGCCATCGGGAAGTTCCCCAGCGTCGCCGACGACCGCGCCGTGACGCGCGGCGAGGTGCTCGCGCTGCGGCTCGCTGCGCTGGCCGGAGTCGAGGCAGCGCACGCCCGCATCGTGTCCGCAGAGGGCATCCCGGTTGCGCTCGTCCGCCGCTTCGACCGGACGATCACGGGACGGCTCCCCTACCTCTCCGGCACCTCGATGCTGCTGGCCTCGCGCGACGAAGACCACGCCTACACCGAGCTGGCGGAGCGCATCGTCAGCGTCGCGCCCGATCCGCGGCGCGACCTCGCCGAGCTGTGGCGCCGGATCGTCTTCAGCATGCTGATCACCAACGTCGACGACCACCTGCACAACCACGGCTTCCTCCACGCGGGCCACGGACAGTGGCGCCTCTCGCCAGCCTTCGACCTCAACCCCTTCCCGGACAAGGATCGCGAGCTGAAGACCTGGCTCACCGAGGAGACGGGACCGACCGGGTCGATCGACCAAGCAGTGGCGGCGGCGGTGCGGTTTCGCCTCACCCAGAAGGCGGCGGTCCGGATCCTGGGCGAGGTCGAGCGGGCCGTGGCGCGGTGGCGCGAAGTGGCGAGGTCACGCGACGTCGGGATGACCGCCCGCGAGCTGGCAGCCTTCGAACCGGCCTTCGAGCACGCGGGGCGCGAAGAGGCGCGGCGCTGGCTGCGGTAGCGGTGCCCCGAGAGGACAAAGGGCGAGGCGCTCATTGCCGCCCCCGCCCTACTCTGCCAAGATCCCTCGGTGGCCGCGCCCCCTCACCACCGCCTCTCCGTCCCGGGCAGCGCGCTCACCGCCGGCCTCGACGAGCGCGCGCGCCGCGTCCTCTCCGCCGTGGTGCAGGACCACATCGAGGTGGGCGAGCCCGTCGGCAGCAAGGCGGTCGCCGCGCGCGCCCCAGGGCTCGACGTCTCCACCGCCACGGTGCGCGCGGTGATGGCCGACCTCGAGGACCTCGGCCTGCTGGAGAAGCCGCACACCTCGGCCGGGCGCATCCCCACCGCGCTCGGCTACCGCTACTACGTGGATCTGCTCCTCAAGGTGCAGGCCGTCACGCCGGAGCAGCAGCAGCTGATCGAGCGGCGCACGCAGGCCGCCGCGGGCGGGCTCGACACCGTGCTCGCCGAGACGACGCGGCTGCTCCACGGGCTCACCCGGCAGGCCTCGGTGGTCGCGGCGCCGCGGCCGCAGAGCGACCGCCTGCAGCGGATCGAGTTCATCCCGCTGCGCGAGGGCCGCGTGCTGGCGGTGCTGGTCACCCGCTCGGGCACGGTGCAGAACCGGCTGCTCGTCTCGCCGCCGGGCGAGCCCGCGCTCAGCCCGTCGCAGCTCGAGGAGGCCCAGGTCTGGCTCAACGGGATGCTCGGCGAGCTCACCCTCGACGAAGCGCGGCTGCGGCTCGCCGCCGAGCTGGAGCAGGACAGGCACCGGCTCGCGCAGGCCCGCCGGGACACGCAGGCGCAGGCGCTGCGGCTGGGCGTGCAGGCGGTCGCGCTGGCCGAGGCGCCGGAGCTCCACATCGAGGGCCACAGCGCGCTCCTCGCCGACCCCTCGATGGCGCAGGACGTGGCCCGGCTGCGCACGCTCCTGGTGGCGCTGGAGGAGAAGGGCCGGGTGATCGCGGTGCTCGACCGGGCGCTCGACGCGCGCGAGCTGACCATCTTCATCGGCGCCGAGAGCGGGCTGGGCGGGCCCGAGCTGACGGTGATCGCCGCGCCCTACGGCTTCGGCGGCGGGCTGCTCGGGACGCTGGGCGTGATCGGCCCCACCCGGATGGACTATCCGAAGGTCGTGCCGCTGGTCGCTGCCACGGCCAGCGCGATGAGCGCCTTCATCGGGCGTCATCACGAACCTGGTCAGAATGACGCCTCTGGATCGGGCCCAGACAGCGATCGCAGCACCGACCACGATGACGACGAAGACTGATCCAGGCTGACGCGAAAGCCTGGTATACACTCCTACAACCCATGCGTACGGCGCCTCCGGACCTACCTGGCAGCCAGTTCCACGATTCCCCGCTCGACCGCGCGCTCGCGTTGATGCTTGCAGGGGAGCGCGATGCGGCGCTCCGTTGGTGCGCGGCAGCCGTGCAGCAAGACGGCTCCGTGCCCAGCTCGCTCATCCTGACATGCCGCTTGCTCGCAGATGCCGGGCGCACGGAGGCCGCCGTTGAGGGCTTCAAGCTTGGCCTGTC
>JAYWAO010000278.1:0-4977 GCA_043782365.1 Deltaproteobacteria bacterium
CCCGGCATTTGCCGGGGCTCGTGATCGGGGTGCCTCGACCCAAGTGGTTTGACCGGTATTGAGCCAAATGGGGGAGAGACTTCGGACGCGCGGTACTAGTCTCCGAGGAAGACCGCCTCGTTCGCTCCGGGCTGCTGGGGCTGGAGTTCACCGTCCCAGCGGACCGCGGAGGCGGAGGTGATGGTGAGGTTCCCGTCTTCGACCTTTACGCCGGAAGGATCCTCGATTTCGAGTATCGGAGAGGTTCGCTCCTCCCGGCCCGGCGAAATCGTCTACCAAGTGGCCGATGCCTCGCTGACCGACGACCGGGTGCTGCGGCTCCTCCTTCGCCTGAGGTCGACGCCCCAGATCCTTACCCGGCCAGCGGAGCTCTTGCAGGCAGCGCAAGAGCGGCGGGTCAATCGCGGCCTCCCCGGCAAGCCCAAGCTCGAATCCGTGGTCCGCAAGATCAAGTCCAGCGTAGCTCGAGGCGGAGGACCCGGTCGTTGGTAACCGAGGTGCTGGTGAGTTGGTAGACCATGTCTCCCGGGCGCGAGGTGTTGATGCCCCAGATCCGGAGGGTGCCCGCGGAGCGGACGCTGACCTTGATCTTGCGGGCGATGGATTCGAGGGTGGAGGCCATGAGCGGGATGTTGCACGGGGGGAGGGGAGGGCTCAAGTGGGGCAGGACGCACAAGGCCACCGCTAGCGGCGTGAAGGCCGTGTTCGGCGGCGGTGGCGCGGCGCCTACGCACCCAGACCAGGGCAAGCTGTGGAAAAAGACCCTTGACATCCCCGGGGGCAAGAAGGCGCAGACTGTTTGGCTCCCCTACGCGGACGCGACCTGCGCCCGCGTTGGAGGTATTCAGCGATCCATTCTCTCGATAGGCTCGGTCATACCCGAGCTATCCCGCAGCCTTCACGGCGAGCCTGACCCGGCGCGGCGGGCGCTTCTTCGCCGCGAGCAGGTCGAGCACCTCGCGCCCGGCTGGCTTCCCTTCGAGCTTCTCCAGCACCAGGGCGCAGACCCAGGCGATTGCGCGCCGCTCGAGCGGCTTCTTGCCCGTCTCCCAGCGGGAGACCTGCATCGGGGTCACGTCGAAGAGCGTGGCCAGTTCGTTCGCCTTCAGGTGGACCGCCTTGCGGAGCCAACGGAAGCCTTCCGGGCCGATCTCGCCGCTCCGTGCCAGGGCGAGCGAGATCGCCTCAGCGAATGCGATCATCGCTGGCCCGGAGATCAACACCTCGCGGCAGGCGCCGCACTTCGTCGCCGGCAGGTCGGCCACGAAGGTCCGCCCGTCGACCGGCCACGTCGTTCGGTGAGAGACCTCGACAACCGCGACTCCACACGTCCGGCAAGTGCTCATGGCTCGTCACCTCGGAACAGGGTCACCACGACGACATCGGCGAGCAACTCGACAACGACCTTGAGCGGCTCCCCGCCCGCATCGGGGCCGGCCAGCAGCCAGCGGGCCGGCGGTTCAGCGTGACAGGTCTCGGCGCCGACCAAGACCGACCGCACGTCTTCCGGCACGACGCAACGCTCGACCATCGACTCCTGGGCGTGCGTCGGGATGATCCACTTCCCCTGCCGGGTCAGGTCTCAGATCAGACGGCGCGCCCGCGTCGGGTTCACGAGATAGACCTTAGCGCAAGAACGACCTTAGCGCAATTCGGCGAAGTGCTCGAACCAGCCACCCGAGATCACGCCGGAGGAGGAGATCTGGTTGGCGGCCGCCTCGGCCGCGCCGCTCTCGCCGCGCTTCATGCTGTAGACGACCACGCTCTCCGGCGCGAGCTTCTGCTGCGCCACCATCGAGCAGAGGCCGAGGACGAGCGTGGGCGACTGCGTGCAGAGGATCACCTGGTTCTTCCTCGCGACCGCCTCCGCGAGCAGCTCGGCGAGGGTGAGCTGCCATTTGGGGTGCAGTCCCTGCTCCAGCTCGTCGGCGATCAGGATGCGCGGCGCGGGAGACGAGAAGCAGTTGAGGAGGAACGGCAGCACGTGCTGGGAGCCGCCGCCGGCTGCGGCGATCGGGAGCGGGGTGCCCGTCTCTGGGTCGGTGAAGTTGAGCTGGAGCTCGTTGCGGCCCACCCAGCCGCCCGTGATGTTGGCGAGGCCGAAGCGCTCGCCCCAGTAGCGGATGCGGCCGAGGGCCTCGCGCTGGCCGACGTCGGCCTGGAGCGCGCTCAGAACGCGCACCGAGTGTCACGCCAAATAGATCACATGCGAGTAACGTCACTCTTCGACGGAAGTACTGCTCGGCGCGGGCGTCGTCGGGGTCAGTCTTGGCTTCCAGACCTTTGATGATCGACCCCGTCTCCTCGACATAGAAAACGAACAGATCAAGTTCTTCGCGGTCCAGACTCTGCCGTACGGCGAGTACCGAACGCCGCGCGTCCGCCTTCACGTCGAGTTCGTGCTCTTCGGGGGGAGTCGCCATGTCCTCATCGTACCCTCATCGGTGGGGTTGGGAACCGCTGTGACCGGTAGCGACAGGCTCTTGACACACCGCCCCCCTTTCGCTAAAGACCGCGCCTCGCAGCGAGCCTCTCTGCAGTTCTCGCTTCGAAAATCAGGCTCTTTCTCAGGTACCCCTTCATCCAGTCCCCGGCCCGCGCCCCCCGCGCGAGCCCCTTGTCAGGAATACCCCCCGTGGCCCGCACCTTCCCCCTCGAGCGCTGCCGCAACATCGGCATCATGGCGCACATCGACGCGGGCAAGACGACCACGACCGAGCGCATCCTCTTCTACACGGGCGTCTCCTACAAGATGGGCGAGGTGCACGAAGGCACCGCCGTGATGGACTGGATGGAGCAGGAGCAGGAGCGCGGCATCACCATCACCGCCGCCGCCACCACCTGCTACTGGCCTCCCCCGGGCGCGCTTCCCGAGGCGCACTCCGGCCGCGAATCCCACCGCATCAACATCATCGACACCCCGGGCCACGTCGACTTCACCATCGAGGTGGAGCGCTCGCTCCGCGTCCTCGACGGCGCGGTCGCTGTCTTCGACGCGGTCAACGGCGTCGAGCCGCAGAGCGAGACCGTCTGGCGGCAGGCCGACAAATACAAAGTCCCGCGCATCTGCTTCGTCAACAAGATGGACCGCGTCGGCGCCGACTTCTTCATGTCGGTGAAGTCGCTCTTCGACCGCCTCAACGCCAACGCCGTCCCCATCCAGGTGCCGATGGGCGCCGAGGACCAGTTCGCGGGCGTCATCGATCTCGTCGAGATGGTCGCGCTCCGCTTCGAGGGCGAGAAGGGCGAGAAGATCGTCGCCTTCGACATCCCCGCGGCCTTCCAGGACCTCGCCGACGAGTGGCGCACCAAGCTGCTCGAGAGCGTCGCCGAGTACGACGACGAGTGCGTCAACGCCTACCTCGAAGGCCTCCCCGTGCCCGTGCCCGCCCTCAAGCGGGCCATCCGCAGGGCCACCATCGCGCTCAAGGTCTTCCCGGTGGTCTGCGGCAGCGCCTTCAAGAACAAGGGCGTGCAGCAGATCCTCGACGCCGTGGTGGACTACCTCCCGGGCCCGCTCGACATCCCGCCCGTCCACGGCAAGCTGCCCCAAAAAGGTGTGGAGGCGCAGGGCGGCCAGGACGCGTGGCGCGAGGCGAAGGACGACGCGCCGCTCTCCGCGCTCGCGTTCAAGATCACGTCCGACCCGTTCGTCGGCCAGCTCACCTACGTGCGCGTCTACTCCGGCAAGCTCGAGGCCGGCTCGGCCGTCTACAACTCCGTCAAGGGCAAGCGCGAGCGCATCGGCCGCCTCCTGCGCATGCACGCCAACAAGCGCGAGGACGAATCCGAGATCCTCGCCGGCGACATCGGCGCCGTCGTCGGCCTCAAGGGCGCCACCACGGGCGACACGCTCTCAGACGCCGACCACCCCATCATCCTCGAGCGGATGGTCTTCCCCGACCCCGTCATCAGCATCGCCGTCGAGCCCAAGAGCACGGCCGACAGCGACAAGATGACCACCGCCCTGCAGCGCCTCGCCGTCGAAGACCCGTCGTTCCACATGCGGACCGACGACGACACGGGCCAGACCATCATCTCCGGGATGGGCGAGCTGCACCTCGACATCATCGTCGACCGCATGCGCCGCGAGTACAAGGTCGAGGCGAACATCGGCAAGCCCCAGGTGGCCTACCGCGAGACCATCACGCGCGAGACCACCGCCGAGGGCAAGTACATCCGCCAGACGGGCGGCAAGGGCCAGTACGGCCACGTCTGGCTCAAGGTGCGGCCCAACCCGCAGGGCAAGGGCATCACCTTCGTCGACAACGTCAAGGGCGGCGCCATCCCCCGCGAGTTCATCGGCCCAGTGGAGAAGGGCGTCCGCGAGGCCGCAGAGGGCGGCGTCATCGCGGGCTACCCGATGGTCGACGTCGAGATCGAGCTCTTCGACGGGTCATTTCATGACGTCGACTCGAACGAGCTGGCCTTCAAGATCGCCGGGTCGATCGGCTTCAAGGAGGCCGTGAAGAACGCGGGCCCGGTGCTGCTCGAGCCGATCATGGCCACCGAAGTGATCGTCCCCGAGAATTTCATGGGCAACGTCATCGGCGACCTCTCTTCGCGGCGCGGAAAGATCAACGGCATGGAGCCGCGGGGCAACTCGCAGGTCATCCACGCCGACGTCCCGCTCGCAACCATGTTCGGTTACTCGACAAGTCTTCGTTCTGCGACTGAAGGCCGCGCGATCTACACCATGCAGTTCCACCACTACGCGGCGGCTCCGGACAACGTGGTGCGCAATTAGCTAGTTGCAAAAAAATCCCCCAGGGTGTAGTAGCGCCGGCCCTCCAAAGAAACCTCACCGCTGCACCAAGCAAGGAGCAAGGACCATGGCCAAGGAGAAGTTCGAGCGCAAGAAGCCGCACGTCAACGTGGGCACCATCGGTCACGTCGACCACGGCAAGACCACCCTCACCGCCGCCCTCACCAAGGTGTCGAGCGACATGGGCTGGTCGAAGTTCGTGCCGTACGACG
>JAYWAO010000279.1:0-1751 GCA_043782365.1 Deltaproteobacteria bacterium
TTCCGCGCCAACAACGTGGGCGACGCGGCCTGGGACCGGTTCGAGGCCGGCGACAAGAAGGCGGTCTCCAAGGAGGCAGTGAAGGGCGAGGCGCTCTTCCTCAAGGCCGGGTGCACGCTCTGCCACGTGCCGCCGCACTTCAGCGACTTCTCCTTCCACAATACGGGCCGCGGCTTCGACGCGGGGACCAAGGCGTTCGCCGACCACGGCCGCATGGACGCCACCAAGGACGCCGCCGACGACGGCAAGTTCAAGACCCCGAGCCTGCGCGGCGTGGCGCAGTCGGCCCCCTACTTCCACGACGGGCAGGCGAAGACGCTCGAGGAGGCGATCGACTTCATGGCCGCTGGCGGCGTCGCCAACCCGGGGCTCGATGGGAAGCTGCACGCGGCGAAGCTGTCGAAGGGCGACAAGGCCGCCATCAAGGCGTTCCTCGAGGCGCTGACGGGCGCGCAGGTGTTCGGCGCGCCGCCCGCGCTGCCCAACTAGGACCGGTTACCGAAAGCTACCGGACCTGCTCCCGACGCGGGGGCAGGGCCGGCGTCTCCCCCTGCGCTCCGCGGGCTCCTGGCGATCTCACCTCAATCGCGCGTCCACTCCAGCAGCGTGGCGAAGCTGCGGCTGCGCGCGTCGTGCAGATACCCCGGCAGGACGCCGCGCACCTCGAAGCCTGCGCGGAGCTGCGAAGTGAGCACGCGGTCGGCCACCTCACCGCGCTGCACGGCCTCCACGTACTGCTGCGCCGTACCCGCGAACTGCGAGTACCCCCACATGCGACCGCCTGCGACCACGCGCGCGAGCCCCAGCTCACGGCAGAGCGCCTTGAGCGCATCGTAGAGGAACGGACCCACCCCCGTGCCCCAGGCCTCCGGGGCCACGTAGATGTCGGCGAGGTAGAGGGTGTCGCCGTCAGGGTCGTGGTCGGTGAAGCGCCCGTCGCTGGTGATCTGCGTCCAGGTGTGCCGCGCGAGCGCGTGCTTGCCGCGGACGATCAGCGTGGAGACGGAGCCCACCACTCGCCCGTCGCGCGTCGCCACCAGCTGGCCATCGGGGAAGACGGCGAGGTGCGAGCGGATCATCGACGCGTCGTAGACGACGTTCTCCTCGACCAGATCGGGGTACGCCGCGTGGTTCATCTCCACCAGCCGGTCCACGTCGGCGAGCGCCGCCCTGCGCACCCTGAGCGGCGAGAGCCCGGCCCTGCTCGCGGGCTCCGCATCCGGACGGCTTTGACTCACTGGTAGTTGCGTCATGCGCCAATCCTTCGCACGGGACGCTGCCCCGGCAACGGGGCGGAGGTCGCACCCGGCCATTGTTCACGCGGCGGTCACAAACCGGTTGCAAGGGCCTTGCCTGGAGGCTTGCCGGCAATCCGCGAGGTTACCGGAGCCTGTCGCTACGCCCTCGCGGCCAGCACCGCGGGCTGCCACTTCAGGGTGAGCGCGTCGGCCAGCACCAGCTGCCCGTCGCCCGAGAGCCGCAGCTGCCGGAACGGCGGCGCGCCCACCTGCCGCGTGCCGTTGGTGGACGCGGTGTCGATGGCCCACACCTCGTCGTCCACCGAGAGCAATACCAGGTGTACGCGCGAGAGGTTGCCCTCCTCGAGCCCGCCGTGCGAGCAGCGGTCGTCGCGGCCCACCAGGATGCCGCGCTCGAGCTGGTCGCTCCAGACCGCGTGGGTGCTCGTCAGATCGCCGGCCTGCGGAGAGCTGCTCTGGATGGTGATGGTCGCCAGCTTCACCGCCTGCGGC
>JAYWAO010000280.1:0-1749 GCA_043782365.1 Deltaproteobacteria bacterium
CGACCCGGGCTTCAGCACCTCTTTAGCGACCAGGGATTGGGAAGCAACAACAGTCGAGCCTCGTGATTGTACTTCGTCCTGACCAACGCCCCTCCGCGAGCACCCCACCCTCCATGCCGCCCTCCAGCTCCCTCGAGCAGAACGCCCTCGCCGGGATCGCCGCCCGCACGGACCGCCTCGCGGACTACCTCGCACGAACGCGCGCCCCCTCCCGAGACTCCCCGATCGCCGACTGGCTCTCGTTCCTCAGCGGCATGAAGGCGATCGTCGGCAACAGCGACAACGACGTCTCCCTCGTTGCCACGATCCTCGCGAGGGACTGGCTCTGCGCGTACCTCCCGATGCGCTGGTTCGACGCCGTCGCCAAGGCGCAGAACGCACCCGGGCTCGACGTCGATGAGCAGACGGCCTCCGGAGAGCGGGTGGTCGGCGAGCTGAAGACGACCGAACCCTACAAGGCGACGGACTTCGGCTCCGCGCAGATCGACTCGATCCGCAAAGACTTCGTCAAGCTCAACGCGGCTGAAGCTGCGCACCGCTTCTTCTTCGTCACCACCCGCCGCGCCTTCGAGATCCTCAGTCGCAAGTACTCGAGCGAGATTCCCCAAGTGACCATCGTGCTCTTGCCCTCAGGGGAGACGCATCGTCACGGCGCGATAGCCCTGCCGCAAAGCGCGCTGGCGAGCGTCGATGTTCCAAGGCCCGCGGCAACCGACGCCACCAGTCTCTCGCTCGGCTCTGGCTCGTCCATCAAGCGGTTCACGCTCCAAGAGACCTACCGCGAGCAGGGGTTCTTCAACGTCGGAGTGCTGCACGATCCCTTCGTCCGCGAGCGGAATGGCGAGGTGGTGCTGGTTCTCGTGACCCGCGAGAAGGAGGACCGGATCACGGCGACGGTGGATCGCAAGGCCACCGGCAATGGGACGGCGCGGATCATGGGTGGCCGCCGACTGCGCGACTGGTTCCGAGCCACCTGCCCCGTTGGCGCCGAGCTGGAGGTAGACTTCAGCAAAGGGGACGAGCTCAGGATCAGACGGCTCGTCAACTCACCACCGACGCGCTCGTGACGTCGTTCAGCTGAGCGCGGCGGCGAGGGGAGTAGCTTCAGGGACTCGGGACTCGGCCTGCCGTCGTGGCATCCCCTGCCCGCTCACTGCAGACCCATGTCCCTGCCGTGCTCAGGCAGATACGGCCCTGCGGGCAGCCCTGGGCCAGGCCAAGCAAACGCCTCGGCGTTCGCCTTCCGCGCCAGTGGCATGTAGTTGGGCGCCGCCTTGGTGATGGCCGCCGCCACCGCTGCACCGATCAGCGCGCCAAGCCCGCCTCCGCCGCCACCCTGATTGGGCGCGTACACCATCCCTCGGTGGTCGTGCCAAAGCTCGACGCCAGTGCGCCCGCTCTTGAGCGAGTAGTCGAACACCACGGTCACCTGCGTGTTGAGGACCAGGTACTGCGCGTCCCACCGCTCGATGGTCACATACAAAATCGCGTCGGCACCAAAGAGCGCCGCCAGCCTGGCCGGGTCAGCGCCGTGGACCAACGACGCGTCGGACAGACCGTCGTCCTCGAGCACGCGCTTCACCATGTTGACCGGGAACACATAGTAGCCCCGCTCGGCCACTGGCACCGCCAGGGACGAGAGGAAGTAGGTGGGGGCGTCCACATCGACGCTCTTGTTCACCACCGGGACGACCAGGATGGACCTCGTCCCCTCAGCGACGAGCTTGCTGTAGTTCTTCGCAGGCGGCC
>JAYWAO010000281.1:0-13631 GCA_043782365.1 Deltaproteobacteria bacterium
CGGCGCCCCGCGGCCGGACGAACGGGCGGCTCCCGATGCGGCCGGCGAGCAGCTCCTTGAAGTCGTCGATGATGAACCAGCGCACCGGAAAGAGCGCGAAGAGCGCCCAGAAGTAGAGGTGCTGGAAGCGGTGGTGCGGCCGGCGCGGCTGCCAGGGGGCGAAGCGGAGCAGCGGGCCGGCCTCGAGGTCGTCGTCCATGCCCTCGATGTTCGTGTAGGTGTGGTGGAGCACGTTGTGGCGCTGCTTCCAGTTGAGCGAGCTGGCGCCGATCAGGTCGCAGCCGACCCAGCCGAGCACGCGGTTGAGTCGCGGGCTCTTGGAGTAGCTGCCGTGGTTGGCGTCGTGGAGCACGTTGAAGCCGATGCCCGCCTGCGCGACCGCCAGCGAGACCACCAGCAGCGCGGCCTGCCACCAGGAGACGGGCGCCAGCATCAGCGTCAGGTACGAGCCGACGAGCCAGGCGAAGAGCACCGCGGACTTGAGCAGCACCGCGCCGCCGCCGTGGGTCTCGCCGCCGCGCGCGTCGAAGTAGCGGGCGACCTGCGCCTTGAGGTCGGTGTGGAACGGTCCGGACGGCTGGAAGCGCGCGAGTGGTGAGGCCATGCGGGGAAGCTAACGGCGCGCAGTCATCGAACAGTCACCGAGGACCTTGCGCGGCCCTCGAAGGCCCAGGGCAGCGCCTGTCGCGGCGCCTTGGACGCGCGTCGCCTGCCAGGCTAGGCGCCCTCGAGCGCCCGCGCGAAGAACGGCGACGACCTCGCGAGCGTCTCCACATACCCGCGGACGTCCTCGCGCTGCGCCGGAGACAGCCTGCGAAACGGCGCCACGTGCTCGTCGGGGACGTACCGCAGCGTCAGGTTCACCCGGCGGGTCTCGAACCCCTCGACGTGCCCGGCGAACCTGTGCCCGCCGCCCTTCTCCACCCGCTGCACCCGGTGGAAGAGGCGCTCCTTCCACCGCTCGCCGCCGAAGATCTGCAGCGAGCCGTCCTCCAGCCACTGCTGCGCCACCACCGCCTCGCGCGCGCCCGGCTTGTGGCTCTGCACGAACTGGAACAGCGCCTTCTCGCCCACCGAGATCGAGCCGACGGGCCCCGGCTCGAAGTCCTTGTGCTCGCCCACGCGCGCCAGGTCCTCGCGCTTGCCGCCAAGGGCGCGGGTCCCATAGAAGTTGACGAGGCAGGTGTTGAGCTTCCAGCCCGTCGGGACGTCCTCGGGGCGGAGCTCCTCGCGCGCGGTCTCCTCGACCTCGGAGACCAGCCGCTGCAGCAAGGGCGGGAACGGCTCGGCCTGCACACAGCGGCCCTTCACGCCGTGCGGAGGCCGGTAGTAGTCGAGGCAGGCGAACTGCCAGTTGCCCAGCCAGTAGACGGGCCGCGCCAGCCAGCGCTGTTCGCGACCCTCGGGCGGCGGGTTGTTCTTCGAGAAGCGCTGCTCCCAGAGCGGCTGCAGGGAGTCGATCCAGGTCACCAGCTCGGCCCGGTCGCCCGGGGAGAGGAAGGCCGGGTCGTAGTGCAGGCCGGACATCCCCACCGAGCGGGGCGAGCGGCGGCGGAGGCTGCGGAGCGGGCGCATGGAGCCATGCATCGCACAGTTTGCGGCGGGTTTCCCAGGAGGCTGACCGGCCTGCTGCGCTGCGGCCTACTGCGCCGCCGCCGCGACCGCCTTGGCGACACCCGCGGGCAGCTTCTCCGCGAGCGCCTCGAGCGCGCCGCGCCCCGCTACGTCGAGCGCGCCCGGCAGCTTGCCCTTCTCGGAGTCACCGAAGGTCTGCAGCACCTGGCCCGTGCCGAGGTCGATCACGCGCACCGCCGAGGTGGCCGTTGCCCACACCGTGGTCGCGCCGAAGCGGCCCGACTGCCGCGCGATCACCGTGCCCACCACCGCCACGTCGGCCTGGCCCGCTGCCTGCGCGCGCAGCTCGTCGGGGCCGATCTTGGCGAGCTTCTCGGCGCCGATCTTCTCTTGCAGGGCCTTGGCGTCCTGCACGCGCACGTGGAGATCGTTGAGGGCCTTGAGCAGCGCCGTGTGCACGGGCGGCTCGCTGACGGGCTTGCCGTTCTCGACGACCTCCGAGAGGAGCACGACCACGCGGGTGGTCTCGAGCCCCTTCTTCTCCACCACCGCCTCGGCAGCCTGCAGCGGCAGCGTCGCGGCCCACGCAGGCGCGCGGCTCTCGCCGGTGAAGCGCGCCCAGTCGACGCTGGCGGCGAGCGGCTTGCGGGGCGCGGCGAACTCGCCCACGGAGTCGACGCGCACCGAGACCTTGCCGTCGGGCCCGGCGCTCGCCTGCAGCTCCGGCTTGCCGCCGCCGAGGTTGCCGCCCTCGAGGCGCACGCTGAGCGGCAGACCGGCCGCGGGCTGGCCCCCGAGCGTGGCGACGAACACCACCGGCTGCGCGAGCGGCTTGCCCGGCGCGGCGCGCTGGTCTCCGCCGCTCTCCACCGAGAGCTTGAGCCCGGCCACCATGCCCGACAGCTTGCCCTCGGCCAGCGCCGCGCCCGCCGAGAGATCGGCCTTCCCTCCCAGCACGCGCAAGAGTAACACTCCCGCCAAGGCCTCGTCGGCCTCGCTGCGGGCCCGGGCGTATGCGCGCAGCGCCTCCGCCGGCACGGTCTTCGACTTCTCGTCACCCAGCGTGACCTGCGCCTCCGCCGAGCGGGCCTTGTCGGCCACCTTGCCCTGCTGCAGCGCCCGCGCCTTCGCCTTGTCGAGGAGGATGAAGGCGTAGGCCGTGTCGGCCTCCCGATACCGATCGACGATCACCGTCGCGGCGGCGAGGTCGAAGCCCTTGACCACCTGCGAGAGCGACGCCTCGGTGGAGGCCGTCTCCTGCGCGGTGGCGCCCGAGCCCTTCTGACCTGCGTAGGTCTTCACCTCGGTCGAGACGCTGCTCGCCAGCTCCGCGCCGAGCTGCGCGCGGGCCGCCGCGTCGAGAGTGGCGAGGAGCACCGGCGCGGCCTTCTCACCCACCGAGGTGAGCCCCGCGGCGCAGAGGAACTGCTCGGAGACGCAGCGCGCGTCCTTGGTGGGCGCGTCGATCCAGCCCGGCCGCTCGCCGCCGGTGCGGATGGGGCCGCCAGCGCAGGCTGCGAGGGCCAAGGGGAGGAACGAGCCAAGGACACGAACGGTCGCGAAGCGCATTGCGAGACTCCTTCGACGGCTGCTCTGGCCCGCGAAGGCGGGCGTCTGCACAACTCAGTCCGGCTCAGTGTCCGGCGGCCTGCGAAGAGCCCAACGTGGGCGCGTCGAGGATCACCGTCGCATCCACCAGCTTCACCGGCGCGGGCACTCCTGCAGCGGTCGCGAGCACCCAAAGTGTATGCGCGCCGCCGGAGACGCACTCGACCACCAGGTGGCCCGCGTCGGCGGCGAGCATCCGCACCGGCGTGCCCGCGGCGGCGAAGGCGGTGGTGAAGACGGTGGCCGCAGCGGAGACGCTGGCGGCCGTCGCGGGGAGCGCGCCCGAGACGTCGTACGAGCGCAGCCCGTTGGGCGCGTCGAGTGTGTAGACGGTGGCCGCGCCGCCGCCGCCCGGCGCAGGCACGGCGGCGATCAGCGCGCCCGAGGCCAGCTTGGTGCTCGCGATCGCCGTCTCCACGCCAGCCGCGCCGGAGAGGTCGAGCAGCGTCAGCGAGCCGCGGTCGGTGAGCGCCAGCTTGGACGCGCCGAGCTGCGCCACTTGATCGACATAGTGGCCCGCCAGCTCCTGCCCGCCCGCCGCGCCCACGGCGATCAGCTGGGCCGAGTCGCAGGAGTGGAACTGCGGCGTCACCGTGAACGCTGCCACCGCCGCGCCGTTCTGCAGCACGTCGAGCGCGGTGGTGGGCCGGACCAGCGCGCTGCTGCCGCAGGAGGCGGCGTCGGTCTGGAGGGCAGCGCCCACCGCCGTGGCGGCCAGCGCCGTGCTCGCCGCCGCGCGCGCATAGAGCTGCTGCGTCTGGCCGTTGAGCAGCACGCCGACGAGACCGAAGCTGCTCCCGTCGAGCGGCGACCAGCGCGGCGCCGTCCGCTCCAGCTGCGCGGTGGCGGCGAACGCGCCCACTGTGAAGAGCGGCCGCACCACGCCCGCGAGGCTGACCTCGAAGACGGTGCGCCCGGCGAGGAACGGCACCGCGGGCAGCCCGGTCGCCGCCTGCGTTTGCAGCGTGAGCCGCCTGGCGAGGCTGTCGGTGCTCGACGCGGTGTGGGCCTTGAGGCCGAAGCTGTAGCGGCTGGAGAAGGCTCCGCTCGCCACGGTGAAGGCCGCGGCGAGCGGGCCCGCGCCCGTGGTGGCGAGGCCGGCGGTCTTGTTGCCCGCGAGGAACAGCACGTTGTCATCGGTGTCGGCGTTGGCCGCGCTCGAGGCGTAGAGATCGTAGATCACCGCGCCGGAGGCAGCGTCGGCCGCGGGGAACGAGAAGGCGTAGTCGAGCGGGCCGGTCCAGGTGGCGCTGTACGTCCCGCTGGGAAAGACGGGCGGCGCCGCCGCGGTGGCGCTGAGGGGGAAGTCGGCGGTGACGCTCTTGACCGCGTCCTGCGAGGTCCAGACGACGTGCAAGGCGGCGCTGCCGCTGGCCGACGCGGTGAGGGTGCAGGCGAGCGTCGAGGTGGGCGCCGAGCAGGTGGCGCTGACGGGCGCCCCCGAGACCGGCAGGATGCTGGCCGCGAAGGTGCCGCCCTTGGCCCCCTCGCCCGCGAAGTCGATCGCCGCGTTGCCCTGCGTGCGCACCGTCAGGATCGCCGAGACCGGCGTCCCCTGCTGCAGCGCGAGCGCGCTCACCGTCGACATCGCGAGCGCACCGGCGGTGCCTCCGATCGACGCTGGCACGCCGTAGATGGTCACCAGGATGCCCGTCTTGCCGAGCGAGGAGGGGGTGAGCGTCGCCTTGCCGAGGTGGGCGAGCTGCGGCGAGAAGCTGAGGGTGGAGGTGGCGACACCGGGCACCGTGCCCGCGGTGAAGATCGCATCGCCGCCCGCCACGAGCGAGACCGGCGCGCCGTCCACCGTGGAGGCGCCCACCGTCACCGAGGGCGTCACCGTCATGCTGCTCCCCACCGCGGCGCTGTCGCCGGGCTTGAGCGCGAGCGTCACCGCGTCGGGTGCGGCCACCAGCACGGTGAGCGCCGCGCTCTTGCCGAGGCCGGTCAGCGTGGCGGTGTGCGAGGCGCCTGGCGCGCTGGTGTCATAAAATGCAAGACCAACCGTGCCGTCGCCGTTGAGCGCGGTGACGAGGAAGTTGAAGTTGCTGTCGGAGGGCGTGTGCGTCTCCGAGAGCCCCGCGCCGAACTGGAGGTTGGCCAGGAACGGCACCACTACGCCGCTCGCGTCCTTGGCCTGCAGCGAGGCGTGGCCGACGAAGACGGTGGTCTTGTTCGGGCTCTGCACCACGTTCACCGAAGCCGGCGTCACCGCCAGCGCGACCGGGTTTACGGTAATACTCTTCGTCACCGCCGCGAGGCCCGAGACGTTCGCCTGCAGCGTGACCGCGCCGACGGCGTTGGCGACGAGGCCCGTGGTCTGCCCGCTCGGGGTCAGCGCCAGCACCGCTCCGGAGGGCGAAGACCAGGTCACCGCAGCGGTGGGGATGAGGTTGCCGCCCGCGTCCTTCACGGTGGCGGTGTAGGTCGAGGAGGTCGCGTGGACGTCGAGGATGTCGGCCCCCGCGATCGTCAGGCTGGCCGGGACCACCACCGCGGTGAAGGTGAGCGTGGTGGTCGCGGTGGGCGTCGTGTCGAGGGTGGCGGTGACCACGCAGGTGGCCGCCGCGGAGGCGCTCACCGAGACGTTGGCGCCCGTCTGCGGCGAGACCGAGCAGCCGGTCCCGCCTGTTGCGGTGACCGTCCAGACGGTCTTGGTGGCGAGGCCGGTCGCGCCCGCTGCGCCGGTGGACACCGCGCTGACGGTGATCGCCGTGCCCACGTTCGCGCTCTGCACGGAGGGCGTGATCCGCACGGCGGTGGCGACCGCGTGCACCGACTTGGGCGTGGCGACGACCGCGCCGATCGAGACGCTGACGTTGCCCTGGCCCGCGCCGATCGCCTTCACCGAGGCGGCCCCGGTGCCCGCGCCCGCGGTGACGCTGAAGAGCGTGCCGTCCACCGACCAGTTCAGGCCGGAGGGGGCGCTGATGGTGTTGCCGGAGGCGTCCTTCGCGGTGGCCGTGTAGGTCTGCGTCTCGCCGAGGTTGATGGCGTCGGGCCCCGCGAGCGTGAGGCTGGTCGCGACCGGGCCCGCGGTAAACGTCAGCGTGACGCTGGCGGTGAACGCGCCGGAGAGGATGGCGTTGACCTGGCAGGCGGTGGCGCTGCTCGCGTTCACCGACACCTGCTCGCCCGTGCTGGGGGTCACCGAGCAGCTGCCGCTGGCGGTCCAGACGGTGGCCGCCCCAGACCCGGTGGTGCCGTCCGCGCCCGTCGCGACCGCGCTGATGGTGATCGGGGTCCCGGCCACCGCGCTCTGCGCACTCGGCGTGATGCGGACGCCGGTGGCGACGAAGACGGCGTCGATGCCCGGAGCCTGGAGGGGGCAGCCCGCGCAGAGAACGGTGAGCAGCGCCGCGGGCAACAGCCCGGAGCGGAGGGAGGAGGGGCGGACGGACATGAGCTTGGTCGAAGGGTTCGCGGTGGTCATGGTCGTCTCGCTCTAGAACCGGAGGGTGGCGGAGGCGTCGATGGCATAGCCGTCGAAGTGGCTGCTGCTTCCCGTCGAGGCGTCGTAGGAGGCGCCGATGCCCACCACGAACCCCTTGAA
This sequence comes from Deltaproteobacteria bacterium, assembly GCA_043782365.1. Taxonomy (GTDB): domain Bacteria; phylum Myxococcota; class Myxococcia; order Myxococcales; family 40CM-4-68-19; genus CAIWCD01. The sequence goes on from JAYWAO010000281.1 coordinate 6,734, forward strand.
GAGCTGCAGGTCGAGTCCGGCCATCGGCGCGCCGAGCAGGCCGTAATTGAAGGCTTCGCCGTCCGCGCCCGCCTTGGCTGCGAGCAGCCCGATGCGCAGGCCGACATACGGGTTGAAGAGGTCTTCGGTATCGAAGGCATTGAGGATGAACGCCCACGACGCCTCGGCCCGGGTCATCTTCGTGCCCGCGATGCTCCCGTTGGCCGAGCCGTAGGAGATCCAGGCGCCGTTGCGCAGCATGCCGCCCTGCGAGAGCAGCGTGACTGTGTGCTGCAGCGTCGCGCCGCCGCCGACGAAGCCGAGCGTTTGATAGTTGGCGAGCCCGGCGCTGTTGGGCACGAAGAGGTGGGCCGTATAGCCCAGCTCGAAGGCGCCATGTCGGGAGGGCTCATTGCTGGCTGTCTCCTTGCGGATGCCCGCTTGCAGGAAGAAGCCGCCGAGGCCCACGCCGTCTCCGCCGCCGAACGCGAACCGGTAGCCGAGGTCGGCGGTGAGACCGATGCCTTTATAAGCGAGCGCGAGGCCCGCGTGCGGCGCCACCGTCAACGCATAGCCGGTGGCGATCGCCGAGGTGCCGCGCTGGCCCTGCGAGAGCCCGAGCATCGCCTCCGCGCCGAGGAACAGCCCCGTGCCGCCGAACGCGAGCGGCACCGTGTAGTCGGCGCCGGCACCGTAGAAGGCGGCGCGGCTGGTGCTCGCGTCGAGCGAGCGGCCCGCGAGGACGCGTGTCGACTCGAAGTCGAGCAGCACCGAGAGCCGGTGGTGGCCCCAGCGCTTGGCGGTGTGCGAGAGGAGGACTCCCAGCGAAGCGCTCTTGTCGCCGTTGTAGCTCAGCGACGAGAGCCGCCCCGAGGCCATGAAGACGTTGTAGGTGCGGTCGTCGCCGCTCTCGGGCACCGACACCGGGCCGAGCTGGATCACCGCGGGCTTCTTCGCCTCGGGCGGCTTCTCGGCCTCGGCGGCAACCCTGGCATCTGCGGCCTTCGGCTGCGCGGCCTTGAGCGCCAACGCCTCCTTGCGCGCCTTCTCCTCGGCCCGCAGCTTCGCGAGCTCGTCCATCTGCTTCTTGTAGTCGTCCTTGTCCTTCACCGCCGCCAGCGAGGCCTTCTCCTCGTCCGACGGCTCGCCGCGCAGGTACTGGGCGATGTCCTTGGCGAGGTCGGCCTGCAGCTTCTGCTGGTCGGCCATCTTGCCCGCGCGCTGCGTGCCGTAGGTGACCAGCAGCTTGCCGTCCTTGATCTCGTGCAGCCGCGCGTTGAGCACCAGGTCGTCGCCGTTCTTCATCACCTCGGTCTTGACCAGCACGTTGGCGCCGAGCACCTGGCCGATCTTGGCGATGTCGTAGCTGGACGGGTCGAAGCTGTCGGGCTCCTTCGCGAGCCGGTCGAGCTCCTTGGCCACCGAGTCGTTCTCGGGCAGCTCCTCGCCGCTCTGGCTCTTCTTCAGGCCCTCCACCACGCGCACGCCGCGCACGCCCGAGAGCTTGCTCTGCAGGGTGAGCTTCACCATGTCCTGCAGCGACTCGGGCACCTCGCCGATCGGCCGCGGCTCGAGGACCATCAGGCGGTTCTTTTCGGCGATCTCGGCGAGCGACTTGTCGAGGCCCACCAAGGCCTGCGCGTTGCCCTGGTCGGCGTCGCGGGCGCGCTTGTAGAGCTCGGTGGCCTTGCGGAGCGAGTCGACGTCGCCCTTCTTCACCAGATCATCGGCTTGCTGCGTGAGCACCGCCGAGTCGAGGTTGGGCAGGCCCTCGGTGCGGCCGAGCGCGGCCTCTTCGTCGGGCGCGAGCGGGATCTCGAGGTTCTTCAGGAGGCCGATGACCGCCCGCTTCTCGACCTGCGCGTAGCTCGCCTTGGGCCCGCTCTCCAGGCTGCTCTTGGTGACCGGATTGACGAGGCGCTGCGCCTTCAGGTTGACGAAGAGGGTGTCGCCTTCGATCCGGTAGTCACCGGCGAGCGCCCACTGCGCGACCTTCTCCTTGCCCTTGAGGCCTTCGATGGCCTTGAGCTTCTCTTCTTGAGAGAGCTGCGAGTTGATGATGCGATCGCGCTCGCGGTCGGCCGCCGTCTGCGGGAGCGCGGCGATCGCCTTGTCCTTCTCCTCTTGCGAGAGCTTCCCGTCGCGGTCGATCGCCTCGCGCTGGCGCTCGACCGCCATCTGGTCGCGCAGGTCGACCAGCTCGACATAGGCAGATTGGCTGAGGTCAGCCGTCACCCGCTCGGAGAGCGCGGGCGCGAGCGCTCCGTCGGCGCCGCCCTTCGCCGCCAGGTTGTCCTGGAAGGAGATGCGCCGGACGTCTCCGGGCTTGAGCTCCTGCTTGCGCGCGGCGACCTGCGCCTTCTCCAACGCCTCCACCGCGCCCAAGGCCTTGGCGACCTTCTCGGTCTGGCCGGTCTCGGAGTAGAGCCGCGTCAGCTCCTGCGCCACCTCGAGGTTCTGCGGGTCGAGCGACCGGGCCTTCTCGAGGGCCGGGATGGCGCGGTCGTAGTTGGGCATCTTGAGGAAGTTCTGCCCGCGCAGCTTGAGCAGCTCGGCGTCCTCGGGCGACTTCTCCTGCGCCTTGGCGTACTCCTCGTCGGCCCGCTTGTAGTTGCCGAGCTTGTTCTCGACCCGGCCACGCAGCCCGTGGAACACCGCGGGCGGCAGCGCGTCCTGCGGGATCTGGCCCATCGTCTTCTGCGCCGCGGCAAGCTGCCCCGCTCCCAGCTGGGCCTTGGCGAGCTCGGCGCCGAGCAGCGCGTCGTCGGGGTTGGCCTTGAACGCCTTGGAGAGCCGCGCGGAGGCGTCCTTGTGCTGCCCGCGCTTCGCCAGCACTCGGCCCGTGGCGGCGTTCGCCTCGGCGTTGTTCGGCTCCTGCGCGAGGACCTGGTCGTACTCGGAGAGCACCTCGGCCTCGCGGCCCTCCTCGGCGGCGATGGCGCCGAGCGCGCCGTGGACGGCCGGGTCCTTGGCGCCCTTCTTGGCTGCCGCGTCCAGCTCGGCCTTGCCCGCCTTCTTGTCGCCCGAGCGATACAAAGCGAGGCCATAGCTCGCGTGCACCGAGACCGTATCGGCCCCGCCCTTCAAGGCGCCCTCGCAGGCCTCCTTCGCCTCGGCATAGGCCGCGTCGCGCACGCGCACGTCGCAGAGCCGCCCCTGCGCGACCGGCGTCAGCGCGCCCTTCGGCAACAGGCCCAGCGCCTTCTCGAACCGCTCGCGCGCCTGGGGATATTGACCGCGCTCATAGGCGATATCCGCGCCCGCGGCGAGCGCGTCACCATCGGAGGTGTTCTGCGCGAGATATCCCGCCAGCGTGCGCTCCGCGCCCGAGAGGTCGCCGTCCTTCGCCAGCAGCCGCGCCTGCACCACCGCCGCGCGCTTCGCCCCCGCGGCCTTGGCCCGCGCCACCAGCGGCTTGGCGGCGTCGCGCTTGCCCGCGGTCAGCGCGAGGTCGGCGAGCGCCACCAGCGCGTCCGCAGAGGCCGCTTCGGCCGGAGCGGGCTTGCCCTTTTCGCGCGCAGCCGGAGCGCATGCGAGCTCCAGATGAGGCCGCGCGGCCTCCTTCTGGCCGGCCGCATAGAGCACGCGGCCCAGCACGTCGTGCGAGCCCTGGTCCTTGGGATCGGCCGCCAGCGCGGCCTCGGCGAACTTCTGCGCCGCCGCGTTGTCGCCGCCGTCGATCGACAGCTTCGCCAGCCTGCGCAGCGCCGGCGCATACTTGGGCTGCTTCACCAGCAAGGCCTCGAGCAGCTTGCGCTCGCCCGCTGCGTCGCCCTTCCCCGCCGCCACCTCGGCCGACAGCAAGAGGATGGCGGCGTCGTCGGGCCGCGCCGCGCGCAGCTTCTCGAGGCGCTCATCGGCGCCCGCCCAGTCCTTGGTGGCCACGCGCACGCGCGCCGCCGCGACCGGCGCATTGGCGTCGCCCGGGTTGGCCGCCGCGGCCTGATCCCAGAGGCTGCCGGCGTGCGCGAGCTTGCCCGCTGCCTCGGCTGCGGCCGCATGCGCGAGCAGGTCGGCCGGCTGCAGCTTTCCGAGCGCGGCTGCCACGTCATAGGCGCTGGCGATGGCGGCCGGCGCCTCCGCGGTCTTGGCCGCCTTGAGCGCGAGCGCCTGGTCCTTCTCCTCCTTCGCGGCGACGAGCAGCCACTTCACGGTGCGGCCCTTGTCCTTGCGCCGCTCCGCGCAGTCGGCCGCGGCCCGCGCGAGCCCTGCGCCGGTGACGCCGCCCGCCAGCGCCTTCTCGAGCGCAGGCAGCGCGCTCGCATACTTCTTCAGGTTGTAGAGCGAGAGGCCCGCCAGCGCATGCGCCTGCGCATTGGACGGGTCGAGCTTGACGGCCTCGGCGGCGAGCGGGGCCGCCTTCTTCCAGCTCTTCGCGGAGGCGAGCGCCTTGGCCTCATCGACCAGCGCAGCGGCCCGGACCTTTGGGTCTTCGACGGCGGGCGCCGCTGCGGCTACGGGCGCGGCCGGGGCGGGCGTCGTCGCAGGCTGCGCTGCAGCAGCGGGAGCGGGCTGCGCCTGGGCGACAGCGGCTGTCGTCCAGGAGAGGCTGGCGAGCGCGGAGGCCAGGAGCAGGTGACGCTGCAGCGTGAGACTGAGCGCAGGGTGCCGCGGTTCCCCAGCCATGTCGGGCTCCTCGGACAGCGCGTGCGCAGACTGCGCAAGAGGCTGTCGACGTGTTGCCCTACACACACGGAACCACCCGCGGGATCGTCAGGAACGAACTTCGTCCGGAGACGACCCGGCCCTCGTTTGCCTCTGGGCGGAGCCCGTCAGGGCCGCAGCAGGACCTTCCCGACCGACCCCCGGCTGGTCACCCGGCGCAGCGCCTCCGGAGCCTGCGACAGCGGCAGCACCTCGCCGATCAGCGGCTTGATCGCGCCCTGCTCGTACAGGTGGTAGAGCGCGGCCTGCGCCGCCGCGATGGCCGCCGGGTCGTGCAGGTTGTAGGCGCCCCAGTGGAGGCCCACCACCGCGTAGTTCTTCACCAGCACGTGGTTCGCCTTCACCACCGGGAAGGTGCCGGAGGTGAAGCCGATCACCACGATGCGGCCCTCGAAGGCGATGCACTTGGTGGACTTGTCGAACACCTCGCCGCCGACTGGGTCGAAGACGACGTCTGCGCCGTGGCCGCCTGTGGCCGCCTTGACCGCGGTGACGAAGTCGTCGTTTTGGTAGTCGATGGCGAGGTCGGCGCCGAGCGCCCGGCACACCTCTACCTTGCGCGGCCCGCCGGCGGTGGCGATGACCTTGGCGCCCGCCGCCTTGCCGAGCTGGATCGCGGCGCTGCCGACCCCGCCCGCGCCCGCGTGCACCAGCAGCCACTCGCCCGCCTTCAGCTGCGCGCGGCGGTGCAAGGCGAACCAGCCGGTCTGGTAGGTGACGGTGATCGCCGCCGCGTCGTCGAACGTCATCACGTCTGGGATCGCGTAGACGTTCTGCTCGAAGGCGACCGCGTGCGTGGCATATCCGCCCGAGCCGTCGAGCGTGGAGGCGACGCGGGTCCCGACCGGGAACTTCTGCGAGCGGCTCTCGGCGACCACGCCCGCGATCTCGAACCCGGGCACGAAGGGGGGCGTCGGCTTCACCTGGTAGGTGCCCGCGATGTAGAGCGCGTCGGGGAAGTTCACCGCCGAGGCGCGCACCTCGATGCGGACCTGCTCGCCCTGCAGCGCGGGGTCCTGCACCTCCTCCCAGACGAGGGAGTCGGGCGGGCCGTAGGCGTGTCCTCTCCAGGCGTGCATGGCGGGCTCCTCGGGGCGAGGAGCGGTTCTATCGGGAAAGCGGGAAGGACAACAGGCCCGTGGACCTCGCCGTCTATTTGCACGGACCGCACGGCCACAACGTGAAGCGGATGCTGGAGGCGATGAAGGCCTCACTCACCGTCTTCTCGGAGAGCTTCTCGCCTTACCAGTTCAAGCAGGCCCGCATCCTCGAGTTCCTGGCTTATGCGTCGTTTGCCCAGTCGTTCGCCAATACCATCCCCTATTCGGAGGGAGTGGGCTTCATCCAGAACTACGATGACGCAAGGAGCGACTCGACCATCGACCTCGTCACCTACATCACCGCCCACGAGATCGCGCACCAGTGGTGGGCGGCGGGCGGTGAAGAGCGGGAAGCAGGAGGTGGTGCTGGTGACGGCCGGGCTGCCGAAGTTCGTCGGGGTGGATCCGTACAACAAGCGGATCGACCGGAACTCGAATGACAATGTGACGAAGGTGGCGGCGCCCTTAGATTAGCCGAACCTGGGCCCGGGGCTGCTCGCGCGAGGTCGGCTGCGGGTGGTCACAATGGGGCGCGGGTGGGTGTGCTCGCTTGACGGCCATCGGAGGTCTCTGGGATATCGGTCTCGTTCGCTCCCTGGAGGTCTCCATGAAGCTCAAGCTGCTCCTCGTCCTCGGCTCCGCGCTCGCTGCCTGCGGCGGCAACACCACCTTCAGCGCTCATCTCGGCGCGCCCACCGCGAGCCTGCGCGCGGAGGGGGCTCCGGGCGCGCTCACGCTCTCCAACGGCATCGTGCTCTCCCGCGTGCGCGTCGTGCTGCAGCGGATCCAGCTGAAGCTGGACGAGACCGCCGACAACGGCAAGGACGGCGAGCTGAAGGTGGGCCCGTTCCTCACCGACTTCTCCGGCGCCTCGCTCGACGGCGGCGCCCCCTCGCGCCTCTTCGACGCCGACGTCCCGAAGGGCACCTACAAGCGCATCAAGTTCAAGGTGCACAAGGTCGAGGACGCCGACGCGACCACCCCGGGCCTCACCGAGATGAAGGCGAAGTCGGTGGTGATCGACGGCACCGTCGATGGCGTCGCCTTCTCGTGGGTCTCTGCGCTCGACGAGGAGCAGGAGCGCAAGGGCACCTTCGTCATCGGGGGGAGCGACAACCTGACGTTCAACTTCAACCCGGCGGGCTGGTTCACCA
>JAYWAO010000282.1:0-4954 GCA_043782365.1 Deltaproteobacteria bacterium
GGCGGGCGGCACCGCTCCAGGACCGGCTGCATCCAAGATGAAGATTCCGCGAGGTCCTTGAGGCGCCGGGACGACCCGGGTACTTCAGGGAGCATCTAGGGAGCATCTAATGACCAGGGGCGCGTAATGGGCGGCAGTGATCGCAAGTCGTTGTTGGCGCTGTTCGGGACCCGGTTCGACACCTACTCGGCGAAGGTGGTGCTCGACGAGGCGCTGGAGAAGGCCGGCCTCTCCGGCCGCGACCTGCTCTCCACCGCGGACCTCGCGCTGCTGGCGCCCGTGCTGGTGAACCTGCGCACGCGGATGGACTACCTGGCCGCGGAGGTGGCGCGGCTGGCCGGCGGAGCGAAGCCGGCCGTCGCCGACGCACCCGAGGCCATCGCCGCCCCCGCTGCGAAGCCTGCCGCTCCGCCCGCTCCGGATGCCAAGCCTGCCGCGGCGACCGCTGCGCACTCGCCGAAGCTCGCCGAGGTGGCCGCCGGCGCCGCCAAGGAGGCCTCCGTCGCGGGCCACGGGCCGTTCCGCGTCACCGCCGCGGAAGCGGGCACCGTGCGCTGGGGCGTCAACGGCTGGAAGACCCCGCCCGCCGCGGCGCAGCCCGAAGGCACCAAGAAGGTGCCGGACGAGCCCGCCGTGGACACTGCGCTGGCTGCGACCGGGGCGGGATTCGCGCTGGCGCTGGGGCCGTTCGAGGCGAGCGTGCAGACGGTGGAGTTCACCGTGCGGCACGCCGGCGACAAGTGGGCGCCGCCGTGCGTGGTCAAGCTGGGCGGGAAGTAACGCATTTGCCGCGACGGCCGCCATCTATAGCAGCGTCACCAGCCCGTCCTCGCCCGCGAGGTGGGCCACCTCGTTGAAGCTCGCCAGCGAGAACCGCTCGCCCGCCGGCCGTGCGTAGAGGAACTCGGTGAGGGAGGCGTTGCGCACCAGCAGCATCAGGTCGAGCGAGCGGTCGCCGTCGAGTCCGAGCGCGCGCTGCGCACAGGCGCCGATCACGCCGGCCGAGGTGAACGCCGCGACCCGCGCCCGTGGCCCGGCGGCGCCGACCATCTCGTTGACCGCGCCATCGACGCGCGCCCGGAAGTCGGTCCACCGCTCGGCGCCGTCAGCGGCGATCTCTCCGTTGACCCAGAGCCGCAGCAGCACCGCGCCGATCTTCTGCAGCGCCGCCATCCGCAGCGTCGGCTCCGCCTCCGGGTCGAAGCCGGGGACATAGGCCCGCAGGTCGTCGCGCTCCTGCGCCAGCCGCGGGAACTCGCGCTGCAGGGGCTCGATGCGGAACTCGTCGAGCGCGGGCAGCGGCAGCGAGGTCATCCGGGCCCCGCCTGCCTCGGCGCACGCCTCCAGCGAAAGCTCGGCGCTCCGGCGCTGCCGCTGGCGGGGTCCGTAATACACTTTCTCGAAGACGGTGCGCCGCCGCGCCCACTCCTGGCCCAGCCTGCGCGCCTGCTGCTCGCCGAGCGGCGAGAGCTTGTCGTAGTCGGCGGAGAGCGCCGAGGCCTGCCCGTGGCGGATCAGCGTCAGGGTACCCATTGGGAGCGCACCATCGCGGCAGGGTCCCGCCGAGGCAAGCAAGTTCGTCTGCGGCGACTTGAAGCCAGCCCGCGCCTCGGATAGACCCCTCCCCGCCCGCCGCGCAAGGCCGCGGGTATTCCGGGCAGCCGCGCAAGGCCGCTGCCCTCGGAGCGCACATGACCACCATCAAGCAGTCCCTCGCGACCTTCACCTACGGCGCCGGGAAGTCCGGACAGCTCTGCTCGCTGCCCGCCCTCGAGAAGGCCGGCTGGGGCAACCTCTCCCGCCTGCCCGTCACCCTCCGCGTCGTGCTCGAGTCGCTGGTGCGCAACTGCGACGGCCAGCGCGTGCGCGAGCAGGACGTCCGCGCCCTCTGCGCCTGGAAGCCCAACGCCGAGCGCACCGAGGAGATCCCCTTCGTCGTCGCGCGCGTCATCCTCCAGGACTTCACGGGCGTGCCGCTGATCGTCGACCTCGCGGCGATGCGCTCGGCGGTGCAGGCGATCGGCGGCGACGCCGCCAGGATCGAGCCGCTGGTGCCGGTCGATCTCGTCATCGACCACTCGGTGCAGGTCGATTCGGCCCGCTCCAGCGCGTCGCTGCAGATCAACATGGGCCTCGAGTTCGAGCGCAACGGCCCGCGCTACGAGTTCCTCAAGTGGGGCATGCAGGCGTTCCAGACGCTGGCGATCACCCCGCCCGGCATCGGCATCGTCCACCAGGTCAACCTCGAGAAGATCGCCTCCGCGGTGGTGCAGAAGGACGGGGTCTTCTATCCCGACACGCTGGTGGGCACCGACAGCCACACCACCATGATCAACGGCGTCGGCATCGTCGCCTGGGGGGTCGGCGGCATCGAGGCCGAGGCGGCCATGCTCGGCCAGCCCGTCTACATCCTCACTCCCGACGTGGTGGGCGTGCACCTCAAGGGCGCGCTCAAGCCGGGCGTCACCGCGACCGACGCGGTCCTGACGCTGACGGAGCTGCTGCGCAAGGCCAAGGTGGTCGGCAAGTTCGTCGAGTTCTTCGGCGAGGGCGCGGCCAGCCTGCCGGTCCCGCACCGCGCGACCATCGCCAACATGGCCCCCGAGTACGGCGCCACCATGGGCTTCTTCCCGGTGGACGAGAAGACCTGCGACTACCTGCTCGCCACCGGCCGCCCGCCCGAGCTGGTGGACGCGGTCCGCAGCTACTACAGGGCGCAGGGCCTCTTCGGCATCCCCGCGGCGGGCGCGTGCGACTACTCGCAGACGCTGGAGCTGGACCTCTCCACGGTGGTGCCGAGCGTGGCCGGGCCGAAGCGGCCGCAGGACCGCATCGAGCTCACCAGGCTCAAGGAGAGGTTCGCCGAGCTCTTCAGCAAGAAGGACGCGACGGGCTACTCGAAGCCGGCCGAGCAGCTCGGCCTGCGCTTCAACGACGGCGGGGTTGAAGTGGGCCACGGCGACGTGCTGATCGCCGCCATCACCTCCTGCACCAACACCTCGAACCCGAGCGTGATGCTGGCCGCGGGCCTGGTCGCCAAGAAGGCCAACGCGCTGGGCCTCAAGGCGGCGCCGCACGTGAAGAGCTCGCTCGCGCCGGGTTCGCGGGTGGTCTCGACGTACCTCGACAAGACGGGCCTCACCAAGGAGCTCGACGCGATCGGCTTCAACCTGGTGGGCTACGGCTGCACCACCTGCATCGGCAACTCGGGCCCGCTCGACCCGGCGGTCGAGAACGTCGTCACCAAGCACGACGTGGTGGCCGCCTCGGTGCTCTCGGGCAATCGCAACTTCGAGGCCCGCGTCCACCAGAACATCAAGGCAAACTTCCTGATGAGCCCGCCGCTGGTGGTCGCGTTCGCGCTCGCCGGACGGGTCAACATCGATCTCGACAAGGAGCCGATCGGCCTCGGCTCGGACGGCAAGGAGGTCTTCCTCAAGGACATCTGGCCGACGCCGGAGGAGGTGGACGCGCTGCTCCCGGCCGCGCTCGACGCCCACGACTACCAGAGCAACTACTCCGGCGACCTCGCCAAAGAGAGCAAGGAGTGGAGCAGGATCCAGGCGCCGACGGGTCAAGTGTATGCGTGGGACGAGAAGTCCACCTACGTGCGCCACGCGCCGTGGTTCGCCCCGTTCGATGCGAAGCCCGGGATCACCACGGACATCGAGGGGGCGCGGTCCCTGGCGATCTTCGGCGACTCGGTGACCACCGACCACATCTCGCCCGCGGGCAACATCAAGGCGTCGTCGCCGGCCGGCGTCTATCTGCAGGCGCACGGCGTCCACAAGGCCGACTTCAACTCCTACGGCGCCCGCCGCGGCAACCACGAGGTGATGGTGCGCGGGACGTTTGCCAACGTGCGCATCAAGAATCTGATGGTGCCCGGCGTCGAGGGCGGGGTGACGGCGGTGCAGCCCTCGGGCCAGCAGCTGGCCATCTATGACGCGGCCATCGAATACGAGAAGACGAAGACGCCGCTGCTCGTCTTCGCCGGCCTCGAGTACGGCACGGGCTCCTCGCGCGACTGGGCGGCGAAGGGCACGCGGCTGCTCGGCGTCAAGGCCGTGATCGCGAAGTCGTTCGAGCGCATCCACCGCTCGAACCTGGTGGGCATGGGCGTGCTCCCCTGCCAGTTCAAGGAGGGCACCGACGCGGCCACCCTCGAGCTCGACGGGACCGAGACGTTCGCGCTGACGGGCTTCGCGGCGCGCCTCGCCCCGCGGATGGAGGCGATGCTGACCATCAAGCGCAAGAGCGGCGCGGTGGATCAGGTGCAGGTGATCGTCCGCATCGATACGCCCATCGAGGTCGAGTACTACCAGCACGGCGGCATCCTGCCCTTCGTGCTGCGGCAGATCCTCGGCTTGGTGTAATACACGGGGCGGACCGCGGGCCGGCGCAGGGCCTGCCCGCGGCGCGCTCGCAACACTGGGAACAAATGGGGGGACCATTTCGGTGGTCCCTACCTCGTCAGCGCGGCTAACGTCGGGGGTTCGATGAACTCCGCCCGCGCCCTCGTCCACCAGCTCTGGATCGGTCCCCTCACGGAGCTCGAGCGCCTGTCGCTGCGCTCCTTCGTCGCGCACGGCCACGAGGTGTGGCTCTGGACCTACGGCGACGTGGGCCCCATCCCCGCCGGAGTGGTGCGCAAGTCCGGCGAGGAGGTCCTCCCGGCGTCGCGCATCTTCCGCTACCGCGAGTTCGACACCGTCGCGGGCTTCTCGAACCTCTTCCGCTACTCGGTGCTGCTCGCTTCGGGCGGCACCTGGAGCGACAGCGACGTCGTCTGCCTGCGGCCGCTGCCAGAGGACCCCTACCTGATCCCCTCCGAAGACCTCCCCGAGGGCCTGCAGCGCGCCAACTGCGTCCTGCGCGCGCCCGCGGGGAGCGACTTCCTGCGGCTCCTGCGCGACCGCTCCTTCGCGGTGCCGCCCGCGGAGATGAAGTGGGG
>JAYWAO010000283.1:0-13602 GCA_043782365.1 Deltaproteobacteria bacterium
GGCCTCGAGGGCATGCTGCGCGAGCCGAGCGGCTGCTTCGAGCAGACCTCGTCCACCAACTATCCCAACGTCATGGTGATGCAGTACCTCAAGTCGCACGACATCGCCGACCCGGCGCTGCTGGAGCGCAGCAGCAAGCTGCTCGACTCGGGATACCGCCGATTGACCGGATATGAGACCCCGCAGAAGGGCTACGAGTGGTTCGGCGGCGCGCCGGGGCACGAAGCGCTGACGGCGTATGGCCTGCTCGAGTTCGCCGACATGAAGGCGGTCTATGGCAACGTCGATGACGCCATGATGGGCCGCACCGCGGCGTGGCTGCGCAAGCGGCGCGACGGGAAGGGCGGCTACCTGCGCGACCCGAAGGCGCTCGACTCGTTCGGCGGCGCGTCTCCGGAGGTGACCAACGCGTACATCACCTGGTCGCTGTTGCTCGCTGGCGAGACGGGCCTCGAGCCGGAGCTGGGCGCGATGGCCGATCTCGCGGGGACGACGCAGGACCAGTACCTGCTCGCGCTCGCCGCCGATTCGCTGCTCCACTCGGCGCAGCACAGGTCGCAGGGGCTGGCGGCGGCGAAGCGGCTCGCGCAGGGGCAGGGCGCGGACGGCGCGTTCAGCAAGGCCGGCATGTCGATCACCCGCAGCGGCGGGATCAACCTCACCATCGAGACCACGTCGCTCGCGGTGCTGGCGCTGATCGACGCCGGCGGCCATGACGGCGAAGTGCGCAACGCGGTCCAGTGGCTCTCGAGCAACCGCTCGGGCTTCGGCCAGTGGGGCGCGACGCAGGCCACCGTGCTCGCGCTCAAGGCGATCATCGCCTACGAGAACACGCAGCGGAAGACGCAGCTGCCCGGGAAGATCTCGCTGCGGATCAACGGCGAGGCAATCGAAAAGGGCGAGGTGGCCTACGAGGCCGGCCGCCGCGAGGCGATCGTCTTCACCTCCACCAAGCTGCACGCGGGCTCCAACAAGGTGGAGCTCGTCTCGGCCTCCGGCGAGCCGCTGCCGTACTCGCTCGCGGTCGAGTTCCGCTCGCTCTTGCCGGCCACCTCCAAGGAGTCGGTGGTGGACCTCTCCACCAGCCTCGCCGCGAGCGAGCTGAAGATGGGCGAGACGGTGCGCCTCACCAGCGTGGTCACCAACAAGACCCAGAGCGGGCAGCCGATGACGATCGCGCGGGTGGGCATCCCGGGCGGCCTCTCGTTCCAGACCTGGCAGCTCAAGGAGCTGCGCGAGAAGGGCGTGATCGGGTTCTACGAGACGAAAGCGCGCGAGGTGATCTTCTACTTCCGCGACCTGAAGCCCGGCGAGGTGAAGACGGTGCCGGTGGACCTGGTGGCGACGATCCCCGGGACGTTCACGGCGCCGGCGTCGAGCGCTTATTTGTATTACACGGATGAGCACAAGACCTGGGTGCCGGCGGTGAGCGTGACGGTGAAGCCGTAGGGGCTGGTTCGCTCCCACTGCATTTGGGCCGGCTTCAACGCAGTGGTCGACCCCGTGCGCCTCCCGACCGAGTATGGCCGGTGCCAGACGCGCTTACCGGGACGCGCGGGCCGATCGCGGCTTGAAGGTCTACTCAAACATCCGCCGGAACCAGGCGACGAACAGCAGGGCCTCCGGCGAGTCATGGCCCAGGACGTGAGCAGTAATGGCGGTCCCAAAAGGTTGCCCGGGGTCCTCCCTCCAAGCGAGCCAAGCGTGGATTGCGCCCTTGGCCTGGTCTTTGGCCTGGAGCGGAGCGCCGAGGCCGCGCGCGGTTGTGGTCGACAGTCCAGCGTGGCTCCAACTAGGGTCGCCTGCCGGGATCAGCTTCGCGAGGAAGTCTTCGAGGATGCCGGGGCTCACATTGTCCGGCATCAGCCAAACCCCCACCCTCTTCCCGTCTGAAGTCCGCTCGACCACCAGGCCCCCGGCGAGGGGGGCGTCGGGCACGGCGAATCCGAGGTCAACGAGGCGAGTCCGGACGCTCACCCATCGGTTGCCGATGGATAGGTCCGCGTCCACCACGAGGCCGAGGCGCTCGTACGTCTTGAGCGCGACCGGCAAGGAGTCAAGCAACGGGTTGATTCCGCCGGTGGGGTGTACATACGGCCGGACCACGGATGAGTCGTCCCAGGCGTAACTGTGCCGGGTCAGCAGGTTGATGACCGACCATTGGTCATCGGGCCCCTCGACCAGCAGTCGATAAGGACTGCTCTTGAGAGGCGAAGGCATCAGCGAATCTCCATCTCTTGCTTCACCGCCATGAGCGCCTCGTCGGCGCCGTACCGGACGCTGGCCTCCCGGCCCCGCTCGATTCGATGGACGCTCACCTCATCCATCGCCGACGGGATGACCTCGGACAGCATGGCCAGCGCACGAACGCAGTCGAGGCTGTGCGTCGTCGCGAAGACCTGCACGTCCAGCGACCGCGCGGTCTCGATGATCAACCTCCACATCTTCACCATCACCGAATGGTGCAGGCCGGTGTCGATCTCATCGATCAGCAGGGTGCCGCCCGCGGAGTTGACCAGGTTGACGGCCAGGACCAGCAGCCGAGTGACGCCGTCGCCCATGGTGCCGATCGGGATCCGCTCATCGGAGCCGGCGAGCTTCACGACGATGCCACTCGGCGCGTCGCGGGCTGGGGACCGGGAGAGCGCAGCGATTCGTTCGACCCCCGGTTCGATGATCTGGATCGCTCGGGTAACGAGCTGCTCCTCGGGGGTGAGGACGATCCGATCCCACAGGGTCGACAGCCTGTACGCAGGATCGATGGTCGATACGAAGTTTACCGGCTTCAATGAATCACTTTCGCCCGGAGCCCGCCGCGCCAGGCGATCGATCAGCACGGCGCCCCCGCCCGGCCGCAGCGGGACCAGGCGAGGGGCGTTGGTCTGATCGCCGTTGATGGCGAGCGAGAGACCTGGCTGGGCTTCGAGAGCGTCCAGGGGCAGTTCGGGCTGCGCGTCGATGTCATTGGTGGCCGTGGTGATCTCGCAATGCACGAAGCGCCCACCGCCAGGGGACCGTCCGTCGATCCGGAAGGAAGCGCCCGGCTGCGTCGAGTGCCCCCAGAACAAGTGGCGAATATCAATCGACGGTCGAAGCGAGATGTCCGCGTTCGGCACTGTGCCGTCACCGCGTCGCGTGGGACTCCTGAGCAAGACCCAGGGTTGGCCTCCCGCCAAGAGGATCTCGGTCGCTTCGAGCACGCAGGTCTTCCCCGCGTTGTTTCCTCCAAGGAGCAAGTTCACGCGGGTGAGCCCATCGACGTTCAACGAGCGAAAGGCCCGGAACTTGGAGAGCCGGAGCGAAGTGAGCATGTGAGCGAGAATGGCACGACCACAAGACCCGATCAAACCTTGTTTCCCCCTCTGCGAGAGCGCGCGGACAGGACGGAGGACCACGCCCGCCCATAGCAGCGGTAGCTACCCTGGTGGGTCGCGGGAGAACTGCCTGCGCTCTCGGGGAGCCGCCTCGTGCTACAGCGGGCCACAAGCGCGAACGCGGAAGGTCGGAGATCGTACCTCGATTCACCGTCGTCCACGCCGGAAGGTCGTCGACCGCATCCAACTCTACGGCCCTCCACGCAGGAAGCCACTAGGGCGAGCCTCGAAACTTCCGCCTTCCCTGCCGTCAGGTGGCGCAGCGCACCTCGATCAGCAGCGCAACGTGCTGCGCTCCCGGTGTTGCAGGCAGATCGTCTCGCCCTCAAGGAGCCAGGTGGTAGCTCCCATCGCCTTTCGCCAGCGGCTTCGGGATCACGTGGCTCTTCTCGAACGCCTCGAACGGCGCCTCCAGCGAGCGCCAGAACGCCTCCAGCGCGGGGTCGGTGACGTGCCCGAGCAGGCCCTTCCACGCGTCGCTGCCCGGGCGCGCGGGAAAGAGGTGCACGTCGATGGGCGTGCCCTTCGCCTTCGTATCCGCCGCCAGCACGAAGAGCTCTTCGATGGGCCCGTTGGTGATGGGCAGGCACCCGATGGTCACGCACTCGCCGTGGATGAAGATGTCTCCGCCGAGGCTCTTGACGCCCGCCTTCTTGGCCCGCGCCCGGTCGGCCTGGTTCGGGTAGTCGACCTGCATCGAGAGGTGGTAGCTGGAGGCCGGGTTGAGCGTGGAGATCCGGTAGAAGCCCTCGGGCACTTGCAGGTCGCCGCTCCTGCGCTTGGGCCCCGGCCCGCCCGAGCGCGCACACACTTTGTACTCCTGCACCTTGAGCACGGGCTTGCCCTGCGCGGGGCCGGCCCAGACCTCGAGCTTGTCCTCGCCCTTGAAGACGCGCAAGAGCAGCGCGCCCGGCGGATACGCCAGCCGGGCCTTCTCGATCAGCGCCCGCGCCTGCGCGCCGTGGGCCTTGCGCGCGGCCACGAGGCGCGGGGCCTCGGCGGCCCGCACGGGCGCCGCGCAGAGCATGGCGAGTAATACACCTGTGATGACGCCAGCGCGGCGAACCCCGAAGACCCTCTGTGCGCTCATGCGGGAATGATGGCACAAGCCCCCGCGCCCGCGTACAAGTGCCCCCGCGATGGCCTCCGCGACCCCTTACTGGCGCCTCCTCTCGGTGCTCTTCTCCTCGGTGCAGCTCTCGAGCGCCCTGGCGATGACGCTGGTCGAGGCCGCGCGCACGCTGCACCGCGAGGGGCGGGGCTCGCAGCAGATCGCGGGCGATCACGCGCAGGGCCGCGTCGACAACCTGCGCAAAGAGACGCTCCTCGGCACCATCGCGGGGCACCTCTTCGAGGCGCGGCTCGACACGCCCACGGGCGCGGGCCTGGTGCGGTTCCTCCTCACGCAGGAAGGTCTCGACGAGGGCGAGGCGCAGGAGCACGCGCGACCGGTGCCGCCGGTCGGGGCTCCGCGATACCTGAACTGAGCGAGCCTGCTTCCGGGGTCGCCGCAGGATTCGCGGGGACGCGGGGCGGCTTCACCGCTCTCGCCCCTTCTGCCACTGCGCCACCGCCACTCGCGAGGCAAAGTCCCTGGCAGCATAGGCGCCCAGCAGCCGCTCGATGATCTTCTGGGCGACCTCGATGTCCACCATGCCCTCGGTGATCATCATGTCCAGGTCCACGTCGTCTTTTCCCCGCCCCGCGACGAGCTTCATCGCGGCGAGGTATTCAGGAGTCACGACGCGGACGGGCACGTCGGGCATCTTCGCGGCCTTCGCGAGCGCCTCGTTGTAGAGGGCGATGAAGTCGGCGGCGTCGTTGCGGATCACCCAGTGGACAGGTATGCCGCTTGGAGTACGCGACTGGTAGCCTCCAAAGCTGAGCGGCCGCTCTTCGGGCAGCGCGTCCAGCGCCTCCGCGGCGACGAAGTCCACGTCCGAGGTGAACCGGTCGCTGCCGTAGAGCGCCAAGGCGACGCCTCCGATGAGGGCCGTCTGGACTCCTTGTTCCGCGGCCAGCTTTGCAACCTCGGCCAGGGCGACGTCGATCTGCTCTGGCGAGAGCATCTTCTTCTTCTTGGCCTCGGTCACGACCCCTCCAGACCGCATGATTCATCACAGCTCATGACAGGCGCGACCACCTTGCGTCGTTCGAGCCGGAGCGCGGTTGTCGCGGCGAGGAGTCTACTCGAACCGCAGCGCATCGATCGGGTCCAAGCGCGACGCCCGCAGCGCCGGGTAGAACCCCGCGATCACCCCCGCCGCCCCCGCCAGCAGCATCGTCCCGCCCATCACCGAGGTGGAGATGAGCGTCGGCCACCCCTGCTTGGCGGCCATCCAGTTGGCGATCCCCACCCCGAGCCCCAGCCCGATCGCCCCGCCCACCAGCGCCAGCAGCACCGCCTCGGTGAGGAACTGGAAGAGCACGTCGCGGCCGCGCGCGCCCACCGCCATGCGGATGCCGATCTCGCGGGTTCTTTCAGTCACCGAAACCAGCATCACGTTGGCGATGCCGATCGAGCCGACGATCAGCGAGATCAGCGCCACCGACGCCAGCAGCGCCGAGAGCGTCTCCGCCTGCGCATTCGCCGCCGACTGCATCTCGGCGAGGTTGCGCACCATGAAGTCGGGCTCGCTCGTCTCAGCGAGGTGGTGACGCTGCCGCAGGAGGCTGGTGATCTCGGCCTGCGCCGGGTTGACGTCCTTGGGCGTCTTCGCCGAGACCATCAGCGTGCCCACCGTGTCGGCCGCCGAGCCCTGCAGCTTGCGCACGACGGTGGTCCAGGGCATCAGCACCATGTCGTCCTGGTCCTGGCCCATCGCGCCCTGGCCCTTGGCGGCGAGCACGCCCACCACCTTGCACGGCACGTGGCGCACGCGGATCTGCTCTCCGATCGGGTTCTGCTCGCCGAAGAGCTTGTCCACCACGGTCTGGCCGAGGATGCACACCTTGGCGCCCGCGGCGTCCTCCTCGCGGCCGAACGGCTCGCCGAGGCGCAGCGGCCACTGGCGCACCTCGAGGTAGGCGGCGGTGCTGCCGGTGATCCCGGTGGACCAGTTGGCGTCGCCGTAGACCACCTGGCCGCTCGCGCGGTTCACCGGCGCGACCGCGGCCACCGAGCGGATCTCCTTCTCGATGGCCGCGCCGTCCTCGCGGGTGAGCGTCTGCTGGCCGCCGGCGCCCATCGAGGCGCCGCCGGTGCGGATGGCGCCCGGGACGATCATCAGGAGGTTCGAGCCGAGCGAGGCCATCTGCGCCGCCACCTGGGCCTGCGCCCCCTGGCCGATGGCGACGACGGCCACCACCGCGGCCACCGCGATGACGATGCCCAGCATCGCCAGGAGCGAGCGGAGCGTGTTCTTGACGAGCGCGCGGAGCGCGGTGCGGGCCGAGGCGAAGATGTTCACGCCGCGCCTCCCGTGGTTTCCGTGGTGTCCCCGGCGGCGGCCTTGAAGCCCGTGATCGCCGCTGCCTGCTGCGCCGCGCCGGCCAGCTCTTCGCGGCCGAGCCGCTCGAGCTCCTCGGTCGCGACCAGGTGCCGGGCGGGCACGAGGTCACTCAGCAGGTGGCCATCCCTGAATGTAATCACCCGCCGCGCGTGGGCCGCCACGTCGGGCTCGTGCGTCACGATCAGCACCGTCAGCCCCTGGGCGGCGAGCTCCTGGAAGATGGCCATGACTTCGATCGACGTCTTGCTGTCGAGGTTGCCCGTCGGCTCGTCGGCGAGGATCAGCCGCGGGTTGTTCACCAGCGCCCGCGCGATCGCCACCCGCTGCTGCTGGCCTCCTGAGAGCTGGGCGGGAGTGTGGTCGCCGCGGTCGCCCAGGCCAACCCGCTCGAGCGCCGCCACCGCGCGGGCGTGGCGCTCCTTCGACGACACGCCCTGGTAGAGCATCGGCAGCTCGACGTTCTCGATCGCGGTCGTCCGCGGCAGCAGGTTGAAGCCCTGGAAGACGAAGCCGATCAGCTGCCCGCGCACCTGCGCGAGCTGATCGCGCGAGAGCCGGCTGACGTCGCGCCCGTCGAGCAGGTAGCTGCCCGAGGTGGGCTTGTCGAGGCAACCGAGCAGGTTCATCAGTGTGCTCTTGCCCGAGCCCGAGGTGCCCATCACCGCGACGAACTCGCCCTGCCGGATCTCCAGCGAGACCCCGCGCAGCGCGCGCACCTCGACGTCGCCCATCTGGTAAGTCTTCACCAGCTTCTCGACGTGGACGACCGGCGGCTTCGCGCCCGCCGTGGGCGCCTGCTCGCTAGAAGCCACGGCGCATCCCGCCGCCGCCGGGGGGACCGCCGCTGACGGGCGAGCGCGTCTGGCTGCCCTGCATCGAGCCCTGCTCGCCGACGATCACCACGTCGTTCTCGGCGAGGCCCTCGAGCACCTCGGTGCGCTGGCTGTCGCCGAGCCCTAGCCGCACGGCCACGCCCACGGGCTTGCCGTCCACCAGCTTGTAGACCTTGCCCAGGCGCGAGACCTTGCGGCCGCCGAACTCGCCCTCGCGGGGAGCGCCGCCCTCGCGCGCTTCGCGGTCTTCGCGGCCTTCTCGGCCCGAGCCCCAGCCCTTCTCGCCGCGCAGCCCGCCGCGCTCGCCGCTGCCCCGCTCTCGGCTGCCGCTCCCGCTGCCCGCGGCGACCGCCTTGTCGCCCTTGCCTTCGCCCTTTGCATCGCCCTTGCCGTCGCCGCCGTTCGCGCCCGCGCTGGGCTTGAAGCGCAGCGCCGCGTTGGGGACGCGGAGCACCTCCTCGCGCTTGCCCGTGGTGATCTGCACCGAGGCGGTCATGCCCTGGCGCAGCTTGCGCTCGGGGTTGGGCGCGTCGATGACGGCGGCGTAGGTGACGACATTCTGGATCGTCGTCGGCGCCTGCCGCACCTCGCGGATGCGGCCCGTGAAGGTCTCGCCGGGCCAGGCGTCGACGGTGAACCTGGTCTCCATCTGCTCGCGGACCTTGCCGACGTCGGCCTCGTCGATGTTGGCGAGGATCTGCATCTTGGTGAGGTCGTTGGCGATGGTGAAGAGCGTCGGCGTCTGGAACGAGGCCGCCACCGTCTGGCCCTTGTCGATGGCGCGCGAGACGACGATGCCGTCGATCGGGCTGGTGATCTTGGTATACGCAAGATTTGCGAAGGCGGTGTCGCGGTCGGCCTTGGCCTGCAGCACGCCGGCCTTCGCGATCAAGAGCGAGGCCTGCGCCTGCTCGCGGACGGCGGTGGCGGTGTCGAGGTCGGCGCGGCTGGTCAGCTTGTTGGTGAAGAGCTCGGTGGCGCGCGCCTCCACCCGCCTGGCGTCGGCGAGCACCGCCTCGGCCCGCTCGACCTGCGCCTTGGCCGACGCGTAGCCTCCCTCGGCCCGCTCGGCGGAGGCGCGGAAGAGCCGCGGGTCGATCTCGGCCAGCAGCTGGCCCTTCTTCACCAGCGTGTTGAAGTCGACGAAGAGGCTCTGGATGGTGCCCGAGACCTGCGAGCCGATGTTGATGGTCTGGATCGCCTCGACGCCGCCCGTGGCTGAGACCACCTCGGTGACAGGCCCCTTGCTGATGGTGTCGGTGCGGAACTGCTCGACCTGCGCCTTGCTGCAGCCGCCTGCCAGCGCGAGCGCGAGCAGCAGCGTGCGCGGGACCGAGGCGAGGGCGGGGCCGGCTTCGGAGTCTAGAGCAGGGTGCAAAGCGATCTCCTCGAGCGGACAGCCGTGAAGGCGGGCGGAAACTAGCGACCGGCCCCCCGGCGGTCAACGCGGTCTTTCCTTGGGAAACCAGAGCGCAACACCTGGGGGCGACAACCCTGCGCGAGTCCAGGCCGGCGAAGGTAGCGCAGCGCCCGGAGTTGCGCCCCGTCCGGCCTCGCGTGAAGGTAGCAGCCCTGTTTAGCCTCGAACGGCCGCGCCGTGTCTCTCCTCGCGGAGGAAGTTCCCATGCACCGAAGCAATCCGCTGCCCGCAGGCCTCTTCGCCCTCACGCTCGCGGCGTTCGCCGCCGCAGCCCACGCCGACCAGACGCCGCCCGCGCGCGGAGAGCTGAAGGTCACCGCGGTCGAAGGAGCGGCCACCGTCTCGGCGGCAGGCGCGAGCGGAGGGGGGGCGCAGGGCGTCGTCCTCGACGCCGTCCTCCACGAGGGTGACGTCGTCGAGACCGGCGCCGATGGCCGGGTCGAGCTGCTCATCGCCACCGGCACGCGGCTGCGCATCGGCCCGGCGGCCCGCGCCGAGCTGCGCGAGGCTCCCTCTGCGGGCGGCCGCTTCCGGCTCAAGCTGGCGGTGGGCAACCTCTGGGCGCAGGTCGCCAAGCTGCTCACGGGCGACCGGTTCGAGGTCGAGACCGAGAACGGCGTCGCAGGCGTCCGCGGCACCGAGTTCACCGTCGACGCGGCCACGGGCGGCGGCGACGACCTGCTGCGCGTGTACGAGGGCGCGGTGCAGTGCGACCACATCGGCGGCAAGTGGAGCAAGCGGCTCGAGCCCGGCAAGGAGCTGCTCTTCCACCGCGACCGGCCCACCACGCTGCGCGGCTTCGACGTGGCCGCGAAGACCCCGCTGCGCGACTGGCGGGCAGCGCCCAAGGAAGGGCCCAAGCAGGAGGCGCCCGGCAAGGACGGCGTGAAGGACGGGCTCAAGGACGGCAAGGGCAGCGGCGACGACCAGGACGACAAGAAGGCAGGCCGCAGGAGCGAGAGGAAGGGGAAGAAGTCGCTAACGGAGAAGCTCAAGGGTCCGCTCAAGAAGGATTGAGCGGAGGGGATTGAGGGGCTACACAGGGTGCAGGTCCACGCCGCGATCGTAGTGCTCTGGCCGCTCCTCGCGGCCGGACAAGTCGCGCCGCCCGCCCGAGCGGCCGCGGCAGGGAGGACGCAGATGACCACCGACTCCGCAGCAGCGCCCGCAGGCTGGGAGGCTGCGCTGCTGGCGAACCGCGCCCGCACCACCGCCGGGTTCAAGGACGGCACGCGCAGCCCTTACGCCGCAGTCGCGCGGCACGACTTCGCGGGCGCGGCGCCCCTCCTCTTCGGCAGCGACCCCGCCTGCCAGGCGCAGCTGCCCGGGCTCTCGGCGCGGCA
Source organism: Deltaproteobacteria bacterium (assembly GCA_043782365.1). Lineage (GTDB taxonomy): Bacteria > Myxococcota > Myxococcia > Myxococcales > 40CM-4-68-19 > CAIWCD01. The sequence continues at coordinate 10,423 of JAYWAO010000283.1, forward strand.
CCTCTCGGTGCGGGTCGACGGCGCGCAGTTCGTCCTGGCGGCGGCCGACGCGGGCGCGACCTTCCGCCTGCCGCAGCCGGGTGGGCCGCAGCCTGCGCCGGACCTGCGCGAGGCGGTCGCTCCCCCGGGTGCGAAGGTGGAGGTGGGGCGCTACCTGCTCCGGCTCTCGCACCAGAACTTCCCCGGCGTGGTGGTGCTCGACCCCGAGAGTCCGAGGCTCACCACGGGCAGGCCGCCGGTCTGGTTCCCTCCAGCGCCCGCGTTCCGCGTGCAGGCGCTGCTCGTCCCGGAGGCGACGCCGCGCGAGGAGGTCGTCCTCTCGACCCGCGGCAACAAGCGGCGCGCGCTGCGGCTGGGAAAGCTGCAGTTCGCGCTCGAGGGCAAGCCGCTCGAGCTGCTCGCGCTGCGGCTGCTCGAGCCCGGGACGGGGGAGGCGTCGGTGTCGATCTTCTTCCGGGACCAGACCACGGGGCACGAGAGCTATCCGGTGGGACGGTATGTCGACGCCGAGCCGGTGCAGGGCCAGCCCGGGCTCTACACGCTCGACTTCAACTCCGCGTACAACCCGTCCTGCGCGTTCTCGGAGCTGTACAACTGCCCGATCCCGCCGAGGGAGAACCAGCTCGCGGTGGCGGTGCGGGCGGGTGAGCGCGATCCCGGGCATTAGAGATGACCCGGCCCCGGTGCCCGTGTTGGAGACCTGGGCCTTCTGGACTGCGCGACGCCAGCGTCTCTGCCGTCCACGGCACCTGGTGCGGAACCGGCGTGATGCCGGTCGCCACTCCCAAGCCGAGCCCGCTGGCCGCGTTGTAGTCCCAGCCTCGTTGCCGTGGTTACTGCATCTCCCGCGCGCTGCGCTTGCGCAGCCGGACCGCGCACAGGCCGAGGAGCGAGAGGATGCCGCCCGCGCCAGGCTCCGCGCAGCCGCCCGAGGGGGCCACGGTGTCGATCGGGCCGCCGTCGGTGTCCCCGCTGCCTGGGTCGGTGCCGCCGTCGGTGCCGGTGCCGCCGGTGCCCCCGGTGCCCGTCGTGCCACCATCGGCGCCGCCCGTTCCGCCGTTACCCGGAGCCGCCGCGCACGCGGCGCCGCTGCCCGACGACGTGCAGGCCGTGCCCGCGCCGCACGCTGTCACGCTCAACACCCCAAGGCTGTCGCACTTGCCGAGCGCGCCGTCCTCGAGGCAGAGGTCGTGCGCGGGCGGCGCGGTCGCCGCTCCGTCGAGGCAGCGGTCGTCCACGCAGACCGGCCCCTTGGCCGTGACGGTGCAGGTCTCGGTGTCGGCGCAGGCCTCGGGGATCAGCGTGCCGCCCGAGTCGCAGTGGCCCACCGTGCCGCTGTCCACACAGACGTCGTGCGGCGGGGGCACGGCCTCGGCGCCGCCCGTGCAGACCTCAGAGACGCAGCGCGCGTTGCCGCCGGCGGCGCCGCAGGCGAGCCCGGCAACCGAGCAGTCGAACGAGCCCCGCAGCGAGCCGTCCTCGCAGTGGCCGACCTGGCTAACGTCGAGGCAGACGTCCACTTGCCCCGAGGCAGGGCAGCGCTTCCAGTCGCAGTGCGGGCCGCCGTCCAGCGTGGAGCACTGGTAGCCGTCGTCGCAGGCCTCGACGGTGGGCGCCCCGTTCGCGTCGCAGGAGACCACTCCCGTGCCGTGCGACGCGCAGACGGTGTGGGCCTTGGGGACCTCGTGCGGGCCCGAGACGCAGAGCGAGGAGACGCAGCGGGCCTGGGTGGCCGTGCGTCCGGCGGTCGAGCACCACGCACCGTACGCGCCGCAGTTGCCCTTCGAGGAGAGCGCGCCGTTCTTGCAGTGCGCGACCTCGCTGGTGGAGAGGCAGAGGTCGGCCTCGCCCGTGTTGGGGCAGGCGGAGAAGACGCAGCGCAGGCCGATCGAATCGTTGACGCACCGCGCGCCGTGCGCGCCGCAGTCGTAGCGGCTGCAGGCGCCGTTCACCATCACGCTGCCCTCGCAGTGGCTGCCGCAAGTGGGCGGCGGCGGCGGTGGCGGCGCGGTCTCGCCGGCGAGCTTCTTCAGCTCTGCGAGCGTGCCGTTGAAGACGTTGACGTCGACGTTGCCGCCGATGCCTGGGATGCGGGCCGTGCTCGAGTACTGGTGCATCACCCACGAGCCCCACGCCGAGGGGAGCCGCGGGCAGACCGGGCCGTAGGCGGGGAGCCAGAGCGGGTACTTGCTCCACTCGCTGCCGCCCTTGACGTTGTCGTCCCAGAAGTAGCTGCCGACGTAGATGATCGGCCGCTTGCCCGTCCTCGCCTCGATGTGCTGCACCCAGGCGAGGATGCCGGCCCGCAGCTGCGCGGGGCTTGCGCCGTCGGTCACCTCGACGTCGAGCACCGGCGGCAGGTCGCCCGCGCCGAGCGGGCCTGTGTGCCGCAGCAAGAGGTCGGCCTGCGCGATGGGATCCTTGCGCGGGCGGAAGAACTGGTAGACGCCGCGGACGAGCCCGGCCCGCTTGATCCCAGCCCAGTTCCGGTCGAAGTCGGGGTCGAAGTAGAAGCCGTCGCTGACGCGGGTGATGGCGAAGGTGCGGCCCGAGCCGGCGAAGGCGCTCCAGTCGATGTTGCCCTGGTACATCGAGACGTCCGCGCCCTGCAGCGTGTGCGCGCCGGGGCAGGAGGTCAGGTCGTCCTCGGAAGAAGTGTAGTCGATGTCGCGGCCCGGCGCCCCGCCGCAGCCGGTCATCACCAGGAGCGCCAGCAGCGTGGCGAGCGCCACCAGGGCCAGCGGGAGGTTCGTCCGCGTCAGCGAGGGCGCCCGGGCAGAGGCTTGCAGGGCGGGTGCGAGCTGCGGCTCGGTGTCCATTGGAACGCGCTCCTCGGCTGCGGACTTCGCTCGCCAAGAACCCTGCGCCTCGCAGCGTGGACAGCGCATCGGATAAGCGGACGCGGCTCATCGGTCAGGTGGACGCGCTCTCGGGAAATTGTCGCTCTGCGCCAAACCGATGGGCGCTGCGAGCGCGCCCCATGGTACGAGGTCGCCATGGCGAAGGTGACGAAGCCGGCGAAGGCGGCCGCGACGAGCAAGGGCAAGGCCGCGAGCAAGACCGCGACCAAACGCAAGGTCCCCGCTGCGAAGGCGCGGCCCTTCGGGAAGCCCGCGGCCAACGCGCGCGCGGCCAAGGCTGAGGCGGTCGCGGCCGAGGTGACCCTGGACGCGGCCGAGG
>JAYWAO010000284.1:0-4944 GCA_043782365.1 Deltaproteobacteria bacterium
CGGTCGCTGCGGATGTCCACGGTGCTGCTCGGGATCATCGGCACGGGGACGTTCATCGCGGGCTACTTCTGGCTCTCGGTGCTGCGCGGCGAGCCCGGCGCGCTCAAGCTGGCGCTGATCGCCACCGGGCTGACGCTGGTGATCTCCTTCCTCTTCACGGCGGTCTCCGCCTGGGCGATCGCGATGATCTCGATCACCCCCATCTCGGGCATGACGCTGACGACGCTGATCATCACCGCCATCGCGCTCTCGGCGCTGGGCCTCTCGGGCCAGAGCGGGATGCTGCAGACCCTGCTGATCGGCGGCGTGGTCTGCACCGCGCTGTCGATGGCCGGCTCGCTGGTGACACAATATAAAATCGGCTATTGGCTGGGCGCGACGCCGCGGCAGATCGAGCTGGCGAACCTCGCGGGCGCCGCCGTCGCCTCGGCCGGCACCACCGCGGTGATCTTCCTGATGGCCAAGGTCTACGGCTTCTCGCCCGATGCGCTCCACCACAACCCGCTCCCCGCGCCGCAGCCCAACGCGATGGCCGCGGTGCTGCGCGGCGTGATGGGCTCGGGGGGCGCGCCCTGGTTCCTCTACCTGCTCGGCGCGGTCTTCGCGGGCGCGGCGGAGATGTGCGGGGTCTCGGGGCTCGCGTTCGCGCTCGGGATGTACCTGCCGATGGACCTCAACTCGCCGCTGGTCGTCGGCGCGGCGGTCGCGTGGTGGGTGCAGCGGTCGTCGAAGGACAGGGCGGCGAACGCCGCGCGGCACGAGGAGGGGACGCTGATCTCCTCGGGCTTCATCGCGGGTGGGGCGCTGGTGGGGGTGTTCGCGGCCCTGCTGAAGTTCTTCGAGGACTCGTTCAAGGTCACGCTGATTCCCGATGTGACGAAGTGGGGCGGCTTCGGGGTGATGGCCGAGGAGTGGGGCAACTGGAGTGGGCTCGTCGCCTTCCTGGCGCTGGCGGCGTTCGTGGCGTGGCGGTCGGTGAAGAAGCAGGCGGCGGTGTAGCGGTCGCCTGGTGGCGCTGGCAGCGGAGTGAGGATTGGGCCCGCGGCTCGGGCACCCGCTCCGCGGTTGCAACGGCCCCCATCCCGCCCGTTAATGAATCCCATCGCACGCCCAGGGGGGCCAATGCCGGACACGTCGCCACAGGTGCGTGCGCGAGCGCCCCGAGGCCCCGGAGTGGAACGGCGAAGCGCTCGGCCCCACCAAGTGGTCGCAAGGGCTGCGGCTCGCCAGCGAGCTGCGCCGCAGGCTGGCGCCGGGCGGGGGGGCGCTGCTGGTCCGCCAGGGCAAGACCTACCCGGGCGAGAGCCTGCCGCGCTGGGTGCTCGACCTCTGCGGCCGGCGCGACGGCCGCGTCCTCTGGCGCGACCTCTCCGCGCCTGCGCCGACGCCTTCGAGGACCCGTGGCGCTTCCTCCAGGACGAGGCGTCGCTGCCGCTCGACATCGACCCGCTGCGCAGCGACCTCGAGGACTCCGAGGAGCGGCGGCGGCTGGCGCGCGTGCTCGATCGCGGCCCCGCCCTCCCTGCCCTGCTGCGCCGGTTCGCGAGGGCGGCTACACTGCGGCTCGTGCCCAGCCTGGTGAGCGAACGAATCGGCCGCCTCTACCTCGCCGAGCTCGGCCGCGCGCGCCGCCGGGTGGACGGGCTCCGCGCGCGCTACCCCAGCGCCAGCGCGCCCGAGCTGGTCGAGCACCTGATCTCCTCGAAGAAGAACTGGGCCGGCACCGGCGGGGCGATCAGCGGCCTCTTCGGCTGGCTGACGCTCCCGGCCGACCTCGCCTTCGTCACCGCGCTGCAGCTCTCGCTGATCATCGAGGTGGCGCTGGTCCACAAGGTGAATCTCAAGAGCGACCGGGCGAAAGAGGAGGTGCTGGAGGTCCTCGGCTACTCCAACGGCGCCGACACCGCGTCGTTCGCCGCCCGGTCGGCCCCCCAGATCGTCTCGCGGGTGGCGCAGGCGTTGCTCACGCGGGGCGGGCTCAAGGGGCTCGGCCGCGCGGTGCCGCTGCTCGCGGCGCCGGTCTCGGCGCACCTCAACAACCGCGACATCCAGCGGGCGGGCGAGGCGGCGATGCGCTTCTACGGGACCATCCGGCAGCTGCCGCGGCGGCTGCGGGAAGAGCCGGCGTAGCGCGCACTCGCCCCAGCCTGGCTATAGCTAGCGCGGCGATCCCGGGCTCGCCGCGCCGCGATCACAGCGCCGGGCCGCGCTAGAGCAGCGATCAGGTTACCGGACCGAGCCAGGGTGTTGAGGGGCAAGCAGCTCTAGGAGCGACGACGAGATGCGCTGCCCATCGCCGCCCTGGCGACCGTCAAACCGATCGGTGCTCTAGAGGTACCGCGTCGGGTCCGCCACGCCAGCGTCCTTGAACCCCTGCGCCCGCAGCCTGCACGAGTCGCAGCGACCGCAGGCGGCGCCGCCCTCCGCCGGGTCGTAGCAAGAGTGCGTCAGCCCGTAGGGCACGCCCAGCGCGGCGCCGCGGCGGACGATGTCGGCCTTGGTCATCGACATCAGCGGCGCGTGGAGCTGCATCCGCTTGCCTTCGACGGCGGCCTTGGTGGCCACGTTGGCGAGCGCCTCGAAGGCGGCGATGAACTCAGGCCGGCAGTCGGGGTAGCCGGAGTAATCGACCGCGTTGACCCCGAGGTAGATGTGCTGCGCGCCCAGCGTCTCGGCGAGGCCCAGCGCGATCGAGAGTAATACAGTATTCCGCGCCGGCACGTAGGTGATGGGGATGCCGGTGTCGCTCCCGAGCGGCCCGTCCTTGGGCACCGCGATCTCGGCCGTCAGGGCCGACCCGCCGATGGCGCGCAGATCGATCGCCACCTCGCGCAGCGGCACGCCCAGCGCCCTCGCCACCTCGGCGGCCGCGCGCAGCTCGTGGGCGTGGCGCTGGCCGTAGCGCACGCAGAGGCCCACCGGGTCGAACCCCTCGGCCCGGGCGATGGCGAGGCAGGTGCTCGAGTCGAGCCCGCCGGAGAAGAGGACGACGGCGAGGGGACGGGTCACAGGCGGGTCGCCGTCATGTCGTAGGTGGTGGTGCAGGGCGTATTACAGAAATGGGCGCCGCCGTCGTAGGCCGGGCCAGCGTCCACCGCGTCGTAGACCACGCCGGTGAACCCCTTCAGGCTGGGGAGCCCCGTGGGGCCGAGCACCACGCTGGCGTCGGCGTCGCTGGGGATGAGGGTGCCCTCGATCCGCTCGGTGATGGTCAGCGGGGAGTTGCAGGCGGCCACGTCGAAGGTAGGGATATCGGAGTTGAAGGAGAAGGTGCCGCCGTCGCCGAGCGGGCTCGCGCGCAGCTTGACCGCGAGCGCAAACCAGAGCACCGGGCCACCATCGGCCTGGGTTGATGAGCAGAGCGCGGCGTCGAAGGTCCGGCCGGAGATGAAGAGCGAGGCGTCGGCGCTGCCGGCGTCGGCGGTGCGGACCACGCGGCAGTCGTTGCCGTCGTTGCGCGCGGTGATGGTGGTGCTGAAGGTGCCCTCCTGCTTGGTGCCGGTGGGGCAGAGCTGAGAGATGGTCTCGGGACAGCCCGCGGCCGCGGCGGCGAGCAGCGCCAGCGCCAGGAGCGGCGCGCGGTGACGGAGCTGGTTCTCGACGCTCATCGAATGGTGCTCATCGAATGGTGCTCATCGATCACGGCATCGCCTGGCGCTCATCGATCGGTGCTCCCGACCTCGGTGGTGCAGCGCGCCTCACGGCAGAGATCGCCGGCGGCGCAGTCGCGGTCCACGAGGCAGACCGGCGCCCCGGCGCGAACCGTCACCTGGGTGGCCGCGCGCGCCTTGCGGCCGAGCAGGTCCTCCACCTCGAGCGAGACCGCGAAGACCCCTTCGGCCGCGTAGGTGTGGTGCAGCCTGGGCGCGCCGGCGTCGACCACCGGCGTGCCGTCGCCGAAGTCGAACCGCCAGTGGAGCAGCGCGCCGCCCGGGCTCACCGCGTCGCCGCCGTCGAAGAGCACCTGCGACTGCGGGTCTGCCAGCCGCGGCACACGCAGGCGGGCGAGCGGCGCCTGCGCCACCAGCGTGGGATCGGAGGCCGTGCCGCCGCAGCCGGCGAGCGGCGCCAGCAGCACGGCAGCGAGCGCCGCGGCCAACGGCAGCGCGCAGGCCGGGGCGCGGGCAGCAGCGAGGAGTGACCGGGAGGACCGCATTGGAGCAAGGTTCTGCCCGCTCTGCGCCCCGCGTCAAGCGTGATGGGCCGGCGCAACAGTGGTGCGCGCCGCTAGAAGCGCTTGGCGAAGGCGAGCAGCGACACCATGGGAAGCTCCAGATCGCCCGCCGGGTCGCGCTGGTAGCCGCGCTGTTCGTAGAGGCGGCGCACCCCGTCGTTCCCGCGGCGCACGTGCAGACAGACGCCGCTCGCGCCCAGCTCCTCGCGGGCGAGCCGCTCGGCCTCGTCGAGCAGCGGCTGCGAGAAGCCGCGGCCCTGCACCTCGGGCGCGGTCGCGAGGTGGCGCAGGTCGCAGAAGCCCGGCAGCCACGCTTCGCTGCCCGGCGCGCCCGCAGGCCAGAGCGCCACCGTGCCCACCACGCGGCCTTCGTGCTCGGCCACCAGCACGCGGGCGAGCGCCCGCTTGGAGGCGACGTCCCGCAGGTCGCGCTTGCGCTGCTCGTCCACCACCACCTCGGGCATCTTGCGGGCGTAGGCGGCGAGGTAGCCAGCGACGAGCAGCTCGCCGATGGCCGGGTCGTCTTCGGGGCGGGCAGCGCGGATGAGCGGGGTGGTCATTTTGGGGCAGGCGGCGCAGGTGAAACCGTCGGGCGGCCGGCGGCGTGAAGGTGGCGGGCGGCCCAACGAGGTTAACAGGCGAGGCGGCTGCCGCAAGTCCGCCCGCCGCGCACGGGTGCAGTTCCACGCGATCGGGGCCAACGACAAATCCTCACCGCCGTCGCCGTCAACGTCCATGTCAACGTCTCATGGTCGGTCCACACCCCGGGG
>JAYWAO010000285.1:0-1739 GCA_043782365.1 Deltaproteobacteria bacterium
GGCCTGGAGCTGACGGTGACAGCGCGCGACGAGCGGCGGGTGAGGCAGGTGCGGGTGCGCCGCGCCCAGACCGCGCCGCCGCCGCGGGGCTAGTTCATCAGCTGCTTCTCCTCCCCCCGCGGCGCCACCCGCGCCAGGAGCGCCGCCACCGCCTCGCTCACCCTGCCCAGCCGCTGCTGGACCGAGGTGGCCTCCAGCACCAGCTGCCGCGGCCCCGCGCCGTCGACCAGCGCGCCGCCGATCAGGTCGGCAAGCTGCCCCGGGCCCTGCGCCTTGGCCATCAACTGCGCGAGCGCCTTCGCCCCCGCGCCGGGCCGGGCCGAGCAGAGCGCGAGCAGCAGGCGCTGCAGCTGCTCGGCCGCCTCCTGGCTCTGCTGCCCCTCGCCGCGGTCGTCGTGCAGCGCGATCGCCCGCACCACCCGGTACGGCTCAGGCCCGTGCAGCTCCTCGACGATGCGGGCGCGCAGCACGCCCTTGAGCGCGAGGTTGAACCGCCCGTCGGGCAGCGCCTCCACCTGCGCGAGCACGCCCACGCCGATCACGGGCTCCACCCGCGGCGGGTCTTCGCCGAGCTGCAGGGAGGCCGGGCTGATCTGCGCGAGCGCCAGCACGCCTCCGCTCTCGATGCAGTCGCGGGCCATCTTCCGGTAGCGCGGCTCGAAGATGTGCAGCGGCACCAGCGCGTGTGGCAGCAGGACCGCGCCCGGCAGGGGAAAGATCGGCAGGCGAAGGAGCGCTTGCTCCACCTTTTCGGAATCACTCATGCGGTGGTCGATGCCATGGTCGGCTGCGCGGTGCACCCGCTCCCAAAGATGGCCTGCACCGCCGCCTCGACGACGAACGGCACCGCCGATTCAGGGTACGGCGCGACGCTCGACACGTTGATCTCACAGAGCACGTAGTCGTCCGCCCCTTCGGGCCGAGCAGGAAGTCGTAATCCCAGAGCACGGGCAGCGCGGCGGCGTCGAGCTGCAGCAGCCGCAACGCCGGGCGCCCACTCCTGCTCCTGCCGCCGCCTGAGCGCCTGGAGCTCCGGCGGCGTGGGCGGGTGGTAGAGCCTCGGCCCAGGCTGGAGAGCCTCCGCCGGCCCAGCCGCGACCGGGGCAGCGCCCCCCATACGACGACGGGGACCCAGGTCGCCCTGGATCCCCGCCGTGTGCTGCTTGTGCTGCTGGTTAGAGCGCCGAACGGTTTGACTCCCGTCGCCAGACCGATCGGCGCTCTAGAAGGCCTGGACTACGCCTTGCCGCCGGCGGCGCGGATGCCGCCCTCGATGCGCATCCCGTAGAACGACCGCCAGACGAACACGGTCGAGACGAGGAAGAACACCGCCGCGAGGACCAGCCGCAGGACCACCGGCATCTCGGTGGCGAGCTCGACCGCGAGCAGACCGAAGAGGGTGGTGAACTTGATGATCGGGTTCATCGCCACGCTGCTGGTGTCCTTGAAGGGGTCGCCGACCGTGTCGCCCACCACGCAGGCGGCGTGGAGCGGCGTGCCCTTGGCCTTCAGCTCGACTTCCACGACCTTCTTCGCGTTGTCCCAGGCGCCGCCCGCATTGGCCATGAAGAGCGCCTGGAAGAGGCCGAAGAGCGCGATCGAGATCAGGTAGCCGATGAAGAAGAACGACTCGAGGCAGGCGAACGCGAGCGTCGAGAAGAAGACCACCAGGAAGATGTTGAACATGCCCTTCTGCGCGTAGAGCGTGCAGATCTCGACGACCTTCTTCGAGTCTTCGA
>JAYWAO010000286.1:0-13577 GCA_043782365.1 Deltaproteobacteria bacterium
AGCACCGGCACCTGCACCGCGCCGTGCTGCTCGTGGAAGGAGCCGAGCGGCATGCCCTGGCTCGCAGCGGAGAGCACCTGGATCACCGCGGAGGGTGGGACGCCGTGCAGGGCGGCCTTCTCGCGATCGAGCCGCAGGGTGAGCTTGGGCGAGGCGAGGGAGAGCGTGGAGTCGATGTCGACCACGCCGTCGGTGGACTTGAAGGCGTCGAGGGTCGCCTGCGCGATCCGCTCGCGCTCGGCGGCGCTCGGCCCGTAGATCTCGGCCACCATGGTGGCCATCACTGGCGGCCCGGGTGGGATCTCCCAGAGCTGTACGCGCGCCTTCGACTGCCCGGCGAGCTTCTGCAGCTCGGGCCGCATCCGCACCGCGAAGGCGTGGCTCTGCTCCTTGCGGTCGCCCTTGCCGACCAGGTTCACTTGCAAGTCGACCTGCTCGGCCGCCTCGCGGAAGAAGGCGTGGCGGACCATGCCGACGAAGGTGAACGGCGAGGCGACGCCGGAATACACTTGCACGTCGCGCACCACGGGCTCTTGCAGCAGTCGCCGCGCCAGCCGCTGGCCGGTCGCCAGCGCCTCTTGGCGCGCAGCGCCCGCCGGGAGGTCGATCATCACCTGCAGCTCGGACTTGTTGTCGAAGGGCAGCATCTTCACCTTCACGGAGCCGAGGCCGATCAGCGCCATCGAGCCGCCGAGCAGCACCAGCACGATGGCGAGGAAGCCCCAGCGGGCGACGCCCGAGCGCAGGAGGAGCGACATCTGCTTGCGGTAGAGCCGGGTGATGAACGTGTCCGGAGCGGACTCCGGGTCGGCCTTGAGATCTGCCTTCGGCGCGGCCTCCTCGCGCATCGGGTCCGACGGGTGCAGCCCCGAGGGGTCGGTCTCGGGCAGGTGGGCCTCCTTGCGGAACAGGCGGAGCGCCGCCCAGGGGCTCACCACGAAGGCGATCACCAGCGAGAAGAGCATCGCCATCGTCGCGCCCATCGGGATGGGCCGCATGTAGGGGCCCATCAGCCCGCGAACGAAGGCCATCGGGAGGATGGCCGCAATGACGGTGAAGGTCGCGAGGATGGTGGGGTTGCCGACCTCGTCCACCGCGTCGAGCACGGTACGCCCGAACGAGCGGTGCTTGCCCGGGAGGTGCAGGTGGCGGTGGACGTTCTCCACCACCACGATGGCGTCGTCGACGAGGATGCCGATGGAGAAGATCAGGGCAAAGAGTGTTACGCGATTGAGCGTATAGCCCATCAAATACGTGGACAATAAGGTCAATGCCAGCGTCACGGGCACGGCCACGCCGACGACCAGGGCCGCGCGCCAGCCCATCGCGAGGCCGATCAGCGCGATCACCGACAGGGTGGCGATGAGCAGGTGCTCGATCAGCTCCGACGACTTCTCGCCGGCGGTCTCGCCGTAGTTGCGGGTGACGGTCACCTCCACGCCGCGCGGGATCAGCCCGCCGCGCAGTGATTCGAGCCGCGTCTCCACCTTGGTGGCGAGCGCGGTCGCGTTGGTGCCTGCCCGCTTCGCGAGCGTGAGCGTGACCGCGGGCTCGAAGGAGGGCTCGGCGCGGGAGGCGAAGAGCACCATCGCGGGCTCGGCCTCGGGGCCGTCGGTGACGGTGGCGACGTCGCGCAGATAGATGGGATGGCCGCTGCGCTGCCCGATCACCAGCGCCTCGAGATCCCTGGCGGAGAGCACGAAGCCAGCAGCCTCCAGCTCGATGCGGCGGCCGCCTTCGACCAGCGCGCCAGCAGGGAGCTGCGCGTCGGCATACTGGAGCGCGCCGGGCAGCTCGCCGACCGACATCCCGTAGGAGCGCAGCCGGGCCGGGTCGGGCTCGATCCGCACCTGCCGCCGCGCGCCGCCGAGCACGCGCACCTGCGCGGTCTCCTCGACGTCCGACAGCTGCCTCGCGACCTCTTCACCGAGCGCGCGCAGTCCGCCAGCCGGGAGCCCGCCGCCGTGGAGCGTGAGCGTCATGAACGGCACGTCGTCGATGGTGAGCAGCCGCACCAGCGGCTTCATCGCGCCGGTCGGGAGCACCTCGGGGTGCGCGTCCATCTCCTGCCGCACCTTGACGAGGCTCTGCTCGAGCGGCTCGTTCACCTTGAACCGCACCGTGAGCATCGCTACGCCGGGCCGCGCCGTGCCGTAGAGGTACTCGACGCCCGGGATGCCCCAGAGGCGGCGCTCGAGCGGCGTCACCACCTGGCTCTCCACTTCGGACGGCGAGGCGCCCGGGAAGGGAACCAACACATCGACCATCGGCACGATGATCTGCGGCTCCTCCTCGCGCGGCGTCAGCGTCACCGCCAAGAGGCCGAGCAGGATCGACGCGACGACCGCCAGCGGGGTCAGGCGGCTGTTGAGGAACGTCCGGGCGAGCGAGCCCGCGATGCCGAGCCTGGCGCTCTGGATGTCATTCACGGCTGCACCTCGAGCCGCTGCCCGTCGCGCAGGCCCTTGGGGTCGGCGACGAACTTCTCGCCGTCTTGCAGGCCGGCGCGCACGCGCACGCGGTCGCCCTGCGTCTCGGCGAGCGAGAGCCAGCGCAGCGAGGCGATGCCGCTCTCGGAGACGAAGACGCCGGTGAGGTCGCCGCGGTTGAGCAGCGCGCTCTTCGGGACCCAGAGCGCAGCGCTCTCATCGGCAGACGGAAGGATGAGCCGGGCGAAGGCGCCCGTGCGCAGACCGGGAGGCGCCTTGACCACGCGCGCCCGCAGTCCGCTGCGGTGGGAGACCGGATCGCCGCCCGGCACGAGAGCAGTGATCTTCGCCTCGCCAGGAACTCCGTCGAGTTCGAAGACCAGATGGCCGCCGTGCTTCAGGCCGCGCGACTCCTCCTCCGAGAGCGTCGCTTGCAGCTCCATCCCGGCCCCGTCGAGCTCGTAGAGCGGCGCGCCGGGTCCGACGAGGTCACCAGCCGAGACGCGGCGCGCCTGCACCACCGCGGCGAACGGCGCGCGGATGCGGGTGTAGGCGAGCTGAGCATCGGCGCCCTTTACGGCCGCGTCTGCCTGCGCGCGCATCGTCTGCGCCTGCTCCAGCTCCGCGGTGGTGGCGGCCCGCTGCGCCAGGAGGGCGGTGATCCGCTTCTCGTGCGCGACGGCGCTGCTCTGCGCGGCGAGGGCCGCGGAGCGCTGCGCTTGGAGATCGTTGTCGGCGAGCTCCACGAGGACCTGGCCCTGCCTGACGTGGTCGCCTTCCTCCACGAAGATCTTGCTCACCGTCGCGGCGACGCGCGTCGCGATGGTCGCGTGCTTGCCGGCCGCGACCGTCGCGGCCACCGCGCGCGAAGCCGCGCCGCTGGTCGCCGAGAGCAGGCGGACGCGCGCCGGCGAAGGCGCCTCGGTGTGAGGGGCCTCGGCCCAGGCGGGAGGGGTGACGGCTGCGGCGCAGAGCGCGGCGGCGAGAGCGAACCTCTTCATGGCGTGACTCCTTCGACGGGCTGCCCGGCAGCGAGCTGCAGCTGGGCGAGGGCAAGGCGGGATTCGAGCTGGGAGCGGAGCAGGAGGGCGCGGGCGCCGGAGAGGGCAGTCTCGGCGTCGAGCACCTCGGTGAGCGGCAGGAGCCCCTGGCGGTGGCGCGCGGTCCGCTGCGTGCGCACGGCCTCGCTGGAGGCCACGGCCTCACGGGCGGCCGCGATCCGGCTCTGCGAGGCGTCGATGGCGCGGCGGGCCTCTTCCACTTCGCGCGAGGCGCGGCGCTGGTCCCAGCGAATGATCTCCTCGGCGGCGCGGGCTTTGGCGCGTGCGCCGCGCGATTCGTCGAGGGCGCCGAACGAGAGCTGCCAGCGGGCGCCGAGCACAGCGGTGGTCCAGAGGGTGCCCTCGTCGGGCTTGCGCCGCGCGGTCTCCGCGGCGAGCTGCACGAACACCTCGGGGAGCAGACTGCCCTCCGCGATCGTCGCGCCCTCTCCGGCGGCGCGGGCGAGGGCCTTGGCGGCGAGCAGGTCGCTGCGGGCCTCGGTGGTCATCGGCGGCGCTCCCGCCGCCGGCGCTGCCAACTCGAGCGGCGTGCTCAGCATCGCCTCGGCTGCGTCGTCTCCAACCAGCAGCGCGAGGCCCGACCGCGCCGACGAGCGCCGCTGGCGGGCTGCCACCACTTCGGCCTCTGCCTGGGCGCGGAAGGCGCTCGCCCGCGCAGCGTCTGCGTCGAGCATGGCGCCCGCTTCAGCGCGCGCCTTCGCAAACGACTCGGTCTCGCGCGCCTGCGCCAGCAGATCTTCCGCGTAGCGCACGCCGACCTCGGACACCTGCGAGCCGAAGTAAGCCTCCACCACGGCAGCGGCGAGCTCCTGCTTGCGCCGCTCCTGGGTGAGGCCGCCCGCCTCGACCATCGCGGCAGTGGCGCGCCGCCCGGCGTCGATGCGGCCGCCAGCGTAGAGCGGCTGGGTAATCGAGGCCGATAATCCCCACGAGTAAGCCGCGTCGGGTGAGTTGAGCTGGGCCGAGTTGAAGTCGCTGTCCGCCAGGCGCCCCTGGTCGAGCTTGAGGCCGAAGGCGGCAACGGGCTCGGTGGTGCGCAAAGCGCGCGCGCCGAGGGCCAGCGTGGGGAAGCGGGAGTCGTCGGCGGCCTGCGCCTGCGCGCGCAGCGACTCGACCTCGGCCTGGCCTGCCTTGAGGCCCGCGTGCGTCGCCCAGGCGGAGCGGATCGCCTCGGGGAGGGAGAGTCCGGCGGCTGCGGCCGGGAGTGCGAGGAAGAGCGGCGCGGCCAGCGTGAGGAGGAGCGTCCGTGGAGAGGTTGCCATTGCGCATCTGAGCCAATCGGCGGGCCCGAAGGTTCGCGAGATCAGCGCGCGCGCCTCGCAGTCGAGATGCCCACGAGCCGGTAGAGTGGGCAGGTGCCCAGCAGACCTGTCAGCAGAGGCAGCAGCGCGGCCCAGGCCCAGCGATGGCCAGGCTGTGGGGCTTCGCGGGAGCGAAGTGGGGGTGTCGGCTGGCGGCAATTGAGTGGGGAGGCGACGTAGTACTTCTTATGCGACGTCGGGGAACGCTGCTCGAACGTCCTATCGTCGGCGCTCGAGGTAGGAGTATTATCGTCGCATGCGACCAATCCTGCTCATCTTCCTCGCCGTCGCCTGTGGAGCGGGAAAGCCGCAAGTCACGATCGCCATCGTGCCTGCTTCGAGCTTCCTGACCGTCCAGACCACGCGCGCGTTCACCGCGGCGGTGACCGGCAGCGCCGACACCGCCGTGGTCTGGTCGGTGACCGAGGGCAACGCAGGCGGCTCGATCAACGCCGCCGGCAACTACACCGCTCCCGCCCTTGCGGGAAGCTTCCATGTCGTCGCGGCCAGCGTGGCCGATCCCTCGAAGAGCGCAAGCGCGATGGTGAGCGTCGTGGCCGCTCCCGCGATGCCGGTCATCACCGCCCCGGCCACGGCGACGACCGGCACGGCCGGACTGCAAGCCAGCGTCACTCCGGCGAGCGGGTCAACCTATGCCTGGACCATTGACGGAGGCACCCTCACCGCGGGCGCAGCCACGAGCGTCATCACCTTCACCGCGGGAGCGATAGGAACAATGCGGCTCTCCTGCATCGTCACCAATGCAGCGGGCACCGCGTCGCCGCCGGGCACCGCCGCCGTGCAGGTGAGAGCTTTAATCGCGGTGTCGATCGATCCCCTCACGCTCTCCATCACCGTGCGCCAGACGCATGTCTTTCACGCGACGGTCACCGGCACCACGAACACCGGCGTGACCTGGTCGATCGATCCGCTGGGCGGGGGCAGCATCGATGGAGCCGGCAACTACCTCGCGCCCTCCGCGCCAGGAGCGGTCACCGTCGTCGCGACCAGCGTCGCGGACCTCTCGCAACACGCCAGCGCCGCTGTCCTGGTGGTGGCCGTACCAGCCACGCCGGTGATCACCGCGCCTGCGTACATCACCGCTGGCTCCGATGGGACCGCGAGCGTTCCCTCGCAAGCCGGCGCGACGTTCGGGTGGACGCTCACCGGAGGAACGCTCAAATCCGCAGCGGGCGTGGAGCAGATTGTCTTCACCGCCGGTGCGCCCGGAACGCTTGGGCTCGCGTGCATCGCCACCAACGCCGCGGGCACGGCCTCGAGCGCCGGCACCGCCACGGTGCTGGTAAAGCCGGTCCAGCACACGCTGACGGTTCTGACCGTCGGGAGCGTCACAGGAACGCCAGCGGCGGGGCGCACTCTGCTCGACGCGGGCACGCAGGTCTCCTATGCCTTCTCGCCCGGCAGCGGGTCCTCCTCCGCGCTGGTCGAGGTCGACGGCGCGCTCTCTGCCACGAGCGGCACCGTCACCATGAATGCCGATCATATCGTTTGGGCTTTCGGCCAACCCACCGCAGGCACCGACTTCACCAACATGATGACGGTGCCGTCCGACCCGACGCTGATTCCCTATCCCCAGTTCTATGCAGCGCAGCCCTCGTTCACCGCGCGCATCGCCGACCCGTACTGCGGGCTCGAGACGGAGGCCGTGGCTTATCCACGCAGCTATCTGGGCGCATTCCCGATGCCGGCCATTCGAGGTGGGCCGCTCGCAGCGGCCACCGCGCGCGGCGTCATGCTGAAGGACTTTTGGAGCGGCACCTACGCCAACCCGGCCACCAACCAGGGCTGCACAGGCGACTGGCACGCGGCCGTTACCAAGACGATGGCGCGCGCGAAGCGCATTGGCGCCGACCACGTCGTCATCTTCCAGAACTCGAAGATCGTCGATATCACCGCCTCGCCGATGCAGTTCAACTGCATGGGCGGCGGCACCACCTGCCAGGAGGGGGACCAGATCTCCGACAGCGAGATCGCCTGGGCGGCGCAGGCGGCGGGCTCGCTCGGTCTCAAGCTCTATCTGTACACGCAGGTGGAAGGGGTCGATACCCACAACAACGTTTTTCCCAGCGCTCCGTCGGCCGCATTCATCAACGGCTATTTCGACGCCTACCAGCGATATATGGCGCACAAAGCGGCGGTCGCCCAGGGCGCGGGCATCCCCGTCATGGGCGTCGACTGGGGTGTCTGGTGGATCGAGTGGACCCAGCCTCAGTACCTCACGCTCTTCCGGACGCGGATGAAGCAGGTCGCCGACGCAATGCGCGTGGTATTTCAAGGCAAGCTCCTGGCCGGCACGCTCGATCCGTGGGCGATGGACGATGCCGCCTTGATGGGGAGCATCGACGGCATCTCGGTCGCGGGCTTGTTCAGCATCCAGTCCCAGTTCACCGCCGCGGACAACGCGAACATCACGACCGATCAGCTCAAGGACAAATACCTGGTGGTGATGGGCTGGTACGCAAACCTCCTCAAGAAATACCACAAGCCGGCTTACTTCCTGGTCTCGACCGAGTCCTATCGCGACGTCCTCCGCGACGGCTGGGTCGAGGACGGATTCTGCCCTGCCACTCCGTGCCCGGAGATGACGCTGCAAACAGACTTTTCGGTGCAGGCCATCTCCATCGAGGCACAGCTCGAGACCATCCTCGGCCAGAGTGACTTCGAAGTCGCGGACGTCGATATCGGCGACTATTGGTACGTCGACGTCATGCTTCCCAAGGAAAGCTTTCCAAACCTGTCGCACTCGATCCGCAACAAGCCGGCGGAGTCGATCACCTACGATTGGTTCAAGCAGCCTTGACGACTTCCTCGAGCAGCTCTCGGTGCTCGGCCTCGGCTGAGCGAGTCCTGGGCACACGCTTCGCCGTTGCCGATGCCTTGTTGACCGCGCCTCGCATCCTGCCGTACGCGAGCTGAAGGATCGAGGCGCCGGTGGTGCCGACCGGGAGCACTTCTCCTTCGAGCGCGGCGCTGCCCCTGTAGGCTTGGGGCCGTTGCGCGGCGAGATGTCGTAATACTTCTTATGCGCCTTGGGCGCGCTGCTTGTCCTTCCGATCACCCGGCGGGTGGATGGTCCATAGGGGCGAGCCGAGTCCAGCTGCACTCCCTGGGCCACACTCCAGGAGCCCCGGCAAATGCCGGGGCTCCTGATCGGGGTGCCTCGACCCAAGTGGTTTGACCGGTATTGAGCCAAAATGGGGGAGAGACTTCGGACGCGCGGTACTAGAGCGGCACCTGCGGCCGCACCTCGTGCTGATGGGCCCGCGAGGAGAGCGAGGAGCGCTACCGAACGCTCTTCAACCTCGCCCCGAGCGGGGTGGTGCTGATGGACGAGCGGGGCCGCTTCCTCGCCTTCAACGACCTCGCCTGCGCGCAGCTGGGCTGCAGCCGCGAGGAGTTCGCCGCCATGTCGGTCACCGACCTCAACGGGCCCGACTCCAGCCCGGCCGACCGGCTCGTGCAGGCGCAGCGGATGGAGCGCGTGCTGGCGGGCGAGCTGGTCGAGTTCGAGACGACCCACCGGCGGCGCGACGGCAGCCTGCGCGACATGCTGATCCGGGCGCGGATGATCCGGCTGGGTGGAGAGCCGCGCGTGCTGGCGGTGTGGAACGACGTCACCGAGCGCAGGCGCGCCGATGCGAAGCTGCGGCAGAGCGGCGAGCGGTTCCGGGCGCTGATCGAGAAGTCGACCGACATGACCATCCTGCTCGGCCGCGACCTGCGAACGCTGTTCTGGAGCCCGTCCGCCACCGCGCAGCTCGGCTGGACCCCCGGGGAGCTCGGGAGCCGCGGCCTCACCGAGCTCGTCCACGGCGATGACCGGCTGGCGTTCGAGGGGGCCCTCGACGAGGCCCGCCTGGCGCCGGGCGCCGCCTCCAGCATCAAGGTGAGGGCGCGACACAAAGACGGCTCCTTCCGGCACCTCTCCGGCACCTGCCGCAACCTCCTCGACGAGGCCGCCGTCAGCGCGCTGGTGGTCAACGTCCGCGATGACACCGCCGAGCGCTCGCTAGCGCAGCAACTGCTGCAGTCGCAGAAGCTGGAGAGCATGGGCCGCCTCGCGGGCGGTGTCGCGCACGACTTCAACAACCTGCTGACGGTGATCTTGAGCTGCGCCGAGCAGTTGGAGAGCGACCTCCAGGAGAAGGGCACCGTCGCCCTCGACGACGTGCTCGACGTGAAGCAGGCCGGTGCCCGCGCGGGCGACCTCACCCGGCAGCTGCTCTCGTTCGCGCGCCAGCAGGTCCTCTCGCCCCTGCCGCTCTCGTTGGACGCCGTGGTGCAGGGCAGCGAGAAGCTGCTGCGGCGGGTCCTCGGCGAGGAGGTCCCGCTGGTGGTCCGCACCAACGCCCCGTGGTCGATCTTCGCCGACCGCGGGCAGCTCGACCAGGTGCTGGTGAACCTCGCGGTCAACGCGCGCGACGCGATGCCCGACGGCGGCATGCTGACGATTGAGACCGGCACCGCCGACGAGACCGCGCAGGGCACCGGCCAGTGGGTCATCCTGCGCGTCACCGACACGGGCACCGGGATGTCACCCGAGGTGCAAGGGCGGATCTTCGAGCCGTTCTTCACCACCAAGCCCGTCGGCAAGGGCACCGGGCTGGGGCTCGCCACCGTGCACGGGATCGTCACGCAGAGCGAGGGCCAGATCCGCGTCGACTCGGCGCTCGGGCGGGGCACCACCTTCGAGGTGCGCTTCCCGCGCACGACGCTCACGCCGGCTGAGGTGAGCGTACAAACGCCAGTGTCCCTGCGCGGCGACGAGATCGTGCTGCTCATCGAGGACGATGCGCAGGTGCGCAGCGTAACGGTGAAGGCGCTGCAGCGGGCAGGCTATACGGTGCTGGCCGCCGCCAGCGGCCAGGAGGCGCTCGGCCTCGCCGCGGCCCACCACGGCCGGCTCGACCTCATCATCACCGACGTGGTGATGCAGGGCATGAACGGCCGGGTAGCCGTCGAGCGGCTGCGGGTCGCCCGGCCCGGTCTGCGCGCGCTGTTCGTCTCGGGCTATACCCACGACAACATCACTGAGCGGGGCGTGGTCACCTCGGGCCGCGACTTCCTGGCCAAGCCGTTCACGCCCAACGTGCTGCTGGCGCGCCTGCGCGAGATGCTTGCCTCGCCGCCCCAGCCGTAGGGCACTCTTCGCGACCTGCCCCGCAGGCAACGCCCGGTCTACCTGGCCTCGCAGTGCGCCGCCTCGGCGGAGTTCCAGGGCAGCAGCGCGCCCGAGTAGATCGAGTACCCGCCGGCGCCCGCCGCGCCGTCGCGGACCGCGGGGCAGGTGAAGGTGACCAGGGTGTTTTCCCCGGTGGATCCATCTCCTGCGGGCACATCGGACAGTTGTCATGCCCTGTCCGCGGACACTCCCACGGCTCGCGCTACGGCTCCGACTCCACACGCTTTTCTCCTGGCACGGCGGCTGCTCAAGGGCAGGTCGACTCTTCGGTCGCCAACAGGAGCAACCATGCTTTCGAAACTGCGAACCGCCCTCCGCCTTGCCCTGCTGGTCAGCGTGATCTCCGCGCTCCTCGCCGACGCAGCCTTCGGGCAGGGAGCGGCGCCAGCCCCGGCTCCCGATCATTCCTCCGACGCTCCGACCCCTCCGAAGCTCCTGACATTCGTCGAGGCGGTCTGGCCGGCTGCCGCTCTCGCGGCGCGCCTGCAGGCGGGCGTCGAGCTGGAGCTCACCATCGACGCGGCGGGCAAGGTCAGCGACGCCCGCGTGGTCGCGCAGGTGGGCAACGGCTTCGACGAGGCGGCGCTCGAAGCCGCTCGGCGATTCGTCTTCGAGCCCGCCAGGCGCGGCGGCCGCGCGATCCCGGCGCGCATCAAGTACCGCTACGTCTTCGACCTGCCGGCGGCGCCGGCGCCCGCGGTCGGCGAGCTGGAGGGCCGCGTGGTGGCCAGGGGCCGCGACGAGGGCATCGCGGGCGCCGTCGTCACGCTGGCCTCCGAGGGCGGCGAGACCCGGACCGCGGTGAGCGATGCGGCGGGCGCGTTTCACTTCCAGGCGCTAGCGCCCGGCCGCTATCGCCTCGGGCTCTCGGCGCCCGGCAGCGCCGCGCTGGCCGCTGACGAGGAGATCCGCGCCGGCGAACTCACCTCCGTCACCTATCGAGTGGACGCCCTGCGCACGTCGAACGAACCGGCGCCCCTCGAGTACGGCGCGACCGCCACCATCGAGGCGCCTCCGCGCGAAGTCACCAAGCGCAGCCTCAACGCAGACGAGCTGTTGCGGGCAGCGGGCACGCGCGGCGACCCGCTGAAGGCGATCGAATACATGCCCGGCGTGGGCCGCTCGCCCCAGCCCGAGTTCATCATCATCCGCGGCTCGTCGCCGGCGGACTCCGAGGTGCAGTTCGAGGGCGCGCCCATCTATCGGCTCTATCACTTCGGCGGCGTGACCAGCTTCGTGCAGCCGCGCCTGCTCGAGAAGATCGATCTCTACCCGGGAAACTTCTCGGTCCGCTTCGGACGGAAGCTCGGTGGCATCATCGATGTCGGCGTGCGGGATCCCAAGACCGACGCACTGCACGGCATGCTCGACCTCAACCTGGTCGACAGCTCCTTCCTGCTCGAGGGCCCCATCTCCAAGGAGTGGTCGTTCGCGGTGGCCGCCAAGCGCAGCTATGTCGACCTGTTCATCGAGAAGCTGGCGCCCAAAGACGAGGTGCAGATCACGGCGGCGCCCGTCTACTGGGACTACCAGGCGATGGTGGCGTACAAGCCGGGCAGCGACGACCGCTTCCGGCTGATGGTGTACGGGTCGTTCGACGACCTCAAGCTGATCCTCGCCCACCCAACGGACAGCGACCCGGCCATCCGCGGGGGGTTGAGCTCGAAGACCCTCTTCCATCGGGCGCAGCTCACCTGGCAGCACCAGTACAATTCCGCGCTCGAGCACGAGCTGAGCGTGTCGGCCGGGCCGTTCTCGTTCGCCGCGGCGGTGGGGCCGGCGGTATCGGCGCAGATCCCGGGGTATGAAGGCTTCCTGCGCTCGGAGTGGCGCTCACGGCTGTCGGAGCAGCTGCGGCTGATCGGCGGGCTCGACCTCTCGTACAACTGGTTCAAGTTCGACTACAGCGGCCCGGCCGCCAGGCAGCTCGACGGCAACCCAGACGCTTCCGGGCCGCTCACCGGGCAGCAGGGCGTCCAGCTCGTGCGCCGCTTCGGCGTCTTCCGGCCCGCCGCCTACTTCGAGGCGATCTGGCAGGCCACGGAGCGCCTGACGCTCGTGCCGGGAGGGCGCATCGATTACCTCGGTGATATCAGCCGATGGACCTTCGATCCCCGCCTGACCGCGCGCTACCAGCTCGCCAGGGCCACGACGCTCAAGGGCGGCGTCGGCCGCTTCTCCCAGGGGCCGAGCGGCTCCGAGAGCCTGCCCGAGCTGGGCAATCCAGACCTGCTGCCTTCGCATTCCCTGCACTACAGCCTCGGCGTCGAGCAGGAGCTCGGACGCTGGAAGGTCACCACCGAGGGCTTCTACAAGAGCCTCACTCGATTGACGGTCAATAGTCCCGTCCCGGGCGAGAACCTGAACAACGACGGCATCGGGCGGATCTATGGCGGAGAGGTTTCGCTCAAGCTCCGGGCGACGGAGCAGGCCAGCGGATTTCTCTCGTACACGCTGTCGCGCAGCGAGCGGAACGACCACGGCACGGAGTGGCGGCTGTTCAGCTGGGACCAGACCCATATCCTCACCGTCGCGGGCTCCTATCGCGCCGGTAATGGGTGGGACCTCTCGGGGACGTTCCGCTACGTGACCGGCAACCCGCTCACGCCGGTGGTGGGCAGCGTCTATGACGCCAACCTCGACACGTACAGGCCCATCTACGGCTCGATCAACACCGTGCGCAGCACCACCTTCCATCGGCTCGACCTGCGCGTCGAGAAGAAGTGGCACCTGGGCTCGGGCACCATCGCCGCCTACCTCGACGTGCAGAACGCTTACGACCGGAAGAACGAAGAGGGCCGCAGCTACAACTTCAACTTCACCAAGGCGGCAGTGATCTCGGGTCTGCCGACCATCCCCAGCTTCGGCGTCCGCGGCGAACTCTAGGAGGAGAAACCTATGAATACCAACTTCAATACCTCGACTATCGACTCCCTCCAGCCCGCGAGCCCGGCCATGACGACGACCCGATCAATCCCGCACGACCTGCCTTCAGCCTGCAACGCCTCGGACGTTGGCTTGCTCCAGCGCATCCGGGAGTTCGCGGTGCTGGTGCTCCTCCTCTCGGCGGGCTGTGGGCCGAGCTTCGACCCCGCCTCGCTCATCGACTCGACGAGGGTCCTCGGCGCGCGGGTTGAAGTCGCGGGCGCATCCGGCAGGGCCTCGCCTGCTCCCGGCGAGAGCGCGACGGTGACCTGGTTCGTGACGGCAAAGACCACGGTCCCGTCGCTCGCCTGGGCGTTCGCCCTCTGCGCGCCGGGCGGCGCGAGCGCCCGCGCGTGCGGGAGCACGCCGTTTGCCGTCTTCCAGGGCACCACGAATCCGCCGAGCGTCAGCCTCACCGTGCCCTCGACCGAGGCGTTGGCAGGTGCCGACCGGTTGGTCCTCTATGGGCGCATCTGCACGGACTCCGCGCCGCTCTTCGACCCGCAGACCGGAGACCCGGGCTGCAGCGCGGGTGGCACCGGAACGACAGCGCTGCTCACCATCCAGTTGCAGACGGGCGCTGATACCAACCACAACCCGACCGCCGAGCGGAGTTTCACGCTCGACGGCCAAGCCTGGCCGCTTCTGCCAGCGGGCG
>JAYWAO010000287.1:0-13553 GCA_043782365.1 Deltaproteobacteria bacterium
ACCGCACCAGCTTCCCGCCCACCTCCAGCGGCTGGCCTTGGAGCTCCCTCGGGCAGAGCACCACCATCGCCCCGGGGCTGATCTCCCCGCGCGCGCAGCCATCGGGATCGATCGCCACGTCGACCGACCCGCTCACCAGGCGGCCCTCCTGCACTCCATAGGAGGAGACCGTCTGCGTAATCCCTTGATATGGCCGCAGCGTGATGTTCCCGAGCGAAGCGCGAGGCTCCACGCACCCCGCGAGCATCACCGCAGCAACCAAGGAGCAATCAACCAATCGCCGACCACCCATCGCCCACCTCACCCGGAGCAGACTACGCCCAAACCCCTGCATTCAACTCCCCGGAGACGCCACCCCGCAGGCGCAGCGTGCCCACCACCAACCCAGCAAGACGAAGGGGAGCCCGAGGCCGCTGCGTAGAGCGCCCCCAGCTGCAGCGTGCCCGACAAGGCGCGCGCGGGGAGGCGCGTTGGGGTCCCGACGCGAGTTCACGAAACGCCTGCGCAAAGGCCACACCTCGACGAGGAACGGCCGAGCGTTTCGTGCATGTCTGAGCGGCGGGACCCCAACCGGTCCCCGCGCGCGCCGGGCCGCCCCGCCTGCAGCGTAGGGTCGCCTACGCAGCGTCCTCGGGCTTGCCTTCGTCCGTCCCGAACAGCTCCTTCACCTTGGCGAAGAACGACTTCGCCTGCGGGTGCGCCTCCTCCCCGGAGATCGCCTGGAACTGCTCGAGCAGGTCCTTCTGCTTCTTCGAGAGGTGCATCGGCACCTCGACGGTGACCCGCACGTGCTGGTCGCCGCGCTGCGACGGGTTGCCCAGCACCGGGAAGCCCTTGCCGCGCAGCCGGAACACCTTGCCGCTCTGCGTGCCGACGGGCACCTTCATCTTCACCTTGCCGTCGAGCGTGGGGACCTCGATCTGCGCTCCGAGCGCCGCCTGGGTGAAGCTGATCGGCACCTCGCAGATCACCTCGGTCTCCTCGCGCACGAAGATCGGGTGCTCCTTCACTTGCAGCACGACATACAGGTCGCCGGGAGGGCCGCCGCGGTCGCCGGGCTCACCCTCGCCGGTGTAGCGCAGGCGGGTGCCGTTGTCGGAGCCGGGCGGGATGCGGACGACCACCTCGCTCTCGGTCTCCACCTTGCCCGACCCGCGGCAGTGCGTGCACGGGTCGGTGACCACCTTGCCGGACCCTGCGCATTGGCTGCAGGTGCGGGCGATCTGGAAGAACCCCTGCGTCATCCGCATCTCGCCCGAGCCGTGGCAGGTGGGGCAGGTCTTCGCGGTGGTGCCGGCCTTGGCGCCGAGGCCCTTGCAGGGCTCGCAGTGGCGGTGGCGCGGGATGGTGATCTTGTGCTCGGCGCCGAAGGCCGCCTCGGAGAAGCCGATCTCGAGGTTGTAGCGGAGGTCGGAGCCGCGGGTGCGCCCCCCGGGGCCGCGCCGCTGCTGCCGTCCGCCGCCGCCGCCGAAGATCTCGCCGAAGATGTCCCCGAAGATGTCGTTGAGGTTCCCGAAGCCCTCGGGTCCACCACCTGGGCCCTGGCCGAACCCGGCGCCGAAGCCGCCTGGGGCCTGGTGGCCGAAGCGGTCGTAGCGCACGCGCTTGTCGGGGTCGGCGAGGACCTCGTAGGCCTCGGTGCACTCCTTGAACTTCTCCTCGGAGGCCGGGTTCTCGGGGTTCTTGTCCGGGTGGTGCTGGATCGCCAGCTTGCGGTAGGCGCTCTTGAGCTCTTGAGGGGTGGCGGTGCGGGCCACGCCAAGGACTTCGTAGTAGTCGCGCTTCAACGGAAAATACCTCGGTGTGAGGCCCGCGAGCCTCGCAGGAGCCGGCCGGAAGGTAATGCCTGGAACCCTCCTGTCAAAGTCCCGCGCGACCCCGGACGCACTTTTTGCGGGCCTCACCGGGCCCGCTCAGGCTCACGCGCGCGCCGGGCGCGGGAATCACGGCACGTCGCCGACTGTCCGATCGGCTGTAGAGTCGCGGGCTTGATGGTGCACCGCGGTCCGTCGTCGGGTAGATCGAGAGGTCGATGTCAGAGGCCAAGCCAGATCCGTTCGGCGCGCTCGCGCCCGCGCCGCAGCAGTCGCCTGCGCCTGCCTCCGCGCCTGCCGCGCCCGGAACGGCGAGCCAGCGCGTGGCTGTCTTGGTGCTCGCGGGCGAGCGCGCGCTCGGCGAGGTCGACCGGGCCTTCGCCGCCGCTCGGGCGCGGGCCCGCAAGCAGGCCGCAGCGCAGCTTGCCCTGTGGGGCGGCGCCGGACTCCTGGCGGGGGCGCTGCTGGCCGCGCTCTTGGCAGCCCGGCTCGGTCCGTGGCCCGGGCGAGCGCTCTGGGGACTGTGTCTCGCCGGCGTCGTGGCGGGCCTCGTCCTCCTGCGCCGCCGCTCGTCGCTGCAGAAGGCGGCGGCCCGCGCGAAAGACCCAGTGGCGCTCGCGCGGCTGCTCTGCGAGGCCGGGGCCGGGCGCGAGCTGCTCTCCTCGATGGAGCTGCGCCTGAACGCTCCCGAGGGGACCTCGCGCGAACTGCTCTCGCTCCTGCACGTGCGCGCCGCCGCCGAGGCGATGAGGCTGCACCCCGAGCAGGCGCTGCCGCCGCGCGTGCTGCTCCGGCCGGCGTTGGCGCTCGCGCTGGCGCTCGGCGTCACCGCGGGCGCGCTCTGGGTGGGGCAGCGCCCGCTCCGCCTGGGCCTGCTGCGGCTCTTGCTGGGCGAGGCGGCCGCGCCGCCGGTGGAGCCAGAGCCGATCGCGGGCGATCTGCAGCTCACCTACCTGTACCCGGCCTACACCGGCCTGCCGCCGCGCGTGGAGGAGGGCACGGTGGGCGACCTGCGCGCCCCCAAGGGCACCGAGCTGAAGATCCAGGCCCGCGCCGACCGCGACCTCGAGCAGGCCTTTGCGGTCTACAACGGCGAGGCCATCAAGCTCGAGGCCACGGGCGCGGGGCACCGGCTGCTCTCGGGCCAGCTGACGCTGAAGACACCCGGCCGCTGGCACCTGCGCTTCGCCGACGCCCGCGGCCGCGCGGTGGCGGAGGGTCCGCCGCGGCCCGTGGAGATCGTCGCCGACCAGCCGCCGGTGGCGGCCATCTCCGAGCCGCTCAAGAGCGAGGTCGAGGTCGATCCGAACGGCCGCCTGCCGCTCTCGTGGTCGGCCACCGACGACTACGGGCTGGGCGGCGTCTGGCTTGTCTTCCAGCGGCCGGGCGAGGCGGAGCAGCGGGTGCCGCTCGGCACGCCGCCGGGCGACGGCGTCACCGCGCGCAGGCTCTCGGGCACCTACAGCTGGGAGCTCGCGCCGCTCGCGCTGCGGGCCGGTGACCGCGTCACCTTCAGGGTCGAGGCGAAGGACCAGGACGCCGTGGACGGCCCGCAGAAGGGGGCTTCGGCCATCCACACGCTCAAGGTCTTCTCGCTCGCCGAGCACCACCGCGAGGCGCTGCAGCGGGTGCTGCAGCTCTGGGAGCGGCTGGTGCTCCAGCTCGCGGATCGGCTCGAGGAGAGGCCCGCGCCCGGACCCGAGGCCGAGGCGCAGCCCTGGTACACGGCCGCCACCGCCCGCGACAAGAACGGCATGCAGCTCGCCGGCGAGCTCGGCAAGGCGGGCCGCGAGCTCGCCGCCGACAAGCTGGCGCCCAAGGCGCTCGGCCGCGCGCTGAAGAACGTCTATGCCTCGCTGATGCCGCTGGTGCAGCGCACCGCGATCACCCGCGCGCCGCTCTCGAAGGGCGCGGCCGGCCGGGACAGCGCGCAGCGGCTCTTCTCGCAAGCGCTCGCCGCCGAGGTCCGCGAGCTGGAGAAGGACGTCCTCTACCTCGAGGACCTGCTCGACCAGGCCCGCCTCGAGGACCTGCGCGAGCTGCAGAAGGAGCTGGCCCAGAGCCGGCGCGAGCTGGCGCGGCTCGCCGAGAAGCTCCGCAGCGCTCCCGACGAGGCCACCAAGAAGCAGCTCCTCACCGAGGTGTCCCGGCTGCGCGAGCGGGTGCAGGAGCTGATGCAGCGGATGGGCGAGCTGGCCAAGGGGATCCGCGATGAGCACCTCAACCAGGAGGCGCTCGAGACGGTGGGCAAGGAGCAGGATCTGATGTCCCAGCTCTCCGACGTCCAGCGCAAGCTGCAGGACGGCAACGTCGACGAGGCGCTCAAGCAGCTCGACGAGCTGGGGAAGATGCTGCAGAAGCTCGAGGACAACCTCGACCAGCAGGCGGCCGAGCGCGGCGGGCAGAAGTATTCGGAGGAGGCGAAGGCGCTCAGGGAGGCGGCGCAGAAGCTCTCGGCGCTGCGCGAGCGCGAGCAGAAGCTGGAGCAGAAGACCGCCCAGCTCCGCAGGGCCCAGAGCGAGCAGGCGCGCGCGCGGTTCGAGCAGAAGGGCGGCAAGGACCTGGCGAAGAAGCTGCTCGAGAAGGCCCAGCTGGCCCGCAAGGCGATCGCCAAGATCGATCCGAAGGTCGCCGAGCCGCTCGGCCTCGACGACACCCTCGACGGCCTCTCGGCGCGCGCGGAGGATCTGGAGAAGGCGCTGCAGGGGGGCGACTACGCCGAGGCGCTCGACCAGGCCCAGCGGGCCGAATCGGCGCTGCAGCGGGTGCAGAGCCGGCTCCTCCTCGAGGAGCAGATCAAGCAGCTGCAGCAGCCCGGGCCAGTGCGCCGCTCGCGCGAGGCCACCGCGGGCGCGCAGGACCCCGTCCGCGAGATCGCGCAGAAGCTGCAGGAGGCGATGCCGAAGGGCGGCGGGCAGCTCTCGCCGGAGCAGCAGGCGCAGCTGAAGCTGCAGCAGGCCGAGCAGCGAGAGATCAAGCAGGAGCTGCAGGGCGTGCGCGATCAGCTCGCGCAGGTGGGCAAGAAGGTCCCCGTGTTCGGGCCGCAGCACGAGCAGCTCTTGCAGGAGGCGCAGGGAGCGATGGAGAGCGCCGAGCAGAAGCTGGGCCAGGGCGAGCCGCGCGGCGCGCAGTCGGGCGAGGGGCAGGCGCTGGAGAAGATCGAGAAGTTCGAGCAGGCGATGAAGGACCTCGCGCAGAAGGGCGGCAAGGGCGGCCAGGGCATGCCGATGCCGTGGGGCGAGCCCGGCGGCGACGGCCAGGAGGAGGGTGACGGCGACAGCACCCAGCACGAGCGCGTCGAGATCCCCGACGCCGAGTCGAGCCGCGGGCCGCAGGAGTTCCGCAAGAAGCTGCTCGACGCGATGAAGCAGCCGGCGCCCGAGAAGTTCAAGGAGCGGGTCAAGCAGTACTACGAGGAGCTGGTGAAGTGACGCGCGCGATTACACTTACGCTCTGCGCCGCCGTCGCCGCCTTGGCCTGGGCGGGCCCCGCGCGCGCGGCCAATCCCGAGGCCGCCGTCCTGATGAACAAGGGGCTCGAGCAGCTCGACGCCTGGGACGTCGAGGCCGGGTCCGCGGCGCTCGGCGAGCTGCTCTCCAAGTACCCGAACACCGCCGAGACCTCGTTCCTTCGCGGCCGGGTGCTCTTCGAGCAGGGCCGCTATGACGAGGCGGTGAAGGCCTTCCAGGACGCGCAGGAGCGCGCCGAAGCGGGCACCGCGCCGTTCGAGCAGCACCTCAGGCTGGCGAAGAACGCGGCCGACGAAGTCCGCGGCGCGAAGGTGGTCGAGAGCGCGCACTTCGTCTTCGTCGCCAAGGCCGAGAAGGACCAGCTGCTGGCGCCGCACGCGCTGGCGGCGCTGGAGAAGGCCTGGGCCGCGCTGACGCAGGACCTCGGCTACCAGCCGCCTGGCAAGGTGCGCCTGGAAGTGTATGACACCCCGCAGGCGCTGGCCCGCGTCTCGCCGCTCACCGTCGCGGAGATCAAGGGCTCGGGGACCATCGCGCTCTGCAAGTACAACCGCTTGATGGTGACCAGCCCGCGCGCGCTCCTGCGCGGGTACCCGTGGCTCGACACCGTCTCGCACGAGTTCGTCCACTACTTGGTGACGCGCAAGGGCCACAACACGGTGCCGATCTGGCTGCACGAGGGCCTCGCGAAGTTTCTCGAGACGCGCTGGCGCGGGCCGCCGGGGCAGGCGGTCGACGACCTGCAAGAAGCGCTGCTCTACAAGGCGGCCAAGGCCAAGGAGCTGATCCCCTTCGCGGCGATGCACCCGTCGATCGCCAAGCTGCCCACGCAGGAGAAGGCCGCGCTCGCCTTCGCCGAGGTGGAGGCGGCGATGCGGCTGCTCCATTCCCGCAGCGGGCAGGCGGGCCTCACCGAGCTGGTGGCGGCGATGGCCGCGGGGATGACCGACGAGCAGGCGGTGGCGCAGGCCTATGGGAAGTCGTTCCGCGAGTTCGAGGCCGACTGGCGCGCCGAGGTCGCCAGGCCTCGCGGGAAGCTCGCGGTGAAGCTGGCGCAGAACCCCGCCGCGAACGCTGCTGCGGTGAAGAAGGGCGCGCGCAAGCTGGTGTTCAAGGAGGACGTGAAGGAGAGGTCCCCGGGCCCCGACGGCGCGCCGCCCGATGGCGGTCCGCACGGCGAGGAGTCGAAGGACCCGCAAGTGCGCAAGTCGGCGCGGCTGGGCGATCTGCTCTTCGCGCGCCGCCGCTGGGTGGCTGCCGCCCTCGAGTACGGCAAGGCGCGCGCGGGGCTCGCCGAGGAGGACCCGACGCTGGCGCGAAGGTTCGCGTTCGCCGAGCTGCAGAGCGGGCACACGCAGATCGCCGAAGCGGCGCTGCGGCAGGCGGTGGCGAAGGACCCGGGCGATTCGTCGGCGCAGATCCTGCTCGCCGAGGTGCTGCTGAAGAACGGCGCGCTCGACGAGGCCGAGACCGCGCTGGAGGCGGTGGTGGCGGTCGATCCGTTCGACCCCCGGCTGCACGTGATCTGGCACCAGGTCGCGGTGCTGAAGAAGGACAAGCCGCTGCAGCAGCGCGAGCAGAAGGCGCTGGCGCTGCTGACGGGCAGACCGCAGGTGGTGAACACCGGCAAGACGGCTGACGGCAGGGACGTCGTCGACCTGACCGTCCCGAGAATCGAAGAGCAGGACGCAAGCGGCAAGACCGAAGGCAAGGCCAAGGACACGCCACCATGAGCGAGCAGTCTGCTGTGACCGCACTTCCTGAAGTTGCCGCTGGCGTCGAAGTCGCTCCCGCGGCGCTGGCCTCCGAGGTGTACGCGGGCGCCACCGACGCCGAGCTGGTGGCGGAGCTGGGCGGGGCGCGCCGGCGCATCCTCGGCGAGATCAAGAAGCGCGTGGTGGGCCAGGAGGCGGTGGTCGATCAGCTCCTCATCTCGCTCTTCGCGCGCGGCCACTGCCTCTTCGTCGGGGTGCCGGGCCTCGCCAAGACGCTGCTGATCTCGACCTTGGCCGAGTCGCTCTCGCTCTCGTTCAACCGGATCCAGTTCACCCCCGACCTGATGCCCTCCGACATCACCGGCACCGACGTGCTCGAGGAGGACCACACCACCGGCCGCCGCGCCTTCCGCTTCGTGCAGGGGCCCGTCTTCGCCAACGTCCTGCTCGCCGACGAGATCAACCGCACGCCGCCCAAGACGCAGGCGGCGCTCTTGCAGGCGATGCAGGAGAAGCGCGTCACGGCGGGCGGCCGCACCTACCAGCTGCCCGAGCCGTTCCTCGTCTTCGCGACGCAGAACCCGATCGAGCAGGAGGGCACCTACCCGCTGCCCGAGGCGCAGCTCGACCGCTTCCTCTTCATGGTGGACGTCGGCTACCCCTCGCACGACGAGGAGGTGCAGATCGTCCGCAGCACCACCTCGGGCGCGCAGCAGACGCTCACGCACATCCTCGGACCCGAGCAGATCCGGGCGCTGCAGGAGCTGGTCTTGCGCGTGCCTTGCGCCGACCACGTGATCACCCACGCGGTGGAGCTGGTGCGGCGCACCCGGCCCCCCGGCGCCGGCCTCAAGGGGGCCAAGGGCGACTCGAGCTTCGTCGGCCAGTTCGTCTCCTGGGGCGCGGGTCCGCGCGCGTCGCAAGCGCTGGTGCTGGGCGCCAAGGCCCGCGCCGCGCTCGACGGCCGGCCGGCGGCCACGGTGGAGGATGTCCGCGCGCTCGCCGAGCCCGTGCTCCGCCACCGGGTGCTGACCAACTTCCACGCCGAAGCCGAGGGGGTCGATTCGCGAGCGGTGATCGCGCAGCTGCTCAAGGAGCTGAAGGCGTAGCGCCTCCTCTCGCCGCCGTCAGCGATTCGATCACCCGCAGCCCGCTCCGAAGGAACGCTCTTGCCGCTCGACCCACAGCTCCTCGCCCGCCTGGGACCCCTGCAGGTGCGCGCCCGCAAGGTGGTGGAGGGCGTGCTCGCCGGCCTCCACCGCAGCCCGCACCACGGGCAGTCGGTCGAGTTCAGCGAGCACAAGGAGTACGGGGTCGGCGACGAGATCAAGCACATCGACTGGCGCGCCTTCGCCAGGCTCGACAAGTACTACGTCAAGCGGTTCGAGATGGAGTCCAATCTAAGAGCGCTGCTGGTGGTCGACGGCTCCGGCTCGATGGCCTACGGCCGCGGGGCGCTCAGCAAGCTCGACTACGCCGCCGTCTGCGCGGGCGCGCTGGCGGTGCTGCTGGCGCGGCAGGGCGACAAGGTGGCGCTCCTGGTGGCGGGCACGCCGGATCCGGGCGGCGACCCGCTGCCGGCGGGCGTCCGCAGCTTCCTGCCGTTCGGCTCCTCTCCCGGCCACGTCCAGGAGCTCTTGCGCCGGCTGGAGACCACCAAGGGCACGGGCCCCACCACGCTGGCGCAGGCGCTGGAGTGCGCCGCCGAGAAGGCCGGCCGCCGCGCGCTGGTGGTCTGCTGCAGCGACTTCTTCGATTCGATCGCCGAGCCGGCCGCCGCGGGCGAGCACCCGCTGGCGACGGGAAGCGTGGCTGCGCTCAAGCGGCTGCGCGGCCGGCGGCACGACGTGCTGGCGCTGCAGACGCTCGACCGCGAGGAGCTCGACTTCCCCTTCGACGACCCCACCAGGTTCGTCTCTCTCGAGGGGCCCGAGCAGATCGACGCGCAGCCCCGCCAGATCCGCGAGAGCTACCTCGTGGAGTTCGGGCGCTTCCTCGCCGCCACCAAGAGCGAGCTGCTCCGCTCGGGCACCGAGCACGCGCTGCTCCCCACCGACGCCCCCCCCGACCGCGCGCTCCTGCAGCTCCTGAAGCGCCGCGAGGAGGCTTAAGGCGATGGAGCGGCTCTCCTTCGCCCACCCGGGCTACCTCTGGGGCCTGCTCTCGGTGGGCCTGCCGATCCTCATCCACCTCTTCAACCGGCGGCAGCCGCGGCCGCTGGCGTTCGGTGCCATCGAGTTCGTGCTCCGCTCACACCGGCAGAAGCGGCGGCAGATCCGCCTGCGGCAGATCCTGCTGCTCCTCGCTCGTTGCCTGCTGCTCTTCGGCATCGCCGCCGCGCTGGCCCGACCGAGCCTGCTCCCCAAGGGCGGGATCGCCAGCGCCGCCAGCGGGCCGCAGGCCACCGCGCTGGTGCTCGACGCTTCGTTATCGATGCGTTATCGAATCGGCGAGAAGACGCTCTTCGCCAACGCCCGGGATGAGGCGCTCGCGGCGCTCGACCGCCTCGGCCCCGACGAGCCCGCGCTGGTGGGCCTCTGCGCCGGACCCGAGGGGTTCCTGGCGCCGCTCGGGGCGCCGTCGTTCGATCGCGCAGCCTCGCAGCGGCTCTTGCGCGAGGCCGGGGCCGGCTGGAGCGGGAGCGACCTCACCACCTGCCTCGCGCAGGCGGCGCGCGCGCTGGGCGCGAGCACCGTGCCGGGGAAGCGGATCATCGCCTTCACCGATCTCGCCGCGCACTCGATCCGCCTCGACGCGCCGCCGCCGCTGGTGCCGGCCGCGCCGGGCGCAGCCGACCAGACGCCGGTGCGGCCGAGCGTGGCGTTGATCGACGCCGCGGCCTCGCTGTTCTCCTCGCCCGGCGCCGACCTGCCCAACGCGGCCGTCATCGCCGTCGCCGCGCAGCCCGCACCCCGTCTGGGCCCGCGCGGCTATGAGGTCGTCGCCACCATCGCCAACTACGGGAAGAAGGCGCTGGAGGCGCTGCCGGTGAGCCTGCGCATCGGCGACAAGCAGGTGGCCAAGGGCTTCATCGACCTGCCGGCGGGCGCGACCGCCAAGAAGACGCTCGGCGCGGTGCTGCCCGCGGGCCTCGTCACGGGCCGGGTGGAGCTGGCGAAGCAGCCCCAGGGCCTCGACGAGGACGACGCGCGCGACTTCGCGCTCCCGGTGCCGCGCGACGTGCGGGCGCTGGTGATCGACGGCGCGCCCGCCAGCCTGCGCACCCGGGACGAGGCGTGGTTCGTCGAGACCGCGCTCTCCGCGGCCCGCACGGGAGGCCGGATCCAGCTCACCACCCTCGACCTCGGCGCCGCCGAGACGCGGCCCTTCGACGACGCCGACGTGGTGCTGCTGCTCAACGTGGCCGCGCCAAAGAAGCCGCTCACCGAGAAGCTCCGCGCCTTCGTGCAGCGGGGCGGCGGGCTCTTCATCGCGCTGGGCGACCACGCCGATCCCGACACCGACAACGAAGCGCTCGGCTCGCTCTTGCCCCGTCCGCTCCACCTGCTCAAGAGCGCGGGCGGCGGCGCTGCCGAGGGCGCGCCCGGCGCCGATGATCCCACCAGCGGCCCCGCGGCCCGCTTCGGCCTGATCGACTGGCAGCACCCGATCTTCCGCGTCTTCGGCCCCGAGGGGCGCGAGGGGATGTCCTCGGCGCGCACCTTCCGCTACGCGCTGCTCAAGGCGGAGGGCCGGCCCGACGTGCGCAGCATCGCCTCGTTCGACGACGGCGCGCCCGCGCTGGTCGAGGCCCCGCTCGGCGCGGGCCGGGTGGTGCTGCTCACCACCTCGGTGTCGGCCACCTGGACCGACTGGCCGATCCGGCCCAGCTTCCTGCCGGTGCTGCAGCAGATCGTCAGCTACCTCGCCGGCGCGCTCGAGGAGAAGGGCGCGGCGGCCTCGCTGGTGGGAGCGGAGCGCGCGGTCGCGCCGGGAGCGGGACAGCGCGTGGTGGCGGTCTCCGGGCCCGACGGGAAGCCGCTCCCCTTGCGGCCCGCGCGCGCGGCGTCCGCGGAGGCCGGCGCCGCGGGGCAGCCCGAGGGCATGTTGGTGACCGCGGCCGCGCCGGGCGTGTTCCGCGTGCAGGTGGCGACCGGCTCTTCTCCACCGCGCGACGAGCCGTCGCTGGCGTTCGCCGCGCAGCCCGACCCCAGGGAGAGTGACCTGCGCCGGGTTGATGAGTCCGAACTCAAGGCTTTGCTCGGGGGCGCTGGCAGCGCGCAGGTGGCGGGCTCGGCGAGCGAGGCGCAGGGGCCGCGCGGCACGCCGCTGTGGGGGCCGCTCTTGTTGCTGGCGGTGCTGGCGCTGCTCGGGGAAGGCCTGCTGACGCGCAAATGACAGCGTAAGATGCCGAAGTGACCGGCTCCGCCCCACCGCCTCCGACGTCGGCTCCTCGGGCGCCGCGGCCGATCTCGCTGCCCAAGGTGCAGCCGCCGGCGCGCCCCGCGGCCTCGCCTGGACTCGCCGCCCTGCGGTCCCTCTTGGTGCTGCGCCCCGGTGAAGGCCGCGCGCTCTTGGTGCTCTCTGGCCTCCTGCTCGCCGCCTTCTGGCCGCAGCTCGCCCCGGGCGTGATGGCCAGCGACGACTGGGCCCTCGCCTCCACGCAGGACTTCGCCGGCACGCACCGCTTCGAGCTCTCGCAGGGCCGCTTCCTGCAGGCCGCGCTGCACGCGCTGCTCTTCGCGCTCGGGCCCGACCCGGTCTACGCCCACTCGCTGCTCTCGCTGCTGGCGATCCCGCTGCTGGCCTTCTCCGCGCTGCTCTGCGCGCGCGTGCTGGGCCTGGGCCCGCGGCACGCCTTCGTCTGCGCGCTGGTCTTCCTCGACTGGACCCACACCGAGCTCTGGACCTTCCGCCTGGGGCCGTTCTTCCTCGCGGTGGCCTCGCTCTGCGGGATCGCCGCGGTGGCCATGCTGCGCGCGCCCGAGAGCGCGCCCGCCGCGCCCAAGCCGGTGGGCGCCGCCGCGCTCCTGCTCTGCGCCGCGCTGGCGACCTACCAGACCGCCTTCAACCTCGCCGCGCTCCTGCTGCTGCTGGCGCTGCTCAGCGACCTGCTCGACGACGGCCCCGCCGCGCTGCGCCGCGCGCTCCTGCCGCTCGGCGCCTTCGCGCTGGGCCTCGCCGGCTACTTCGCGCTGCAGCGCGGGGCGGTGGTGCTGTTCGACCTGCAGCCCGACCCGCGCAGCCGCCTCCTCCACGCCGCCGAGGTGCCCGGCCGCTTCTTCGAGGCCCGCCGCTACCTCGTCGGCCTGCTCTGGCGCGACCAGTGGCTGCGGCCGCAGGCGGTGGCTGCGCTCGAGGTGCTGCTCTTGGCGCTCGGGGTCCTCGGGGCCATCGTGCAGTCGGTGCGCGAGCGCGCGCCCGCGCGGTTCTGGATCGCCCTGCCGCTCGGGATCGCCGCCGCCCTCTGCCTCTCCGGCGTCGCCCTGCCGCTCCTCTACTGGAACGGCGTGCTCCGCCTGGGCCTTGCGCATGGCCTGCTCCTGGCGGGCGGCGCAGCGCTGGCGCTGCGCTTCCTGCCCTCGCGCCGCGCGCGGACCCTCACCCTCGCGCTCGCCGGTACGCTCGCCTTCTGCGACGCGGGCCTCGCCCACCGCGTCTTCGGCGAGCAGCGCGCGCTGCAAGACCGCGACCTCGCCCAGGCGGTGCTGGTGACCGCGCGCCTGCAGCAGCAGCCCGGCCTCGCGCAGGTCCGCCGCATCTCCGCCGTCGGCCATTCGCCCTGGTACGAGGGGCAGCTCATCCGCGGCAGCGACCTCAACCACTCCGCGCTCTCGGTGCCATGGTCGATCGCGCCCCTGTTCAGCGCGGCGAGCCAGCACGCCTTCAGCTCGCCCTCGGACGACGAGCAGGCAGGCGCGGTGGCGCTTTGCAAGGCGTCACCGAAGTGGCCCGCCGACGGGAGCGTGACAGCACGCGGCGAGCTTGCAGTGGTCTGCTTCTAGGCCCGCGGGGCTCCAACCCAGGCACACGCCGGGCTGGGCCAGATGAAGATCTCCAGGAACGCGATCTTCTACCTCTCCAAGGCCGGTGTGGAGTGAGCAGGACCCGGCTCGAGGTGGACGTCCCAGGGGCGCCTCAGCGCCGGAAGGCGGCCAGCCCAATCTGGTAGCGATGGATCCAACGATGCACTTGCATGCGCGCCTTGCCCATCTCGCGCGCCACTGCTGCCACGTTCCCATTGTGCTGGCCGAGGAGCGCGACGAGCGTCTCTCGCCTCTCTGCGTCTTTCGCCGGCAGGGCAGGCGCCGAGTCTTCGGTGATCGCCTTGGGTAGGTGCTCGAGGCCGATCGTTGCGCCGTCGGCCAGCAACGAGGCGGACACCACGGCCTTCTCCAACTCGCGGATGTTACGAGGCCATTGGTAGGAGAGCAGAGCCCTGCCGGCATCACAGGAGAATCGGACTGGGCCGCGCGCCCCTTGTGACAGGTTCCCCGCGATCGTCGCTATGAGCAGGCCCAGGTCCTCGCAGCGTTCGCGCAAAGGCGGCAGTTCGACCACGCACCCCGCCACCCGCGCGAGAAGATCAGAGCGGAACGTCTCCTCCTCGGCCA
>JAYWAO010000288.1:0-4929 GCA_043782365.1 Deltaproteobacteria bacterium
CTAGCAGGGCCGCCGGCCCGCGTCCCAGATCACTGGTCGACTGGTGGGTGCCCGTCCGATCCGAATGTGCACCTTGATCACGGCCACCCGACTCGCGGGCTCTGCACCCCCGCTCCACCCTTCGCATTGACGCAAGATCCTGCTTGGGCCACCCTCCTCCCCCCCCATGCGCGCGTACGACCTCATCCACAAGAAGCGGGACGGCGGCACCCTCACCGAGGCGGAGCTGCAGTACCTCGCCTGGGGCGCCACCACCGGCGGCGTCGCCGACGAGCAGCTCGCGGCCTTCCTGATGGCCGTCTTCTTCCGCGGGATGGACCCCGTCACCGAGCTGCCGGCGTGGCTCAACGCCATGCTGCACAGCGGGCAGGTGCTCGACCTCTCGGCGATCCCGGGCAAGAAGGTCGACAAGCACTCGACGGGCGGTGTCGGCGACAAGATCTCGCTCCCGCTCGCGCCGCTGGTGGCCGTCTGCGGCGTGAAGGTGCCGATGGTGAGCGGCCGCGGCCTCGGCCACACGGGCGGCACGCTCGACAAGCTGGAGAGCATCCCGGGCTTCTCGGTGGACCTCTCGCTGGCGCGCTTCACCGAGCTGGTGAACCGCCTCGGCGTCTGCCTGATCGGCCAGACCGCCGAGATCGCGCCCGCCGACCGGAAATTGTATGCACTGCGCGACGCGACGGCGACCGTCGAGTCGATCCCCCTCATCGCCTCCTCGATCCTCTCGAAGAAGCTCGCCGAGGGCATCGACGCGCTGGTGCTCGACGTCAAGGTGGGCAAGGGGGCCTTCATGAAGACCCTCCCGCAGGCGCGCGAGCTGGCGCGCACCATGGTCAACCTCTGCAAGGCGGTGGGCCGCGGCTGCGTCGCGCTGCTGACGCCGATGGACACGCCGCTCGGTTACGCGGTGGGCAACGCGGTCGAGGTGAAGGAGTCGATCGATGTCCTCCACGACGGCGGCCCCGGCGACGTGCGCGAGCTGACGCTCCTGCTCGGCACCGAGATGCTGCTCCTCGGGAACGCGCCCGGCGTCGACGGAGACCGCGCGCTCGCCCGCATGCGGCTGGAGACGGCGCTCGCCAACGGCTCCGCGGCGCGCCGGTTCGCCGAGCTGATCGAGGCGCAGGGCGGCGACGGACGGGTGGTGGAGGACCCGTCGCGGATGCCCTGGCCGAAGATGGTGCGCGAGCTGAAGGCGCAGGCCTCGGGGGTGGTCTCGCGGCTCGACGCGGAGCTCTGCGGGCTCGCCGCCGTCGAGCTGGGCGCGGGCCGCGCGCGCAAGGAGGACACGGTCGATCCGGCCGCCGGCCTGCTCCTGCGCAAGAAGATCGGCGACGTGGTCCGGGCCGGCGACGTCCTCGCGGAGCTGCACGGCAAGACCGAGGCGCGGCTCGACGCGGGTGAGGCCCGGCTGCGCGCCGCCTACGAGGTCGGCGACACCGCGCCGCCTCCGCAGCAGCCGCTGCTCGAGCGGATCGGCTGACGAGCAGTTAACGAAGATTATCGAAACGGGGCGGCAGGATGCGCATCCTCTATGGCGTGGTCGGCGAAGGGATGGGCCACGCGATCCGCTCGCGGGTGATCCTCGACGAGCTGGTGAAGACCCACGACGTGCAGGTGGTGGTCTCGGGGCGCGCGTACGACTACCTGGCGAAGCGCGCGGGCGAGCACCTCGCGGTGAAGAAGATCTGGGGCCTCACCATCGTCGCCGAGGACAACGAGGTCTCGAACTTCCGCACGCTGCTGGAGAACGCCAAGGGCGCCATCACCGGCGGCTGGCCGCAGAACGTGAAGGCCTACTTCGAGATCGCCGAGAAGTTCCAGCCCGACGTGGTGATCTGCGACTTCGAGAGCTGGAGCTACCTCTTCGCCAAGAACCGGGGCATCCCGGTGATCTCGGTCGACAACATCCAGATGGTGAACCGCTGCAAGCACGAGGCGGCCATCACCCAGGGCCACGAGGGCGAGTTCCAGCTCGCCAAGGGCATCACCAAGGCGAAGGCGCCGGGCTGCTTCCACTACCTGATCACCACCTTCTTCTACCCGGAGCTCCGCAAGAAGCGGACCTCGCTGCACCCGAGCATCCTCCGCGACGAGGTGCTGGCCGCGAGGCCCGGCGAGGGCGACCACCTGCTCGTCTACCAGACGTACACCTCCAACCCGCGCCTGGTGGAGGAGCTCGATGCGCTCGGCCGCGAGTGCCGCGTCTACGGGCTGCGGCGAGATCTCAAGGAGCCCGTCCGCGAGGGCAACCTCGTCTACCTGCCGTTCAGCGAGGCGGGCTTCATCGACGACTTGAGGTCGGCGCGCGGCGTGGTCGCCAGCGGCGGTTACACTTTGATGGGCGAGGCGGTCTACCTGCACCGCCCGATGCTGGCGGTGCCCGTGGCCAAGCAGTTCGAGCAGGTGATGAACGGCCGCTACCTCGAGCAGTGCGGCTACGGGAAGTACGCCGACGAGCTCGACGGGAAGGTCCTCGGCGAGTTCCTCGAGCGCATCCCCGAGTACGCGAAGAACCTCCAAGGCTACACGCAGGACGGGAACACCGACCTCTTCACGCGGCTGGAGATCGAGCTGCAGCGGGCGGTGCGCGGGGAGAAGCCGGAGGACGAGTAGGGCAGCCGGGCGGCGTCCTTCGCGTCCTCGCAACGTTCCGACACGCACCGTCGGAAGTACCGCCTGCCCCCGCGTGTTAGACACGAACGATGAACTTCACTGAACTCCTCGACCTCGTGAAGCAGGGCGGGGTCACCATGGGCCTCATCCTGCTCGCGTCGGTGGGCGCCCTCGTCATCGGCCTCGAGCGGTTCCTCTTCTTGAAGGGCTTCTCGGCGCGCGCGCAGGAGCTCCACGAAGCGGTGGTGCGACCGCTCCTGCGCGGCGACGGGGCGGTGGCGCTCTCGGAGGCGAACCGCTCGCAGGTGGCCGTCGCCAGCATCTACCGCGCGGCGCTCGACCGCATCACCCGTCCCGACCGCATCGCCGACGCCATCGACCGCGCGCGCCGCGAGGTGGTCCAGGAGATGCGCGGGCCGATGTGGATGCTCGCCACCATGGGCGCCACGCTCCCGTTCGTGGGCCTCTTCGGCACGGTGTGGGGCATCCTCAAGTCGTTCCGCTCGATGGCCGGTGCAGGCGCGGGCGGGTTCGCGGTGGTGGC
The DNA here is from genome assembly GCA_043782365.1 of Deltaproteobacteria bacterium. Classification (GTDB taxonomy): domain Bacteria; phylum Myxococcota; class Myxococcia; order Myxococcales; family 40CM-4-68-19; genus CAIWCD01. The sequence continues at coordinate 3,161 of JAYWAO010000288.1, forward strand.
GAGCGGCATCTCCGAGGCGCTGATCACCACCGCGGCCGGCATCGCGGTGGCCGTCGAGGCGGTGGTGCTCTTCAACTTCTTCACGGCGCGGATCTCGCGCGAGGCTTTCTCGCTCGGGCTGCGCTGCGACGAGCTCTCGGAGGTGGCGCAGGAGATGTCGCAGGCGCAGCAAGGCCACCCGGCGCTCGCCGCCTCCCCGGCCAGCGCCCCTCCCGCAGCGGCGAAGGGCTGACCCATGGCGATGAGCGGCCCGAGCAAGCCCCACCACCACGACGACGACGAGGGCCCCGCGGTCTTCGGCGACATCAACATCACGCCGCTCACCGACATCTTCCTGGTGCTGCTGATCATCTTCATGGTGACCAGCACCGCGCTGGTCGAGCAGGGCCAGGCGGGCGCCGGCGCGGGCGTGCGCGTCGACCTGCCCAAGGGCGCCGCGCGCGAGATCCAGCAGGCGGCGCGCGACTTCCCCATCGGCATCACCGTCGACGGGCAGATCGTCGTCGAGGGGAAGGCGGTCGACCTCGAGACGGTGAAGGCGCGGCTGGTGGCGCTCATCAAGGAGGCCCCGCAGGCGCAGGTGATCATCCAGGCCGACACGGGCACGCAGCACGGCAAGGTGGTCGAGGTGATGGAGGCCGCGAAGGCGGCGGGCGTCGAGCGGCTGGCGATCGCCACCAGCGACGGGACGTAGTCGCGCCGACGGGATCGGCGTCCACGAGCGCCGACCACACCACCTCTCCGGGCGGTGACCGGCTGTCCTCCGCAGCGTTCCATGCTAGGAGCGCCTCCGTGCACAACTGGACCGACCGCGTTCTCGACTGCGCCCGCGCCGCCCGCGCTGGCCTCTCGCTGCCACTCGACTCCTCTCCCGTCGCCGTCATCCTCGGCTCCGGCCTGGGCGCCTTCGCCGACGGACTCGAGGGTGCCCGCGCGCTGCCGTTCTCGGCGCTGCCCGGCTTTCCGGCCGCCACCGTGCAAGGCCACAAGGGCCGCCTCGTGCTCGGACAGGTGGCCGGCGTGCCCGTGCTGGCGCTTCAGGGCCGCATCCACGGCTACGAAGGCCACGACGCGCAGACGGTGGCGTTCCCGGCCCGGGTGCTGGCGGCCCTCGGAGCGCGGGCGCTGGTCGTCACCAACGCGGCGGGCGGCTGCAACCCGGGCTTCAAGGCGGGCGACCTGATGCGCCTCACCGACCACTTGAACCTCGCCGGCAAGAACCCGCTGACAGGCCCCAACGAGGACGCGCTCGGGCCGCGCTTCCCCGATCTGTCGCACGCCTACGACCCGCGCCTCGCCGCCGCGCTCGACGAGGCCGCCGCCAGCACGGGCGGCCCGCTGCAGCGCGGGGTCTACGCCTGGTTCAACGGGCCCTCCTACGAGACGCCGGCCGAGGTGCGGATGGCGCGCGCGCTCGGCGCCGACGCGGTGGGCATGAGCACGGTGCCCGAGGTGATCGCCGCCGCCCACATGGGCCTGCCCGTCTGCGGCGTGTCGTGCATCACCAACCTCGCGGCCGGCATCTCGCCGGTGGCGCTGAGCCACCAGGAGGTGATGGAGGTGGCGGCGCAGGTGGAGCAGCGGTTCCTCGCGCTCCTGCGCGCGCTGGTGCCGCTGGCGGCGGCCGCGGTGCCGGAGCGCAAGCCGCTCGCCTAGAGCACCGATCAGCTGACCGGACAAAAGCCCGGGTGGTGAGGGGCAAGCAGCTCTAGGCGCGACGACGAGTCAACCCGTTGCGGTTTCCGAGGAGGAGCAACGACGAGATGCGC
>JAYWAO010000289.1:0-1727 GCA_043782365.1 Deltaproteobacteria bacterium
CTCGCCGCGCAGGACCGCGTGCTCGAGGGCGAGTTCCTCCCGCGCCGCCTCCAGCGCGGGATAGCGGGCCGCGAGTGGGTGGACGCCGAGGTGCTGCGCACCCTCAAGCGGCGCTCGCTCTCGCGGCTGCGCCAGCAGATCGAGCCGGTGGAGCCCGCCGCGCTGGGCCGGTTTGCGGTGGAGTGGCACGGGGTCGACCACCCGCGCCGGGGGGCCGACGCGCTGCTGACGGCCATCGAGCAGCTGCAAGGCGCTCCGCTTTTGGCCTCGTCGCTCTTCACCGTGCTGGGCGCGCGCGTGCAGCCGCTGCAGGAGGCCGACCTCGACCTGCTCTGCTCGGCGGGTGAGGTGGTCTGGCGCGGGCTCGGTCCGCTCGGCGGCCGCGATGGAAGGCTGGCGCTCTACCTCACCGACCACCTGCCGCTGCTCGGCCCCGCGGCCACGCCTGCGCCCGGCGAGCTCCAGGCGAAGCTCCGTGGTGTCTTACACAAACAAGGTGCCAGCTTCTTTGCCGAGCTGGTCACCGCCGCGAGCGCCTTCCCAGCCGACGTGCTGGCCGCGCTCTGGGACCTCGTCTGGGCAGGCGAGGTGACGAACGACACGCTCGCCCCGCTCCGCTCGTGGCTGGGCGGCGCCGAGGGCGGCTCCGCCAAGGAGAAGCGCGCGCTGCTCGCGGCGCGAGGGTTCCGCTCGCGCAGGTCGGGCCTGCCGGGCAGCGAGGGCCGCTGGGCGCTCCTGCCCCCGCTCGGCGACGCCGCCGGGAAGGCGGGCCCCGGGCCCACCAAGCGGGCTGCTGCGCTCGCGGCGGCGCTGCTCGCCCGCCACGGCGTGCTCACCCGCGAAGCGGTGATGGCCGAGGAGGTGCCAGGCGGCTTCACCGCGGTCTACGGCGTGCTCAAGGCGATGGAGGAGGCGGGCCGCGTCCGCCGCGGGCTCTTCGTGGCGGGCCTCGGCGCGACCCAGTTCGCGCAGCCAGGGGCAGAAGAGCGACTCCGCGCGCTGCGCGAGCCTTCAGAGGAGAGCGGCCCGGCGCTGGTGCTGGCCGCGACCGATCCGGCGAATCCCTACGGCGCCGGGCTCCCGTGGCCCGCGCGACCGGCGTCGGGTCCGAGCGAGCCCGCATCACTTGCAGCCCGCCCCCAGCGCGGCGCCGGCGCACAGGTAGTGCTGCACGACGGCGCGCTCCTGGCGGTGCTCGCGCGCGGCGAACAGGGCCTCACCACCTGGCTCCCCGAGGGCGATCCCGCGCGCGGCAAGGCGCTCTCCGCCCTGGTGCGCGCGCTCGCGAACCTGGTCGATTCGGGTCGGCGCAAGGCGCTGCTCCTCGCCCGCATCGACGGCGTAGAGGCCGAGCGCTCACCTCTGCGCGACGCCTTCGTGGCGGCTGGCTTCTCCTCGGGCATCAAGGGCCTGCTCAAGCGCGCGCCGCTCGAGGGCCGCTTCGGCGGCGGCCGCGTTCCCCGCGCTCCGCCCCGCGGCCCGCTCGGACCCGACCTCGCCCGCAGCCCGTGGAGCCGGCACCTGGCGGAGCCTGCCGCCCCGCCAACGCTCGAAGCCGACGTCACCGGCGCCGAAGAGGAGACGGACCCCGATCTGGCCGCGGAGGAGTGACCCGCCCACCTCCCCGTACTCCGAAGCGGGCGCGGTCGCTTTGCAGCGGGCCGGCGGGCGTGGCGGCCGAGGAACCCGCGCGGTTCGCGAACCCCACGCCTGCGCCAAGACCTTGC
>JAYWAO010000290.1:0-33957 GCA_043782365.1 Deltaproteobacteria bacterium
CAGCGGCGTCGCGAGATCGATCGACGACGGCCTCAAGTACCTCGAGACCGAGGCTGCCAAGGTATTGCCGCAGGGATATGCCCTCGATTACACCGGCGAGTCCCGGCAGCTCCGGGTCGAGGGCGACAAGTTCCTGCCCGCGTTCCTCCTGGCCGTGGTGCTGATCTTCCTCGTGCTGGCGGCGCAGTTCAACTCGTTCCGCGACCCGTTCGTCATCCTCGCCGGCTCGGTCCCGCTCGCCATGTTCGGCGCGCTGGCGATGACCTTCCTCAAGATGCCGAATCCGAACATGCACTTCTTCACCGACGGGTGGACGACGACGCTCAACGTCTACTCGCAGGTGGGCCTCGTGACGCTGGTGGGCCTCGTCGCCAAGAACGGCATCCTCATCGTTGAATTTGCAAACCACTTGCAGGAGAAGGGCTACGACAAGGTCACGGCGGTGAGGGAGGCGGCGGTGACGCGCCTGCGGCCCGTGCTGATGACCTCGGTGGCCACGGTCTGCGGACACTTCCCGCTGACGCTGGTGACCGGGCCCGGAGCGGCGGCGCGCAACAGCATCGGCCTGGTGCTGGTGGCGGGCATGGCGGTGGGGACGGCGTTCACGCTGTTCTTCGTGCCGTCGATCTATCTCTTGATCGCGAAGGACCACCGGAAGGCGAAGGGGGTGGCGGGGGCGGTGGACGTGCCGGCGGCGGTGGCTGCGGGGCCGATGGCATAGAGGGAGCCCAGCCGGCGTGGCCTGCTTGCTCCCACTGCCGCTCCCCGGGCACTGTAGGCGGATGCTCTCGCGTCCCACCCACGCCCCGCTCGCCTGCACCCTGGTCGGCCTGGTCGCCTCGGCGCTGCTCGGCTCCCTCGCCTGCAGCCCGGCCGCCGACACGGGCCCCACCTGGTTCCACGACGCGCAGCCGATCGTCGCCGCGCGCTGCGCCTCCTGCCACACCACGGGCGGCATCGCGCCGATGGCGCTGCTGACCTTCGCCGACGTGCAGGCGCACAAGAAGTCGGTCCGCGATCAGGTCGCCCTGGGCGTGATGCCGCCGTGGCCGCCTGCCGAGGGCTGCAACACCTACAAGCACGACCGCTCGCTGCCGGCCGCCGAGAAGGCCACCCTGCTCGCCTGGCTCGACCGCGGCGCGCCGCAGGGCGACCCGTCCACCGCGCCGGTCGCCTCGGGCGCGCTCGCCGCCGGGGGCCTCTCCCGGGTGGACTCCACGCTGAAGCTACCCGAGGCGTACCAGCCGGTGCTCTCGCCCGACGAGTACCGCTGCTTCGTGCTCGACTGGCCCGAGACCGCCACCCGCTACGTCACCGGCTTCCAGGCGGTGCCCGGCAACGCCGCGCTGGTGCACCACGTGATCGCCTTCCTCGCCACGCCCGGACAGGCCGCCGCCTACCAGCGCCTCGACGACGCCGAGCCTGGCCAGGGCTACACCTGCTTCGGCGGCTCGGGCGGGCCCAGCCAGCAGATGCTCGGCGCGTGGGCGCCGGGCGGCGTGGGGACCGACTTCCCGTTCGGCACGGGCATCAAGGTGCTGCCCGGGAGCAAAATTGTATTACAAGTCCACTACAACACCGGCGCGCACCCGAACGGCGTGGACCAGAGCGCGGTGCAGTTCAAGCTCGACGACACCGTGGGCGCCGAGGCGGCGGTGCTGCCGTGGGCCAACCCCGACTGGCTCAGCGGCAAGATGCCCATCCCCGCGGGCAACGCCGACGTCGTCCATTCGTTCTCCTATGACCCGACGCGATACCTGAACTACATCACCAGCAACGTGCTCAAGCCGGGCAAGTTCCACCTCTACTCGGCGGCGCTGCACCAGCACCTGCGCGGGAGCCGGGCGCGGCTGGAGATCCTGCGCGGCGGGACCAAGAGCGAGTGCCTGCTCGACATCCCCCGCTGGGATTTCCACTGGCAGGGGAGCTATGGGTTCGAGAACCCCGTCGTCTTCGAGCCCGGCGACTCGCTGCAGATCACCTGCCACTGGGACAACTCGGCCGCGAACCAGCCCGTAGTGGGCAGCGGCGGCGCGCAGGCCGCGCCCAAGGACCTCAACTGGGGCGAGGGCACGGGCGACGAGATGTGCCTGGGCTTCTTCTACATCACCCAGTAGCGCGCCCGAGCCCGCCGGGTGGTGTAAAGCTTGAGGGATGACGCTCGCCCGCCGCCCCGCCCTGCTGCTCCCGGGACTCCTGCTCGCCGCCCTCACCGCCTGCGCCCACGCCGAGCCCGCGCTGCCTGCGCCCGGCTCCGGCGGCGAGGCGAAGCCCGGCGAGGCGCCCGCCGCCCAGCCCGCCCAGACCCTCGCGGCGAGGCCCGTGGCCTCCGAGCCGCCCGCGGGCCCGGTCCACAAGATGTTCCACTACAAGACCGGCTCGGTGCCGGGCGTCTTCGACCAGTGGGGCCAGGGCAAGCTCGACCCGCAGACCCCGGACAACTTCGCCGCCGGCGTGCGCTACGACTGCCCTGGACCGGGCACGCTGCACCTCGAGAGCGAGGCCGAGCCCGAGGGGTCGCAGCTGCGCATCGCCATCTACACCACCGGCACCAAGGAGCTGGCGCTCACCCGCAGGCTGGAGGTCCTCGACGCGAAGATCGAGGAGGCCGGCCCCTGCTTCGTGGTGGTGAAGGTCCAGGACTTCTCCTGGGAGTGCACCTTCCGCATCAAGGCGAGCTTCACCCCCGAGAAGCTGCGGCCGTAGCGATTCGGTAACCAGTGTTACCGAATCGCCGCGCCCTCACCAGACCCGGACGCGCTCCTCCGGCGCCAGGTAGAGCCGCTGCCCGGGCTTGACGCCGAAGGCCGCGTACCAGGCGTCGAGGTTGCGCACGGTGTCCGCGCGGAGTTCGCCGGGCGCGTGGCCGTCGGTGAGGATCCGCAGGCGCAGCGCGGCTTCGCGGTACTTGCTCCGCCAGGCCTGTCCGAACCCGAGGAAAGGGGGTTCCCGGGCGAGAGGCGGGGTGCGGGTGGGACAGGGCGAGGCGGCAGTTGTCGGCCTCGGGCAGCCAGCGGCGCCGACCGCGAAGTTCGCAGCCGTGCGATAACCGCGTTCGATGCCTCCGCCGCGCCCCAAGGCCACGCCTGCGAAGGCTCCCGCGCACGGCGAGACGCTCCACCCGCGCAGCCCGCACCGGGGCGGCCTCGAATTCCCGAAGCTCGTCGCCGCCGCGCCCGCGCTCGCGCCCTTCGTGAAGCTCAACCAGTGGGGCAACCAGAGCCTCGACTTCGCCGACCCGGCGGCCCAGCGGGCCCTGGCGGCGGCGCTCTTGCAAGTGTATTACTCTGTCGAGCGGTTCGAGCTGCCCGATGGCTACCTCTGCCCCTCGGTGCCCGGCAGGGCCGACCACGTCCACCACGCGGCCGGCCTCCTCGCGGAGCTGAACGGCGGCGCCGTCCCGCGCGGGGAGCGGGTCTGCGCGCTCGACGTCGGCACCGGCGCGAGCGGCGTCTACGGCCTGGTCGCCCGCGGCGCCTTCGGCTGGCGGGTGGTCGGGACCGAGGTGGACGCCGGCGCGCTCGCCTCGGTAACCAGGATTATCGAAGGCAATCCAGGCCTGCGCGCGGGGTTCACCGTGCGCCGCCAGCCCGACGCCGGCAAGACGCTCGCCGGCGTCGTCCTCCCCGCCGACCGCTTCGACCTCACCCTCTGCAACCCGCCCTTCCATGCCTCGGCGCGCGAGGCCGAGGAGGGCGCGCGGCGCAAGTGGAGGAACCTGGGCAAGGCCCCGGCCGGCGAGAAGCCCGCGCTCAACTTCGGCGGACGGGCGCGCGAGCTCTGGTGCCCCGGCGGCGAGCTTGAGTTCGTGCGCGGACTCATCAGGGAGAGCGCGCAGCACGCGGCGCAGGCGCTCTGGTTCACCTCGCTGGTGTCGAAGGCCGAGAGCCTCGAGGAGCTGCAGCGTGCGCTGCGGACCGCGCGGGTGGCGGAGCAGCGCGTGCTCGAGATGAAGCAAGGGCAGAAGACGAGCCGGCTGCTGGCGTGGACCTTCCTCGGGCCGGCGGAGCGCGTGGCCTGGGCGTGGGCGCGCTGGGGCGGCGGGCCCAGGTAGGGCGCTCGCACCGGGCGGCGGGCTCGCGGGGAGATCCCTCCTGCGGCAAAGGATGCCCCGCCCGTCGCGGCCTGCTTTGATACTGTTCCACCCCATGTCCGCCTACCGCGCCGTCTTCCGCTGCTTCTCGGGCTGCCCCGGGACCTTCCCGCTCACGCAGGCGATCTACCGCTGCCCCACCTGCGGCGGCCTGCTCGAGGTGCACCACGACCTGGGCGCCCTCCGCGACCGCTCGGCGGCGGCGTGGATGAAGCTCTTCGACGACCGCTACCGGCGCACCCACTGGCCCTACGGCTCGGGCGTCTGGGGCAAGCGCGAGTGGGTCGCGCCCGAGGTGCCCGACGACAAGATCGTCTCCACCGACGAGGGCGGCACCAACCTCTTCTGGGCGGAGCGCCTCGGCCGCGAGATCGGCATGACCGAGCTGTGGATCAAGCAGTGCGGCAACGCCCACTCCGGCTCCTTCAAGGACCTCGGCATGACCGTGCTGGTGAGCGTGGTCCGGCAGGCGCTCGCGCAGGGGACGCTGAACGTGAAGGCGATCGCCTGCGCCTCCACCGGCGACACCTCCGCCGCGCTGGCGGCCTACGGCGCTGCCTGCGGGCTGCCGGTCGTCGTCCTGCTGCCCAAGGGGCTCGTCTCCACCGCGCAGCTGGTGCAGCCGCTCGCCCACGGCGCAAAGGTGCTGGCGCTGGAGAGCGACTTCGACGGCTGCATGAAGGTGGTGCAGGAGCTCGCAGCCGCGGGCATCGTCTATCTCGCCAACTCGATGAACCCGCTGCGCATCGAAGGGCAGAAGACGGTGGGCATCGAGATCGTCCAGCAGTTCGACTGGCAGGTCCCCGACTGGATCGTCCTCCCGAGCGGCAACCTCGGCAACGCCGCGGCGCTCTACGCGGGCTTCCGGATGATGAAGGAGCTGGGCCTCATCCAGCGCTACCCGCGGCTCTTGGTGGCGCAGGCCGAGAACGCGAACCCCCTCTACCGGGCGTGGCAGGCGAAGCAGAAGACGGTCGCGCCGATCGCGGCCCAGCGCAGCCTCGCCTCGGCGATCCAGATCGGCAACCCGGTGAGCGCGCCGCGCGCGCTGGCGGCGCTGGAGGCGATGGACGGCGTGGTCGAGCAGGCGAGCGAGGAGGAGCTCAGCGACGCCTGCGCCCGCGCCGATCGCACGGGCCTCTACACCTGCCCGCACACGGGCGTCGCGCTGGCGGCGGTCTTCAAGCTGCGCGCGCGGGGCACCATCGGGCCGCGCGACCGGGTGGTGGTCGTCTCCACCGCGAACGGCCTGAAGTTCACCGAGTTCAAGCTCGGCTACCACGAGGGGACGCTCGCCGGCGTGGAGAGCGGGCGCAGGAACACCCCGGTTGTGCTACCCGCGGAGTTCGAGGCGGTGGCCGCCGCCATCCGAGGGTAGGCCCACCGCGGCCGCCCGCAAACGTGTCATGAGCATGACGCAGCCGTGCTGCAATCGTTCAACTCAGATTGCCCGTACCCGCCTGCGTTGGCTAAGGTGGATTTTCTTGCCTGTGCTTGCCCGGACGTGCCGTTTTCCATCTCCGCGCGAGGAGCCCTGAATGCGCCGCCTGATCGACCCCTGTCTCCGCCTGCTTCCGCTGTGCCTCTGCGCTTCGCTCGCGTGCAACCAGTCTGGAAGCGGGTCCGCAGGTGGCCACGGCGCCGCCGCGCGGAAGGACCCCGGGGCCTCTGCGAAGGTGCAGGCTGCGCCGGCACCGGGCGCCTGGGCCGCCGCGGGCAACGCCGCCGACGGCCGCGTCTACCAGACCGCCACGCTGCTCGGCAGCGGCAAGGTCCTGGTCGCGGGCGGCGGCAACACCGGCGGCAACGTCTTCTCGACGGCCGAGCTGTTCGACCCGGGCTCGGGCAAGCACTCCTCGACGGGCCCGCTCGCCACCGGCCGGCAGGGCGCGGTCGCGGTGATGCTCCGGTCGGGCAAGGTCCTCGTCTCGGGCGGCCAGGGCGCCGCCGGCGCGATCTCCTCCTGCGAGGTGTACGACCCCGCCGCTGGCACGTTCTCGGCCACCGGTTCGCTCGCCACCGCGCGGCAGAACCACACGGCGGTGATGCTCGCCAGCGGCAAGGTGCTCGCCATCGGCGGCGCCGGTCCGGCTGGCGCGGCCAGCTCGGCAGAGCTCTACGACCCCGCGGCCGGCTCCTGGTCTGCCGCTGGCGCGCTGGTGGCCCCGGGCTACCAGCAGACCGCCACGCTGCTCGCCGACGGCCGCGTGCTGGTGACCGGCGGCTACGATCCCTCGCGGGGCTTCGTCACCGCCGCGCAGACCTACGACCCGGCGACCAACACCTGGACCGCGGCGGGGAACCTGTTGGTCGCGCGCTCCGCCCACACCGCCACCCTGCTCACCTCGGGGGTGGTGCTGGTCGCGGGCGGCGCGAGCCCCTCGGCTACCGCCACGGCGGAGTTCTACGATCCTTCGCAGCCCGGCCTCGGCTGGACCAGCGCGGGCACCATGACCACCCCGCGGAGCGGCCACACTGCCACCCTGCTCCCCAACGGCCGCGTGCTGGTCTCGGGCGGCACCACGGGCGCCGACTCGCTGACCACGTCCGACCTCTGGGACGTCAACCTCGGCTGGAGCCCGGCAGCCCCGCTGATCACCGGCCGCTACTTCCACACCGCCACCCTGCTCGCCTCGGGCAAGGTGCTGGTCGAGGGCGGCTACTCAGGTGTCGATACGCGCGCCACCAGCGCCGAGATCTACGACTCCTACAACCCGAAGTACCTGCAGGCGAACCCGCCCGCCGTCGACCGCCTCTATGCCTCGGCGACGCTGCTCCCGAACGGCAAGGCGCTGGTCTGCGGCGGCAGCGACCCCTTCCTCGGCCCCATCGCCACCTGCGAGCTCTACGACCCCGCCAACGCCTCCTTCAAGGCGACCGGTCGCATGACGACGGGGCGCCAGTTCCAGACCGCCACCCTGCTGCTCTCGGGCCAGGTCCTGATCGCGGGCGGCGTCGGCGCGGACGGCCTCACCATCGGCGCCTCCGAGCTCTACGATCCCGCCCAGGGCACCTTCTCTACGACCGGCAGCCAGACAGCCCCGCGCTGGGGCCACACGGCGACGCTGCTCGCCGATGGCCGCGTGCTGCTGGCTGGCGGCATCGACGACGTCGGCACCCTCGCCACCAGCGACCTCTACGACCCCCTCACGGGCCAGTGGACCGCCGCGGGCAACCTCAAGGACGCCCGCTACCAGCACACCGCCACGCTGCTGCCGGGCGGGCAGGTGTTGGCAGTCGGCGGCCGCGTCGGCACCACGTTGGTCGGCACCGCCGAGATCTTCGACCCCACCGCCCGTACCTGGGGTGCCACCGCCGGCGCGCCGCTCCTGGCGCGCGCGCAGCACCTCGCGGCGCGGCTCTCCTCGGGCAAGGTGCTGTTCGCCAGCGGCGGCGTCGCGACCTCCAACTTCGACGCGACCGCCGAGCTGTTCGACCCTGCCACGGGCCTCTTCACCGTGACGGGCTCGATGTCGCGGTCTCGCAGCATCGCCACGGGCACCACGCTCGCCTCGGGCCGGGTGGTGGTGATCGGCGGCCAGGACGTCAGCGGCCGGCTGCTCAACGACGAGGTCTATGACCCGGCGACGGGGGCCTTCTCCGAGAACTTCGTGCGCTACGCCGACGCCTCGTACGGCCACACCTCCACGCTCCTCAGCACGGGCCGGGTGCTGGTGCAGGGCGGCGTCGCCCACCCCGACGCCTTCCCCATCTGGGCCGAGGAGTTCGCCGAGGGCGCCGACGCCGACTTCGCCTGGCTCCCCGCGCTCACCGCACCCCCCAGCCGCGCCACGCTCGGCCGCCTGCTCTCGCTCACCGGCACGGGCTTCAACGGCGTCTCGGGCGCGTCGGGCGGCTCATCGGCCGACTCGGCCACCAACTACCCGGTGCTGAGCATCCAGGCGGTCGACTCGGGCGCCAGCGTCTACGCCTACCCGGCCGCCTTCACGGCCAGCACGGTCGCGGCGGTGGTCCCGGCCGACTTCCCGGCGGGCTACGCGCTGGTGCGAGTGGTGGTGAACGGCCTCGCCAGCCCGGCAGCGGTGGTCGATGTGCTCCCTCTGCTCAAGCTCAACCCCGCCTCCGCGAACGTGCCGTCAGGCGCGACGCAGCTTTTCGTCGGCACCGGCGGCACGCGCAGCAACTACCAATACACGCTGCTCGACAACCAGTCGGGCGCGAGCTTGGGCGCCACCAGCGGCAGCTACCTCGCCGGCCCCACCGCCGGCGTCACCGACCTGCTCCAAGTGCTCGACTCCTCGGGCGCCACCGCCACCTCGACGGTCAGCGTGCTCCCCAACCTGACCATCTCGCCCGCCACGGCCTCGGTGCCGCCGCGAGGCCAGCAGAAGTTCGCCGCCACGGGCGTCCCCGCGGGCGCGACCTTCACCTGGTCGGTCGCCACCGGCGGGTCCACCGGCGCCACCATCGACTCCACGGGCCTCTACACGGCGGGCGGCACCGGCGGCACCTCTGACATCATCACCGTCGTCTCCTTCGAGAGCACGGCCACCGCGACCATCGCGGTCGGTGCGCCGCTGGCCGTCGTGCCCGCCAACGCCGCGGTGGTCCCGGGCGCCACCAAGCAGTTCACCACCACGGGCGGGAGCAGCAAGGGCATCACCTGGGTGGTCGGCACCAGCGCCTCGGGCGGCAGCATCACGGCGGGCGGCCTCTACACCGCCGGCCGCGCGGGCAGCACCTCTGACACCGTGAGGGCGACCGACGACCTCGGCAACGTGGCCACCTCGGCGGTCAGCGTCAGCGCGGGCGTCAGCATCACCCCGTCGGCCGTCTCGGTGGCGCCGCTCGGCACCAAGCAGTTCGCCGCCGCGGGCGGCAGCGGCGTCACCTTCGTCTGGTCGCTCACGGCGAGCCCCTCGGGCGGCTCGATCGACGCGCAGGGCCTCTACACGGCCGGCTCCACCGGCGGCACCACCGACACGGTCAAGGTGGTGGACTCGCTCGGCAACATCGGCACCGCCACCGTCTCGGTGGGCGGCGGCCTCGTGGTCTCGCCGGCCAGCGCCAACGCGGCGCCGCGCGGCACGGTCCAGTTGACCCCGAGCGGCGGCAGCGGCGCGGGCTACACCTTCGCCTTCGTCGCCAACGGCTCGGGCGCGACGCTGACCGCGGGCGGCCTCTACACCGCCGGCGCGACGGGCTCGAAGACCGACCTCGTCAAGGTCTCCGACTCGCTCGGCGCCAGCGTCAACGTGACCATCACGGTGGGCGCGGTGCTCTCCGTCTCGCCCGCGGCCGTCACCCTGGCCCCGGGCGCCTCCAAGCAGTTCACCACCGCGGGCGGCAGCGGCGCCATCGCCACCTGGGCGTTCACCGCCAACACCTCGGGCGGCACGCTCTCGCAGACGGGCCTCTACCTCGCCGGCTCCAAGGGCAGCGGCAGCGACAGCCTCGAGGTCACCGACTCGCTCGGGTCGTCCGCCACCGCCACCGTCACGCTCACCGCCAGCCTGGCGCTCTCGCCCGCCACCGCGAACGCCTTCCCGCAGCAGACGCTGCAGCTCTCGGTCTCGGGCGGCAGCGGCGGCGGGTTCGTCTGGTCGATGGCCACCGGCACCTCGGGCGGCACCGTCTCTCAGACCGGCTCGTACAAGGCCGGCGCCACGGGCAGCACCGTCGACGTGGTCAGGGTCACCGACGGCAACAGCAACACCGCCACCGTCACCATCACCGTGGGCGCGGGAGTCGGCGTCACCCCGGCCACCGCCAGCGTCACGCCGAAGGGCACCAAGTCGCTCACCGCCGCTGGCGGCAGCGGCACGGGCTACAGCTGGTCGATCGGCACCAACGGCTCGGGCTGCGCGGTCAACGCCTCGGGCGTCTACACCGCCGGCCCCACGGGCGGCACCACCGACGTCATCAAGGTCACCGACTCGCTGGGCAACTTCGCGAACGCCACCTTCACCGTCACCGGCGGCCTGACCGTCGCCCCGGCCACGCTCTCGCTCGCGCCCAAGGGCACGCGGCAGCTCACCGTCTCGGGCGGCAGCGGCACCGGCTACCTGTGGTCGCTCACCGTCAACGGGTCGGGCGGCGCCATCACCGACACGGGCCTCTACACCGCGGGCTCCACGGGCTCCTCCACCGACACCATCACCGTGGTCGATTCGCTCGGCCTCTCCGCCACGCTCAACGTGGTGGTGACGGCGGCCATCTCCGCCACGCCGTCGAGCTTCACGGTCTCGCCGCGTGAGAGCAAGTCGATCACCGTCACGGGCGGCAGCGGCACAGGCTACGTCTGGGTGGTCGCGGTCAACGGCTCGGGCAGCACCATCGACCAGGCCGGCAAGTACACCGCCGGCCCCAACGGCGGCGTGGTCGAGCTGGTGAAGGTCACCGACTCGCTCGGCAACACCGCCTCGATCACGGTCACGGTGGGCCCCGGCGTGGCGGTCACGCCCGGCGCGGCCCGCGTGCCCCCGCGCGGCACCAAGCAGCTCGCGGCCTCGGGCGGCAACGGCGCCTACACCTGGTCGGTCGACACGGTCGCCGGCGCGGGCTCGGGCGGCACCATCACGGCGGCGGGCCTCTTCACCGCCGGCCCCGTCGGCTCCACCGTCGACACCATCAAGGTGATCGACACGCTGGGCAACTTCGCCCGCGCGCAGATCACCGTCACCGAGAACGTCTCCATCCTGCCGGGCTCGCAGCAGCTGCCGCCGCGCTCCTCGCAGATCTTCCGCGCCTCGGGCGGCAGCCTCGCCGGCTACACCTGGGCGCTGACGTCGAACGGCTCGGGCGCGACGCTCACCACCGTGACCGACACGGCCACCTACAAGGCCGGCGCCGCGGGCGACAAGACCGACACCATCCAGGTCACCGACTCGCTCGGCAACGGGGCCTCGGTCACGGTGCAGGTGACGGCGGCGCTCACCGTCTCGCCGACGGCCGCCAGCCTCGCCCCGCGCGCCACGCAGAAGATCGTCGCCAGCGGCGGCAGCGGGATCTACGCCTACGCCATCGCCCAGGGCAGCACCGGCGGCGGCCTCGCCTCCTCGACCGGCCAGTACACGGCCGGGCCCACCGAGGGCGGCGTGGACACGGTCCTCGTCTCCGACACGCTGGGCAACTCGGCGACGTCGGTCTTCACCATCACCACCAAGCTGACCATCGCCCCTGCCGCGCTGACCATCGCGCCGCTCGGCACGCAAACCTTCGCGGGCGCAGGTGGCAGCGGCGCGGGCTTCACCTACACGCTGGTGGACACCAGCGCGTCGGGCGGCAGCGTCAACCCCACCACCGGCGCCTACAAGACCGGCGCGCGCGGTGACACCAAGGACGCGGTCCGCGTCACCGACTCGCTCGGCAACGTGGCGGTCGCGCAGATCACCGTGACGGCGACGCTGACCGTCTCGCCCACGGCGGGCTCGCTGCCTCCGCGCGGCCAGCAGCAGCTGACGGCTGCTGGCGGGTCGAAGGTCTACACCTGGAAGATGGTCCCGGGCAGCGGCTCGGGCGGCACCGTCTCCGCGACCGGCCTCTACACGGCGGGCACCAACGGCGTCACCACCGACACCGTGCAGGTGACCGACTCGCTCGGCAGCACCGCGACGGCGGCCTTCATCGTCACGGTGGGTCTGTCGATCAGCCCGACCTCGCGCGATGCGGTCACCAGCACCCAGTACTCGTTCACCGCGGTCGGCGGCAGCTCTGTCTACACCTGGGCGATGACCAAGAGCGGCTCGGGCAGCCCGACCGTGACCGATGGCGCCTACACCGCCGGCAAGACGGGCCGCACCATCGACGAGGTCACCGTGACCGACTCGGTGGGCAACAGCGCGGTCGCGACCATCAACGTGGCGCCGACGCCCGTGCGGGCCTCGGGCTGCGGCTGCGGCGCAGCGGACGGCGGCACGGCGTTCGAGTTCGTCGCCTTCGGCCTCGGCCTCTTCTGGCAGCGCCGCCGGGCCAGGGCCAGCAAGCGCTGATGGCGCTCTCGACGGAGCCCGAGGGCAGGATGGCGCGCGCGGCCCGGACCGCCAACGACCGTGCAGCGTGGGTCTCACAGAAGCCGTAGACCTGCCCGCCTTGCCGGGACTGCGTCGTCGGGCGTCGCCCGACTTGACCGGCGGAGTGCCTAAGGCGAGCCTGCGCGTCCTCTTCGCGCGCGCTGGACGGAGCCCACATGGATCTCGACTTCACCCCCGAGCAGCAAGCCTTCCGCGCCGAGGTGCGCGCGTTCCTGGAGGCCAGCCTGCCCGAGCCGACGCGCCGGCGCGTGCTCGGCGGCCTGGAGATCACCCGCGGGGACATCGAGGGCTGGCAGAAGATCCTCCACGCCAAGGGCTGGGGCGCGCCGTCCTGGCCGCGCGAGTTCGGCGGCACCGGCTGGGACCCCGTGCGGCAGTTCATCTTCGAGGAGGAGAGCGCCGCCGCGGGCGCGCCGATCCAGCTCCCGTTCGGCCTCAAGATGGTGGGCCCGGTGCTCCAGCGCTTCGGGAGCCCCGAGCAGCAGGCGCGCTTCCTGCCGCCGATCATCGCCGCCACCGAGTGGTGGTGCCAGGGCTACTCGGAGCCCGGCTCGGGCTCGGACCTCGCGTCGCTCAAGTGCAAGGCCGAGCGCAAGGGCGACTACTATCTGGTCAACGGGCAGAAGACCTGGATCACGCTCGCGCAGCACGCCGACTGGATCTTCTGTCTCGTGCGCACCGACCCGGCCTCGAAGCCGCAGGCGGGCATCTCGTTCCTGCTCATCGACATGCGCTCGCCCGGCGTCACCGTGCGCCCGCTCTACCTGCTCGACGGCACCCACGAGGTGAACGAGGTCTGGTTCGAGGACGTGCAGGTGCCCGTCGCCAACCGGATCGGCGCGGAGAACAGCGGCTGGACCTACGCGAAGTTCCTCCTCGGCCACGAGCGCACCAACATCGCCGGCGTCGGCGCCTCCAAGCGCGAGCTCCGGCGCCTCAAGGCGATCGCCGCGCGCGAGCTCAAACACGGCCGCCCGCTCGCCGACGATCCGGCCTTCGCGGCGCGGATCGCGCAGGTGGAGATCGACCTGCTGGCGCTGGAGATCACCAACCTGCGCGTGCTGGAGTCGGAGACGCAGCGGCGCGCGCCCGGGCCGGAGGCGTCGCTCTTGAAGATCAAGGGCACCGAGATCCAGCAGCAGCTGGCCGAGCTGATGATGGCGGCGGTAGGCCCCTACGCGCTGCCGTTCGACCGCGCCGCGATCCACGCCGAGCCCGCCGAGCCCGTGGGACCGTCCTACGCCGCGCCGCTCGCCGCCCGCTACTGCAACCTGCGCAAGACGTCGATCTACGGCGGCTCCAACGAGATCCAGAAGAACATCATCAGCCAGATGATCCTCGGGCTGTAGGAACAGGAACCAATCGCCATGCACTTCACGCCCACGCCCGAGCAGCAGCAGCTCGCAGAGTCGGTCCAGAAGTTCCTCGCGCAGAACTATTCTTTCGAGGCGCGCAAGAAGATCGTCGCGTCGCAGGAAGGCTTCAGCAAGGAGGTCTGGGGAAAGATCGCCGAGCTCGGCCTCCTCTCGCTGCAAGTGCCCGAAGCCCACGGCGGCCTCGCCCCCGCGCCTGTCGAGACGCTGCTCACCCTCACCGCGTTCGGCCGCGCGCTCCTGGTCGAGCCGTATCTCTCGTCGGCGGTGGTGGCCACCACGGCCATCCGCGAGCTGGGCACGGCCGCTCAGCAGGAGACCCTGCTGCCCGCGCTCTCCTCGGGCGAGCTGGTGGCGGTGCTCGCGCACTTCGAGCCGCGCGCGCGCTACGACCTCGAGCAGGTGGCCTGCCGCGCCGAGCGCCACGGCACGGGCTGGCGGCTCGACGGCGCCAAGGCGGTGGTGCTGCACGCCCCGGCCGCGGGGCTGCTCTTGGTCTCCGCGCGGACCGCGGGAGGGCCGCGCGAGCAGGCGGGCATCTCGCTCTTCGCCGTGCCCGCCGCGACTGCCGGGCTGACCTTGCGCAGCTACCGCACGCTCGACGGGCAGTGCGCCGCCGACCTGAAGCTCGACGCCGTGCAGCTCCCCGCCGAGGCGCTGGTCGGCCTCGAAGGTGGCGCGTTCGCGGCCATCTCGTCCGCGCTCGACCAGGGCGTCGCCGGGCTCTGCGCCGAGGCGGTGGGCGTGCTGCAGGCCACGCTCGACGCCACCGTCGACTACACCAAGACCCGCAAGCAGTTCGCCGTGCCGATCGCCCGCTTCCAAGCTTTGCAGCACCGGATGGCCGACATGCTGATGCACGTCGAGCAGTCCCGCTCGATGGCGATCTACGCGGCGCTCCGCGCGGGCTCGGCCGACCTCGCCGAGCGGCACAAGGCGCTCTCGGCGGCGAAGGTGATCATCGGACAGGCCTGCCGCTACGTGGGCCAGCAAGCGGTGCAGCTGCACGGCGGCATGGGGGTCGCCGACGAGCTGTGGGTGAGCCACGCCTTCAAGCGGCTGGCGGCGCTCGAGCTCTCGCTGGGCGACACCGAGCACCACCTCGAGCGGTTCGTCGCGCTGTCGAGGGCGGCCAGCTAGCGCGCTCCTCGCCCGCCGATGAAGGTCCGGCGCGGGCCGTGACATCCGCAGGCATGGACACTCTAGCCAGCCCGGTGCTCGTCCGACATGTCCCCCGCCCGCGCTACCCGTGCGCAGGAACACTCCCTTGCAGACCGGCCGCGGGGCTTGCACCATCCCTTCCGGAGAGCGCGACCGCGGCTCTGGAGGCTCCGATGCCGACCCGCCTGGCAAGTGTATTACCAAACTTGTTCGCCGCCGCGCTCTGCGCGCTCGCGTTGGCCGCGCTCTCTCCGCGGGCCGCGCGCGCCGCCGAGACCACCGACGCGGCGGGCACCGATGAAGCGCCCCCGCTGATCTTCGCTGACACCACGCCCGCGCCGCCGCCGCGAACGCTCGCCGCGCGCCTGATCACCGTCGCGCCGCGGGTGCAGCAGGACCATTCGCCGACGGGCACGCCAGCGCCGCTCGCGAACGCCGCGCACGCGCAGCCGCTGCCCGAGAGCCCCGCGCCGTCCTCGGCGCCCGTCGCCTTCGGCGCGCTCGACTCCTCCGTCGCCGCGCCGCACGCCCGCTCGGAGCGAAGGCACCTGGGCCTCGTCGTCGGCGCCAGCGGCATCGAGCAGCCCGTGCACGCGGAGCTGGCGCTGCGGTTCGCGGGCGGGTTCCTCTCTGCCCGCTTCGGCGGCGGGCTGGTGCCGGGCGCGGTGGGCGCGGCGATGCTCTCGGCGGTCTCGGTCCACGACGGCTCGCTCACCTCGTGGTCCACCGAGGCCGGGCTCGCGCTGCACCCCTTCCGCGGCAGCTTCTTCCTGGGCGCCACCGCGGGCTACCTCTCGCTCAACGCCGCGGCCCCGACCCAGCTGGGGACGGTCACCATCGCGGCGAGCACGCTCTACGTCACGCCGCGCCTGGGCTGGATGGCCGTGTGGGACTCGGGCTTCACGCTGGGCTTCGAGGCGGGCGCGCAGCTTCCCATCGGGCCCACCGTCAGCGTCGGCGGCCCTCCGAACGCCGCAGCGAAGGCCGAGAGCCTCTCGCGGTCGATCGCCGCGAACCCCCTGCCGACGGCGGCGGTGAAGTTCGGGCTGCTGCTTTAGCGAAGGCCTTCGCGAAGCTGCCGGCCTCTCGCCGACCGGCGTCTACCGGGCACCCTGAGACGACGCGCCGATGGCGCCCGGAAGGCCCTTCGCGTAGAGACGGGCCCATGACCGCCGCCGTCGTCCGCCTGCTGCCGTTCACCACGCCGCTGCTCATCGCGCTCGAGGAGCGCCGCTCGACGTACGCGGGGTCTTTTCCCTACGCGCTCAGCCCCGACTGGCCCAACACGGACTTCCTCGACGCGCTCGGCTCGTTC
Source organism: Deltaproteobacteria bacterium (assembly GCA_043782365.1). Lineage (GTDB taxonomy): Bacteria > Myxococcota > Myxococcia > Myxococcales > 40CM-4-68-19 > CAIWCD01. The sequence continues at coordinate 15,937 of JAYWAO010000290.1, forward strand.
ATCGATTCGCGCAAGGCCCGCCCTGAGGAGGAGCAGTGGATCTTCCTCGTCCTCGACGCCGCCGCCGACCGCGTGGTGGGCGAGATCGGCGCGAAGGGCCCGCCGACTGCGGCGGGCGAGCTCGAGGTGGGATACGGCATCGCAGAGAGCCAGCGCGGGCGCGCGTTCGCCACCGCCGCGCTCGCGGCGTTCATCGAGGTGGCCTTCGCCCGCGACGGCGTGCTTGGCCTGACCGCCGAGTGCCTCACCGCGAACCCCGCCTCGAGCCGCGTGCTGGAGAAGTGCGGCTTCGCGCGCGTGGGCCTGGGGAGTAGCCCCGAGGGCGATCTCATCAAGTGGCGGCTCGAGCGCGGCTGAGGCTCGACCCGAGCAGCCGGCGAGACATCGCACAGGCTCAGGTGTCGCGCAGCGGCGAGGATCCTGGGCGAGCTTCGCGACGCGGTGCGGCCGGCCGAGGCCAGACGGCGGACACCGCGCGCCGGCCACCAGGATCTGCGGGCCGCCGCGGCCTTGCAGCCGACGGCGTCACCCTGGGCTACTCTGCGGACGTGGCCGAGGTTGCGCGCTCGCTTCACCGTGCGCGGCCACGGCGCGGTGTTCGACGCCGCGCGGGACGATGAAGAGCTCGCCGGGCTGGCGCCAGCTTCTCGGCGAGGTTCACCTTGTCCATCGGCGCAGCATAGACGCCGCGCGGCTCAGCCGCTGGCGGGAATGGCGCCATCCGCGCGCAGCCGCGCCAGCTCTGCATCGCCGAGCCCGGCCTCGCGCAGCACCGCCTCGGTGTGCTGGCCGTGCGCGGGCGCGGGCCCAGCGGGGAGCTGCGCCGTGGGCACCAGCGCGGGCTGCGTGCGGGGCAGGCGCATCCCGCCGCTCTCGACGAACAGGTCGCGCGCGGCGTGCTGCGGGTGGCTCACCACCTCGTGCGGCTCCAGCACGGGCTCCGCGCAGCAGTCGGCCAGCTCCAGCAGCGCGGCCCACTCCTCGCGCGTGCGGGTGAGCAGCAGCGCGTCCAGCGCCGGCGCCAGGTCGCGATCGAACGCGCGATCAGCCCACTCGGGCCTGCCCACCGCCGCGCAGAAGCGGAACCAGAACTTGGGCTCGAGCGCGCCGAGCGCCATCGCCCCGCCGCCCTGGCACGCATAGACGCGGTAGCACGGGTGGCTGCCGGAGAGCACGTCGTCCCCGCGCAGCTGCCGCTCGCCGCCAGCGGCCAGCGCGCCGAGGTGCGGGAGCAGGAAGCCCAGCGCGCCCTCGGTCATCGAGATGTCGAGCGTGCGGCCGCGGCCCGTCTGCGCGCGCTCCACCAGCGCGGCGAGGATGGCGATCACCGCGGTCTGCGCGCCGCCCATCAGATCGGCGAGCTGTACGCCCGGGAGCTGCGGCGGACGCGCCGGGTCGCTCCCACAGCGGGCCAGCACGCCTCCGAGCGCCAGGTAGCCGATGTCGTGACCCGCCCTGCCTGCCCATGGACCGGTCTGGCCGTAGCCGCTGATCGAGCAGACGATGAGCCTGGGGAACTTCGCGCAGAGCGCCGCCGGCGAGACGCCGAGCTTCGCCATCACGCCCGGGCGGAACCCCTCGAGTATTACATCAACGCTCGCGCAGAGCCGCTCCAGCAGCGCGACACCGCCAGGCGCCTTGAGGTCGATCACCACCGAGCGCTTGCCCCGGTTGAGCGCGGCGAACATGCCGCCGCCGGCGCCATCGGTGAGCGGCGGGAGGTGGCGCAGGTAGTCGCCGGGCGAGGGGTCCTCGACCTTGACCACCTCGGCGCCGAGATCAGCGAGCACCAGCGAGGCGTACGGCCCGGGCAGGAGCCGGGTGAGGTCGAGCACGCGCAGGCTGGAGAGTGGGGGCATCGGAGCCTCGCGCACGAGAAGCCTCCGCAGGGGAGGCGCCGGACTGCGGACTGCCTAGCCGATCACCTTCTGCAGCTTCATCGCGAGGCCCATGTCGCCCTTGATCTTCAGCTTGCCGCTCATGAACGCCATCTGCGCGTTCATCTTGCCGGTGATGATGTTGAGGAAGTCGGCAGACTTCGCGGTGACGATGCACTTCGCGTCGGCGCAGGGGCCCGCGGCGACCGAGCCGGGCTCCTTGACGAGGTCGACCGTCCAGGTGCCGCCGCCATCCCCCTCGATGTTGAACTGGTAGATCGCGTTGACCGCCTTGGAGAGCTCCGGCTTGTCGGCGAGCTTCTTGGCGATCTTCTCCTCGAAGTAGGACTTCGGCGTCATCTCGGACATCGGGGGGCTCCAGGCGGTGGCGGGGACTGAATGACCATTCATTCAGCGGCGGCGGACTGTAGTGCTGGGGTGAAGGGCTGTCAACGCAGGGCGGCAACGGAACAGACCGGCATGCGCTCTTGAAAGACTTGGTTTGCGCTTTCTGAGTGTTTCCTGCTCATTTTGGCGTACCGGTGCTTCGACGACCTCACACCTCCCGGCGCTGACCATGCGCCAGATGTGAGTCCCGCTCTGACAAGCGCCAGCGACCGGACTTCCGGGCGCTATTGCCGGTCGCGCGCCTGCCTCCTGGCGCTCGCTCCAGGGCGGGCGTTGCTCGTGTCCGCGCGGCGGCGCACCCGTTCGGTGCTGGCTTCAACTCTGCATCAGAGCGCTTTGGGTCCGCCCGTCCCGGGGTGTCCCAAAGGCGCAGCCCCTGCGCGCATCCACGGAGTTCGCCTTGAGCAACCGAGCCCTCTTCACCGTCTGTCTCGCGCTGGTCCTCGCCGCCTGTGGTGGCGCACCCGACGACTCCGGCGCGCTCGTCCTCGATGAGTCGGCCCTCACTTCCCGCAACGGGCTCTCCACCAACGGGCTCAGCGGTGAACACCTGCGGCGGCGGCTTCTGCCAGGCCACCGAGACCTGCCACGACAGGAACACCGGCTACGGCTGCCAGACCGACTGTGGGAATTGCCCATGATCCCGCGCCAAGACTGCACCACCGACCGTGGGGTTGGCCCGTGATCGAGCTCGACCTCGCAGAGGCAGCACGGGAGCGGTTCGAGCTGCCGGCGGCGGAGGGACGCTACCGGCGCGCCCTCGACCTCTTGAGCAAGTCCGACGCGGCCCAGCGCATGGTGGCGCTGCGCGGTCTAGGCCTCGTCCGGATGAGCACGGGGCGCGGGGTCGAGGCCCTTGGCGACCTCACCGAAGCCGCGAGCCTGGCGCGCCAGCTCGGCGATGGTGAGGCCGAGCTCGAGCTCCTCCTGGCGCAGGCCACCGCGCACGACTGGACCAACGACGCCTCCGCCGCCGCCCTGCTGGTGGCCAAGGCCGAGGAGCTCGCGCGCACCGTGCCCACGCCGGGCTGGCTGCGGGCATCGCTGCTGACCGGACGTGGGCGCAGCCAGTTCCGCGCCGGCCAGTGGACCGAGGCCTGGAGCACGCTGCAGGCCGCGGTGCAGGTGGCCGAGCGCCTGGGCGCAGCGGGCTTCGAGCCGCTGCTGGCGGCGCTGATCCTGCTCGAGGTGCTGCTGCCGTACCTGGGCCGCACCCCTGAGGCAGAGTCGGCCGCGACGCGCGCCATCGGCCTCGCCCGCAGCCGCGGGGACAAGCTGCACCTCGCGTCGGCGCTCAACAACCGCCGCAATCTCATGGTGGCCAACAAGGACCTCGCCGGGGCGATCGCCGACCAGCGCGCCTTCCGCGACCTCGGCCGCGAGCTGGGCCTCTCGCTGCCGGAGTATTACGCCGAGTTCAACCTGGCGGAGCTCCACTACCAGTCGGGCGACCTGACGCTGGCCTTCCCGTTCGCGGCGCGCGCGGTCCGCTTCGAGGAGTGGATGCCCTCGATCGCCCCGCGGCCGGTCGCGCGGCTGCTCGAGGCGCGCCTCGCTGCCTGGCAGGGGCTCGACAAGGAGGCCAACGCAAAGCTCGTGCTGGTGCGCGCCTCGACGGAGAAGGCGCGCGCTGCCGGACAACCCTCCGGCCTGCTGCTCCCGTCGGAGGAGGTGCTGGCCTCGATGGTCGAGCTCTCCAGCCGCCCCGCGGCCGACGACGAGTGGGACGCGCTGCTGGCGCGATCCACCCGCGACTCGCTCGAGCAGGAGCCGATCGAGGTGCTCGAGCTGCGCGCGCTGGCAGCGCGCCGCCAAGGCCGCAACGACGTCGCGCGCCGCTCCTTCGCAGAGGCGCTCGCGCTCGCGGCCAAGATCCCCAACCTGCTCGAGGCCCGGCTGCGCGGCGGCCTCGCCCTCGCCAGCTAGCCTTTCGGAGCCTCGATGGAATCCCTCTTCGACCGCAAGCAGCTGCTGCCCACCAGGAGCAGCCGCGCAGCCACCCGGAGCAGCCGCGGAGGCACCCAAAGCGCCGTCCACCAGCCCCACCGCTCGCTGAGCCCGGCCGCCGCGCGAAAGCCCGGCCCCCGCGCCGCGCCCGGGGGGCCCCACGACGTGGGCTCCAATCCGGGGCGGCCCAAGGCGCTGGGCCTCCTGCTGGTGAGCGCGCCGGACGCAGGCCTCGTGGGCACCTACTATGAGCTCGACTCCACCTCGATGGTGATCGGCCGGATGAGCGCGGCGAAGGTCAACATCAACGACCTCGGGGTCTCGCGCAACCACGTGCGGATCACCCGCAACGAGTCGGGCGAGGTGATCGCCGAGGACCTCGGCTCGACCAACGGCACCTGGGTCAACGGCGTGGCGATCCGGACGGCCATGCTCGCGCCGGGCGACCGCCTGCAGATCGGCGACACGACCGAGTTCATCTTCGGCGTCCAGCCCGGGAGCGCCCGCTCGGAGATCCGGCTCGCGCAGGCGGTCGCCACCGCGGGCGCCGGGACCTGGGAGTGGCGAGTCGACGGCAACGGGCTGCGCTTCGGCGGCGGCATCGCCACCGCGATCGGCCTGGGCGCCGACACCACCGACCCCCACGCGGGCGAGTCCTGGCTGCGCGTGCACCCGGACGACCGCGACGGCCTGCGCGAGCGCCTGGAGGTTGCCCAGCGCGACGGCGGGCGCTTCGAGCACGAGGTGCGGCTGCTGCGGCGCGGCGCCCCGCTGTGGGTGGCGCTGACGGGCGAGCGGTTCCAGGAGGCGGATGGGCGTCCGGGCCGCCTCGCAGGCACGCTCCTCGACATCAGCGAGCGCCGCCGCGCCGACGCCGAGCTGCGGCGGCAGTCGCTGCTCTTCGAGAGCCTCACCGACGCCGTGGTGGTGGTCGGGGCCGACGGCACCATCCTCGACTGGAGCGCCAGCGCGCAGCGGCTGTTGGGCTGGACGAAGGCCGAGGTCCTCGGGCGGCGGCCGGGCATCCTGCTGCTCCCCGCGGACTCCGAACGCCTCGACCAGCCCCTCGCCCAGAGCGCCCGGGACGGTGAGCGCCGCGTCGCCGAGCTCGTCATCACCGACAAGTCCGGGGCCGAGCTGCAGGTGGAGGTGGTGGCGGCGCCGCTGGTCGCGCGCCAGGAGGAGCTGGTGGGCTGCGTGGCCATCTTCCGCGACCTCGGCGAGCGCAAGCGGATGCAGGCGCAGCTGCAGGTCGCGGAGCGGCTCGCAGCCCTCGGGACGCTGGCGGCTGGGGTCGCGCACGAGATCAACAACCCGCTGGCGTTCGTCTCCTCGAACCTCGACTTCCTCACGCAGCAGCTGGCGAAGGCGGCCGGGGCGCTCGGCCCCGGGCACCAAGATCTGATGGGCGCGCTCTCGGACAGCACCCGCGGCGTGGAGCGCATCGCCGCCATCGTGCGCGACCTGCAGACCTTCAACCGCCGGGAGCTTGCGGGGACGCCCGACGAGGTGGACCCGAACGGGGCCCTCGAGTTCGCGCTCAGGCTCGCCCAGAGCGCGATGGGGCGGCAGGTCCGGGTGGTCAAGGACCTCAAGCCGGTGCCCCACGTCGCGGGCGGCGAAGCCCGGCTGGGCCACGTGTTCTTCAACGTCCTCGTCAACGCCGGCCAGTCGCTGGACGCGAACCGGCCCGAGGTGGGCGCCGTCCGGGTCTCCACCGCCTTCGACGAGGCAGCGGGGATGGTGATCATCGAGGTCTCCGACGAAGGCGCCGGCATGCCTCCGGAGATCGTCGCGCACATCTTCGACCCGTTCTTCACCACCCGGCCGGTGGGCTCCGGCACGGGCCTGGGGCTCTTCGTCACCCACGCGATCGTCCACGAGCTGGGCGGCGAGATCACCGTCAAGAGCAAGATCGGGGAAGGCACCACCATCCGGATCGCGCTCCCCAGCGTCGGCCCGGCGCCGAAGGCCGCGCCGCCGCTCCCCCGGGTCCTGCTGGTGGACGACGAGGCGATGTTCGGCACGGCGGTCCGGCGGGCCTTCGCGGGCCGCTACGAGATCGTCGCCCTCACCGACCCGCTGGAGGCGCTCGCGCGCGTGCAGCACGGCGAGAAGTTCCTCCTCGCGGTGGTAGATCTGGTGATGCCGAAGATGTCCGGACGCGAGTTCCTGGCGCGGCTGCGGCAGTTCGATCCCGCGTTCGCGGCCCGCTCGGTGGTCTTCACCGGGGCCGCGCTCGAGGACGCGCAGGCAGCCTTCCCTCCCGACGAGCGGCCCACCATCCTGCGCAAGACCCTCGACTTCGCTCAGCTGGCCGCGCGGCTCGGCGAGCTCCGCGACGCGCAGGAGAAGTGAGCCCGGCCCGGAGGCCACCCGCGCTCCGGGGCCTCGCAGCGTCGAGGCGGCGCTGCTAGAGCGCCGCCACCAGCTCGAGCAGCGCGGCCGGCCGCTTCGCCCAATCGGGCTCGAACACGCCGGGCCCGAGCACCTGCACCCGCGCCAGCTCCGCGATCATCCGCGCGTTGCTCGCGTGGGTCGGGTCGTCGCCGGGCTGGGTGCGGTTGAGCACTACCGCCACCACGTCGATGGCCCGCTCGCGCAGCGCGCGCACCGAGAGCACGCAGTGGTTGATGGTGCCCAGCCCTGCGCGGCCCACCAGGATGGCCGGTAGGCCCACGCGTGCGGCGAGGTCGAGGTTGGTCAAGAGCGCGCCCGTCGCGGGCTCGCGCGCGAGCGGCACCAGCAGGCCCCCCGCGGCCTCCACCAAAACGGGCCCCTGCTTGCGCGCGCGCGCCACCTGCGCGAGCAGCACGCCGAGATCGACCGCGCGGCCCTCCGCCTCGGCGGCCACCAGCGGCGCCGCCGCCAGACGGAAGCGGTAGGGGCACACCTCGTCGAGCGGCAGCTGATCGTGGGGCCCGCCGCAGGCCGCGCGAAGCGCCAGCGCGTCGGCGGGCGCGTCGTCGCCGACTCCAGTCTCCACGGGCTTGAGCGCGCGCGGGTGCAGGCCCAGCGCGGCCCAGCGCATCAGCAACGCGCGACCGATCTCGGTCTTGCCCACGCCCGTGTCGGTGCCGCAGAGGAAGAACCCGCGCAGCGGCTTGGGCACGCTGGTGTCGGTCATCGGCAGACCTCCCGGACGGCGCCGTCGAGCCCCTCGACCAGCAGGTCGATCTCCTGCCCCTGGATCGACAAGGGCGGCACCAGCACCACCACGTTGCCGAGCGGGCGCAGCATCACCTCGCGCTTGCGCGCCGCGAGGCACACCCTGTGTCCCATCCGGTCGCCGTAGGCGTATTCGGCCTTGCTGGCCTTGTCGGCGACGAGCTCGACGCCGACCATCAGCCCGCGCTGCCGCACCTCGCCGACGTGCGGGTGCCGGGCAAGCTGCGCCAGCCCCGCCGCCAGCCGCTCGGCCATCGCGCCGACGTGCACCAGCGTCTGCTCGTCGTCGAAGATCCTCAGGCTCGCGAGCGCGGCCGCGCAGGCGAGCGCGTTCCCCGTGTAGCTGTGGCCGTGGAAGAAGGTCCTCTTGCTCTCGAACGGCCCGAGGAAGCTTTGGAAGATGGCGTCGGTGGCGAGGGTGGCGGCGAGCGGCAGGTAGCCGCCGGTGAGCCCCTTGGCGAGGCACATGAGATCCGGCACCACCTCCTCCTGCTCGCAGGCGAACAGGGTGCCCGTGCGGCCGAAGCCCGTGGCCACCTCGTCGCAGATGAGTAATACATCATGCGCCCTGCAGACCCGCTCGAGGCGCTTCAGGTAGCCCTTGGGGTGCGTGATCATCCCGGCCGCGCCCTGCACCAGCGGCTCGACCACCACCGCGGCGATCTCCTCGTGACGGCCCGCGATCAGCGCCTCGGCGGCCAGCGCCGCAGCCTCCAGGCAGTGCCGCTCGCCGGTGGGCCAGCGGTACGAATACGGGGTGGGGATGCGCAGCGTCTCGAAGAGCAGCGGCCGGAAGATCTCGTGAAACGTATCGACGCCGCCCACGCTCACCGAGCCGATGGTGTCGCCGTGGTAGGCCTCGCCGAGGGCGACGAACTTCTTCTTCTTCGGCTTGCCGCGCTGGCGCTGGTGCTGGAAGGCGATCTTCAGCGCGATCTCCACCGCGGTGGAGCCGCTGTCCGAATAGAACACCTTGTTGAGCACCGGCTGGCCCGGGAACCTGGGCGCGCGGCGGACCAGCTCGGCGGCCAGCTCGATCGAGGGCGGCGAGCCGAGGCCCAAGAGCGTGCTGTGGGCCACGCTAGCGAGCTGCAGCTTGATGGCGGAGTCGATCTCCATCTTGCGGTGGCCGTGGAGGTTCACCCACAGAGAGGAGACGCCGTCGAGGTACTTGCGCCCGAGCGTGTCGAAGAGCCAGGAGCCCGTAGCGTGGTCGATGATCACGGGCTCGTCGCCCGGGAGCGGATCGAGCCAGGTGGACATCTGCGTGAACGGGTGCCAGACGTGGGCGCGGTCGAGGGCGGTGAGGCGCTGGTGGCGGACCTGCTGCTCGTCGAGGATGGGGTCGGCCATGGGGGAGAGAGAGTGCCACAAGTCGGTGGTCGGCTCGACGCCCGACGCTGCACGCCTCTACCCGCTCACCCGATTCCGCCCAGTCCGCTTCGCCTCATACAGCGCCGCATCCGCCGCGCTCAGGAGCCGCTCCCACGTAGGGAAGTCGGTCCCCGACGCGAGCCCCACCGAGATGGTCACCTTGAGCCCCGCCGCCAGCCCCTCCCACGGGTGCTGTTCCACCGCGGCCCGCACCTTCTCCAGCGCGATCCTCGCCGCCTCGCGGCTGGTCTCGGGCAGCACCACCACGACCTCGTCGCCGCCGTAGCGCGCCACCATGTCCACCTTGCGCAGGTTGGTGACGAACAGCTCGGTCACCCGCCGCAGCACCTCGTCGCCGGTGGAGTGGGTCCAGGTGTCGTTGACGGTCTTGAAGTTGTCGAGGTCGCTCATCGCCACCGTCAGCGGCGTCCCGTAGCGGCGGGCGCGATCGAACTCGTCGCCCAGCTTGTCGGCCAGCGCGCGCCGGTTGAAGGCCCCCGTGAGCGGGTCGCGCCGCGACAACTCCTGCAGCTCCTGCGCCTGCTTGGCGAGCCGCGCGTTGGCCTCGGCCAGCTCGACGTTGCGCAGCCGCTCGATCTCGCGCTGCGCCTGCGACCGCTCGAGCTCGTGCCGGGCGGCCTGCGCGGCGAGCTGCGCGCGCGCCACCTCGTCGTGCACGGCGGCGCGCTTGGACGCGTAGAGCCGGTGGTGCTCGAGCGCCTGCCGCGCGTCGCCGAGCGACTCATGGGCGTCGGCAAAGGCGAGGTGCGTGCGGAAGATCTCCCGCTGCAGATCGAGCTCCTGGAAGATCGCCAGCGCGCGCCCGAGCAGGCCCAGCGCCTCGTCGCGCAGCCCGTGCCGCGCGCGCAGGCCTCCCAGCGAGACCAGCACCTCGCCGAGCGTCCGGGTGGCACCGCACTGCTCCGCCGGCGCGAGCGCCTCCTGCAGCAGGTTCTCGCCGTCGGCCTCGCGGCCCGCGTCGAGGTGCAGCCGGGCCAGCGCCAGCCGGCACCAGGAGATGTGCACGAGGTCACCGCGCGGCTCGACCACGCCGAGCGCCTCGCGCAGGAGCGGCTCCGCCTCCGCGGGCCGGCGCAGCGTCACCAGCGCCTCGCCAAGGTTGGAGAGCGCGCGGCCGAGCATGTCGTCGTCGCCGGCCAGCCGCGCCATCTGCGCCGCGCGCTGGTAGGTGGCGAGCGCGGCCTGCGTGTCGCCCAGCTCCTCGTGCACCACCGCGAGGTAGTTGAGCGCGCGGCAGGCGAGCGGCTCCTGGCCGAGCGACTTGAGGCCCTCGATGGCCGGGTGCAGGCGCTCGAGCGCCTCGGTGTAGCGGCTCTGCTGCGCGAGCGCGGCGCCGTCCCAGCCCAGCGCCAGCAGCTCGTCGCGGCGGCTGCCGAGCGCGCGCGCGAGCCGGAGCGCCTGGCCGGCGTGCTGCGAGGCGCGGCGGTAGTCGTTGCGCACGAAGGCCGCTTCGCACGCCAGCAAGTGGAGCTCGTGGAGCAGCCGCTCGGGCGCGCCGGCGGCTTGGGTGAAGACGGGGGCGAGCAGCTCGTCCGCGCGCTTTCGCTGGTGGGCGTCGAGGAGCGAACGGGCCTTGTGCATCAAGGCCGGCAGCTCGTCGGCTGGCTGCCGGGGCTCGTCGCTGGATGCCATGCGCCCCCCCTGCAATCGGAGGCGGCAGCTTACCAGTGTTCGGCGCCCGACGGGTGGGCGCCCGAGGCCTACCAGCCCTCAAACATGGTCCGGCGCGCAAGACGCTCCCGCCCCGGTCGCTACAGCGCGCTCGTCGGCGGCGGCAGGCTCAGGTCGCCGCGCACGCGGTGCACGCGGATCGAGTTGGTCTTGCCCGGCACGCCGAGCGGCGAGCCGTGGACGATGATGATGCGGTCGTTGGGCTTGGCGAGCCCGTCGGCCACCAGGCGCGCGGCCACCCGCTCGGCCATCCGGTCGGCGTTCTCCAGCGGCTCCATGATCTTCGGCACCACGCCCCAGTAGAGGGCGCAGCGGCGGCGCACGTCCTGCTCGGGGGAGAAGGCGATCACCGGCACGCCCGGCCGGAAGTTCGAGACGTTGCGGGCGGTGGTGCCCGAGAGCGTGAAGCAGGCGATGGCGACCGCGCCCGAAGCATCGGCGGCCTGGCAGGCGGAGGCCGCCATCACCCGGTCGGTGAGGGCAGGCGGCGTCAGCGCCATGTGGTGCGGGGGGCGCTCCGGCGCGACCGCTTCGGCCTCGAGCACGATGCGATCCATCATCTGGATCGACGCGAGCGGGAAGCGGCCGCTGGCGGTCTCGCCCGAGAGCATCACCGCGTCGGCGCCGTCCCAGATGCCGTTGGCGACGTCGGAGGCCTCCGCGCGCGTCGGGCGCGGGTGGTCGATCATCGAGTTGAGCATCTGCGTGGCGATGATGACGTGCTTGCCTGCCTCGTTGCCCTTCTTGCAGATCAGCTTCTGCAGCACCGGCACCCGCTCGGGCTCGATCTCCACGCCGAGGTCGCCGCGGGCCACCATCACGCCGTCGCTGACCGCGATGATGGCGTCGAGGTTGTCGATCGCCTCGGGCTTCTCGATCTTGGAGATGATCGGGACGATGCGGCCGCACTTCTCCATCTCGGCGCGGCACTTGAGGACGTCGTCCGCGGTGCGGACGAACGAGAGCGCCACCGCGTCGATGCCGTTGTCGAGGCCGAACGCGAGGTCGGCCTTGTCCTTCTCGGAGAGCGCGTCGGCGCGCAGCATCACGCCCGGGAGGTTGATGCCCTTGTGCTGGCCGAGCATGCCGCCCTCGACCACCTCGGCGCGCAGGCGCACGCCGTCGGTGGAGAGCGCCTTCAGCTCGAGCAGGCCGTCGTCGATGAGGATGCGCTCGCCGGGCTTCACGTCCTGCGCGAGGTACTGGTAGGTGGTCGAGACCAGCTTCTCGTCGCCGAGCAGCTCGCCCTCGGTGGTGATGGTGATCTCGGCGCCCTTCACCAGCATCACGCCCGCGCGGCCGGCCTTGAGCGGGCCGGTGCGGATCTTCGGGCCCTGCAGGTCGCCGAGGACGGCGACGGCGCGGCCCTGCTTGGTGGAGGCGGCCCGCAGCGCGACCAAGGTCGCCGCGTGGTCGGCGTGGGTGCCGTGGGAGAAGTTGAGGCGGGCGACGTCGAGGCCAGCCCCGATCAGCAGGTCGAGCATCTCGGGCGTGCTGCTGGCGGGGCCGAGGGTGCCGACGATCTTGGCGCGACGCATGCGGGTTCTCCAGACGACCGGACTCTTGTCCGTTCTTGGTTTGGTTGAGCCGGCAAACTTCGCAGATGGTGGACTCGCCAACAACCACAACTTTCTTGCTGCGCCGGGCGAGGACTGCCGGAGGCTCCGCCGCTGCTGGCGCTGCGACGGCGGCGGAGTGATCGCTGCGGTCGCGGCGCTACAGCCCCTCGAGGTGGCCGTAGTCGAAGAGGCCGGCGTCGATCGGCCCCAGCCGGTGGTTCGCCTGGTTGATCAGGTCGCTGTGCGGCCAGAAGCGCGGGCTGGCGCGCAGCACCCCGTAGCGGAAGCGCAGCGCGCGGTATCCGGCGGGGGCCTCCAGCCTCTCCACCGCCTCGACGAACGCGCCGAGCTCCGACCGCTCCACCTCGAAGAGCGCGTTGGGGTAGGCGCCGAGGAACCCGGGCACCACCGAGAGCGCGTCCTCCTGTTGAAGCCGCCGCTCCGACTCGCCGAAGAGGTGCGCCACGTTGCTGTGGGCGCTCTCGCGCAGGAGCGAGAAGTGCTTGCGCTCCTCGCCGTCCCTCACCGCCAGGAACGAGGTCTCCGGGAGGAGCGACGCCGCCTTGCCCCGCAGCGCCGAGAGCCGCACCAGCGCCGCCTCGGCTGGCGGCAGCTCGTAGCGGTGGGCCAGCACCGGCGCCACCCGCGCGCGCAGGAGCTCGAACAGCTCGAGCTCCGGCGTGGCTGTGCGGTAGGCGATGCGCGGCGCGCTCGGCGAGCCGGCGAGGTCGGTGTCGACGCGCGCCCTACCGTCGCCCGTGACGCCGCGGTACCAGCGCGCGATCAGCTCGGGACGGCGCGCGGGAGGCAGCAGGGCAAGGAAGCCCGTCTCGCCCTCCATCCGCAGGAAGTCCATGTAGACGCGCGTCGAGACCTGGTGCCCGACGTTGCCGAAGACGTCGAACCCCGCGACGAGGAGATAGTGGATGCGCTCCAGCAGCGGGTAGTCGATCACCCAGGCCGTCTGCGGCGGTCCGCCCACCAGCCCCTGCACCACGGTGGCGGTGTCGAAGTGGCGGAAGACGGTGAGCGCGGCGTTGGGGTTGGCGCCGTCGCCGTCCCAGACGTCGTCCAGGCCGAGGCCGCGCCCGCCGGCGGAGCGCGCGGCCAGGAAGAGGCGCCGCCTTCCCATGTAGCGGTCGTGCGCCTTCTCGTAGTGCTGCCAGAGCACGGCGATGGTCGCGCTCCCCTCCTCGGCGGGCAGGTCGAGGTCGGCCTTCGCCTCCTCCAGGAACGCGGTCTCGCCCGCCATCCGCGGCGCCGCGGGGTCGACGAAGGTGATCCAGAAGCGGTCCTCGATGACGTTGAGCGCGACTTGACCCCGGCACACCGGGCCCTTGATGAAGCCCATGAGGGTGAACTCCGCCTCGGTGAGCAGGAACCGATACCGCGACGCCGCTGGGATCGCCGCAAAGGCGCGGAACGGATTGGCCGACACCTCGGGCGCATAGCTGGGTAATTGCGCGACCGCATAGTCGGGCTCGAGGAAGAGCTTGCGATAGAGCGTCAGCCTGCCCGCGCCGAGCGGATAGACCATGTGGGTCTTCGAGAGGGGCGTGCCGGTGCGGCGGACGAATCGATAATAGAGGTGATCTACCTTGGGGTCGTCGAACGGCCGGCGGGTGGCGATCTCGTCGACCGGCGCTCCCGGAGGAGTGCGCGAGCGCACCAGGCGGAAGAAGACCGGGCCGTCCTTGCCACTCTCGGACTCCGTGCCTGCGTCCTTGAAGTACAGGCTGGCCAGGAAGAGGTGCTCGTAGAGGTAGCGCGACATCAGCCGGCTCTTGAGCGGCGCCTGGTTGAGGAAGGCCTCCCAGGTCTCGACCGCCTCGCTGGCCTCCTTGGAGAGCGGTGCGGGCTCGGCGTAGGGCGCGCCGTCGCGGACCCAGGCGGTGAGCGCGGCCTCTTCGGGGGGGGTGAGGCCCGGCAGACCGTACGGCATGCCCCAGAGCGGGTGCGCCTTGGCGTAGGCGTCGAACTGCCCGCTGCTCGCGCAGGTCTGCTTGCGGTCGAGCTCGAAGGTGAACGCCTTGCCGAGGTCTAAGTCGTCCGGGAGCGGGTGCGCGCTCTTGAGCGCGAGCATCCGCAGCAGCAGGCTCTTGCGCGGGTCGCTCCGGTCGTCCTCGGGCAGCACGGCGTGGAAGCCCTTCTTCCTCCAGCCCTGCGGATCGCGCGCGTCGATGTCGAGCCGCGTGAGGTCGGCGGCGAACAGCCGCTCGCCGTCGTAGACCCGCTGCGGGGAGGCGCCGCGGGTGAGGCCGGCGTAGGAGTCGAGCTTGAGCTGGCAGGGGGCGTCGTAGCAGCCGTGGCAGACGACGCAGCGGCTGACGAACACCTGCTCCGCCGCCGCCCAGGAGGCGCTGGCCTGCGCGCGGCTCAGCGGCGCGGCGGGCAGCGCAGAGGCCTGCTCCTTCGAGGCGGCGCAGGCCGACGCGAGGAGCAGCGCCAGCACCGCAACGCACATCCTCGATAAGAATCGCATCGAATGGGTGTAGGGAGACATTCCGCCGCCGCCACTGTTCCGGCATGACTTTCGGCGAAGTGAGCGCCGCAAGCCCGCGATTGCCCGGCCACCACTCTTGTGGCACCTACCACCTGCCTTGGCCCGCCTCGACCAGCACGCCCGCGAAGAGCTCGCGCAGATCGCCGCGAAGGGCCTGCTGCGCTCGCTCGAGCCGCTCACCACGCCAGCCGGCGCGGAGGTGACGCTGCTGGGGCCGCGCGGCCCCGAGCGGCTGGTCAACTGGAGCTCCAACGACTACCTCGGTCTCGCCGGCGACCCGCGGCTCGTCGAAGCGCTCTGCGCGGGCGCGCGCGCGTGGGGCACGGGCGCGGGCGCGAGCCGGCTGGTCACGGGAGACTTCGCGCCGATGAACTCGCTCGAAGCGGACCTCGCCGCCTTCGAAGGTTGCGAGGCCGCCCTGCTCTTCGGCTCGGGCTACGCGGCGAACCTCGGGATGATCCCCGCGCTCGCTGGCCCGGAGGACGTGGTCTGCAGCGACGCGCTCAACCACGCGAGCCTCATCGACGGCTGCAGGCTGTCGCGCGCGCGGGTCGCGGTCTATCCGCACCAGGACCTCGGCGCGCTCGAGTCCGCGCTGCGCGCTGCCGGGAGCGCGCGGCGGCGCGTGGTGGTCACCGACACCGTCTTCTCGATGGACGGCGACCTCGCGCAGCTCCCGGAGCTCGCCGCGCTCTGTGAGCGCTACGGCGCGGCGCTGGTGGTGGACGAGGCCCACGCCACCGGCGTGCTCGGACCGCGCGGGGCGGGGCTGGTGCGGGCGCTCGGCCTGGAGCGGCAGGTCGATGCGCGGATGGGGACGCTGTCGAAGGCGCTCGGGGTGGTGGGCGCGCACGTGGCCGGGAGCCGGGCGTTGCGCGACCTGCTCATCAATAAAGCGCGGCCGCTGATCTTCTCGACCGCGCTCCCGCCCGCGCTGGCAGAGGCCGCGCGCGCGAGCCTCGCGATCGTCAGCGGCACGGAAGGCGACCAGCGGCGGGCGCGGCTCTTCGCAGGCGTGCGCCAGCTCGGGGCGGGCCTGCGGAGGCTGGGGGTCGCCGCCGAGGAGCGGTCGCCGATCTTCCCCGTGGTGCTCGGCGCACCGGCGCGCGCGGTGGCAGCGGCAGCAGAGCTGCGCAAGCGCGGGCACCTGCTCAAGGCGATCCGGCCGCCCACCGTGCCCGCGGGCACCAGCAGGCTGCGGATCGCGCTCTCGGCGGCGCACGGGCCGGAGCGGATCTCGGCGCTGCTGGAGGCGCTGGCGGCGGTGCTGTAGTGTGCGCCCGCTCAAGGGCTGCCCTCTAGCGGCGCCTCCAACCCATCGGAGTGCGCACCGCCGCGGGACCCTGCTACACTACCAAATGCGCATGCCGAACGCCGACCACGACGCGCTCGAGCGCGACCTCGCGGCGGCCCTCGACGAGGGCCGCATGTCCGTCGCGGCCACCCTGGCCATCCGCGGGTACGGGCCGCAGATCCTGGGCTACCTGCGCAGCGTCGTCAGGGACGACGGGCTCGCCGACGAGGCGTTCTCCCGGTTTGCCGAGGACCTGTGGAAGGGCATCGCCGGCTTCCGCCGCGAGAGCTCGCTGCGCACCTGGGCCTACCGGGTGGCCTGGAACGCCGCGCGCGATCTGCAGACCGAGGCGTTCCGCCGCCGGGGCCGCAGGCTGGAGACCGCCGAGATCTCCAAGGTGGTGCAGGAAGTGCGCTCGTCTTCGGCCGCGTTCCTCAAGGAGGACGCGCGCGACAAGCTCGACAAGCTGCGCCGCTCGCTCTCGCCGGAGGACCAGACGCTGCTCATCCTCCGCGTCAACCGCGAGCTCTCCTGGAAAGAGGTGGCGCAGGTGCTCCACACGCAGGACGTGCCCGTGGACGAGCCCGCGCTGCGCAAGCGGTTCGAGCGCATCAAGGCGCGCCTGCGGCGGCTGGCCGAGGAGCAGGGCGTGCTCGACAAGATCCCCGAGGATCCCTAGCCCGCCATGGGGCAAGGCTCCCGCCACGGCAGCGCTGACGGCGGCGCGAGCGCCAAGCCGGACGCGGTGTCTGGTGCCAGCGACAGCGAGCCCGGCGGCGGACGTCTCCCGGGGGTCGAGCCGGCGATGGGCGGCGACGACAAGGGTGGGCCGCGGAGCGAAGACCTGCCGGCGGAGAGCAGCGACCAGTGCGACCCCCTGGACGCGCTCCTGCGCGACCTCGCGGAGTCGCCGGTAGAGGACTCCGCCGAGCGCCGCGGCCTGATGGCGGGCGACCGCCTGGGCCGCTACCAGGTGTTGCGCGAGCTGGGGCGGGGCGGCTTCGGGGTGGTGTACGAGGCGCGCGACGTCGAGCTGGGCCGGCACGTCGCGGTGAAGGCGCTCCGGGCGGACCGGCTCCGGCGCGGGCCCTCCGAGCAGCGCGACCTGCGGCTGTCGCTCTTGCAAGCCGAGGCCGCCACCGTCGCGCGGCTGCAGCACCCTAATATTGTAACACTCCTCGACTTCGTCGTGCAGGACGGCCTGCCGTACCTCGTGCTGGAGCTGCTCTCGGGCGAGACGATGCAGGCGCGGCTGGCGGGCGGACCGCTGCCGGTCGCCGAGGTCCTCGACGCCGGGGTGCAGGTGGCGCGCGGGCTGGCGCACGCGCACGCGGCCGGGGTGATCCACCGGGATCTCAAGCCCAGCAACGTCTTCCGCACGCGCGACGGCCTCGTCAAGCTGCTCGACCTGGGGCTGGCGCGCGGGCTGGCCGGCAGCGACCTGCTCCCCCGCGCGGGTACGCCGGGCTTCATGGCGCCCGAGCAGTGGGAGGGCCAGGGCGACGAGCGGACCGACCTGTTCGGCCTCGGCATGATGCTCCACGCGCTGCTCGGCGGGCGGATCCCGCAGATCGGCTCGGCCACCTTCCAGTCGGCGCAGTCGCGCACCACCGGCGCGCAGCCGCCGCCCGGAACGCGCACCGCCGAGACGGTCAAGCGCGAGCGGCCCCAGCAACCGGGCTCGGGCCCGCAAGGCCCCCCGCTCGAGCCCGTCACGCCGCCCGCCTCGGCGCCGCCCGCGCTGCAGGCGCTGATCTCCCGCTGCTGCGCGCTCGACCCGGCCCAGCGGCCGTCATCGGCCCGGGCGGTGCTCGAAGAGCTGATCGAGCTGCAGCGCACGGGCGGACGCAGCGGCCCCGCCACGCCGCTCTTGCCCGCCGCGACGCCGCTGCTCCGGCAGCTCCCGCCGCGGAGCCCGCTGCGGTTCGTAGCCCTGGCGGCCATCCTGACGGGGGCCGTCGCGGTCCCCTACCTCTTCAACAACGACAGAAAGCCCCCCTCGGTGGCGGAGCCGGGCAAGCCGCTTGCGCCCGCGCCACCGCCGCTGCCGGACTCGCTGCAGCTCCTGCCGCCGCTCGCAGGGCCTCGCGTGAACGCGACGGTAGCCGTGCTCGGCGACGGCCTCGTGCTGCTGGCTGGCGGCGCCGACGAGACCGGGCCGCTCAGCTCGGCCGAGGTGTTCGACCCGTCCGCGAGGGG
>JAYWAO010000291.1:0-4905 GCA_043782365.1 Deltaproteobacteria bacterium
CCAGCGGCCGCGCCCGGCGCATGGCACCCGAGACCGCCAGCAGCAGCACCAAGAGGTAGCAGCGCCACTCGAGGATCAGCGTCCAGAGCGAGCCGTTGAAGACGCTGCCCCCCACCTTCTGGCCGTAGGGAGTGTCCTTGAGCAGGTCGTAGATGCCGTAGCGGCCGATGTCGAGGAACCAGTTCGCCCAGAGGTGGTAGAGCGGCCCTTGCTCGTTGCGGGTGAAGTACGTGCGCAGCCCGAGACCCTGCACCTTCCACAGGACGGGGCCCACCAAGAGCGCGGTGACGGTGAGGACCGCCCAATAGGCGGGCAGGATGCGCAGGCCGCGGCGCCAGAGGAACTGGAGCCAGTCGTTGTTGAAGCTGCTCTTGGCGATCAGGTAGCCGCTGATGGCGAAGAAGCCCGCAACCGCGATGCCACCGAAGGCCTCCTGGCCCTTGGACCAGGCCCACATCCGGTCCTCGCCGAAGCCTCCGAGAGGGAAGGCGTGGTCCACCAGGACGAGCAGCGCGAGCAACAGGCGCAAGAACCCGAAGCCATTGTCGCGGCTGGAGATCGCCTGGGCGATCGTAAGGGCTGGGCCGGGGGCCGAGAAGGCGGCCTCGGCTGGGCGCACAGGTGTTGCGGGTTGCGTCACGACCTTTGACCCCCAGCGGACAATTCGAAATGGCGACGAAGCCGCGGTTTAGACGCCAGCCTCGCCGGTCTTGTCAACAGCCAGCAGCGGGTCGGGCGTCGCCGCACCGGGCCCGAGCCCGAGCGCGAGCCAAAGCAGGGCAGCCGGGAGAAGCTGGAGCAGCAGCCGATTGGCCGAGGTGTCGAGGTGCCATCCGAGCTCGAAGGGAGTCAGCAGGTACACGGCGAAGATGCCGAGCAGGGACAGCCCGAGCACGGCCCCGAGCGCCCTCACCGGCGCGCCGTGTGGACGAGCCCGCCACACGAGCGCGCTGCCGATCAGCATCGCGGCGAGGGTGAGCGCCCACGTCTCGAAGTCGATCACCGTGCCCGCGAAGTAGCGGATGATCTGCAGGTAGCGCCCGCCGTTGAGCGCCCGGGCCAGGCTCTGCGCGCCTTGCCCCGAGACGAGGACGTTCGGGGGCGCGAGGCGCAGCTTGTAGACGGCTAGCAGCAGCACCAAGGGGGCTGCGCCGGCCGCAAACGCAGCAAGGTCGCGCAAGCGCCGGGCGAGCAACTCGGGCGTGCGCCTTGGCAGCAGCAGCGCGGCGCCAAGCGCGCAGAGGTGCAAGGCCCCGTCGTTCTTGCACCACGCTGCGAGACCGCCGGACAGTCCGGCCATTGAGAGAAGGCGCGCGCGGTCGCCGGGCGGCGCCCGAAGCGCAAGAACCAGCGCCGCGCAGGCGGCCAGGAGGAAGGCGCCCTCGGCCTCGTCCATGTACTGGGCCCAAGCGTAGTAGAAGAATCCGGGCACCGTCACGAGCAGCCCCACGGCGACCGCGCCAGTGGTGACGCCGCGCAGTCGCGACACCACCCCGAAGAGCAGCAACGCGGTCAGGATGGCGAAGGCCCCGGCGACCACGCCAGGCACGGCGAAGGGCTCGCCCTGTCCGCCGCTGGCGAGCACGAAACCTTGGGCGACGATCGATGGCACGAGGAAGGGATAGTCCGCCTGGACGTTGCCGGGCCAGAACGCGGTGGCCTCGCCGCCCCGCGCGAGGAAGCGGGCGCGCGAGTTCCAGATCGCCCAGGCGTCGTAGCCGCCCTCGGGCCAGCGGTAGTGGTGCTCGAGCAGCAACCCGACGAAGACCGCCAGCGCGAGCAGTGAGATGGCCCACAGCGCTCCCTGCAGGCGCTGTGGGTAGGGGTCGTGCCATCCGGGTCCCCCAAGCGCACCCGGCTGGGCGCGCAGGCCCGCAGCCGAGAGGAGCGCGAGCACCGCCAGCGGAACCGCCCAGGGCAAGTGGAGCACGAGATGCGCGGCGTAGCCCACGCCGGATGCGCCCAGCGCGAGCAGGGCCCCCACGGCGACCGCCAGGACGCGCTCAGGACCGCCCTTCCCTGGGCCGACGAAGTAGCGCGCGCCCGCGAAGCCGCAGAGCAGGGCCACCGTCACCGAGAGCGCTGCGGCGCCCACGTTCACTGCACACGCTCCAGCAGCGCCACGGCACCGCCAGAGAAGACCGCAATGGGCCGCCAGCCGTTGGCCCGGCAGACTTCGTCGAGCTTCTTGGTGTCGTACAGGTCGGCGATCCCGTGGGCAGCAAACTCGCCGGGGTCGACGAAGACGTGCGGCGCGAGCGCGTAGAGCGCTTGGTGGTAGAGCCAACCACGCGGCTGATCCGAGAGGTAGGCGAGGCGGGGCTCAGCGGGGAGCGCGCGCCGGAGCTCGGCGTAGCGCCCGTCGATCGGCCCGGACCGGCCCGTCTCCGGGTCGAGCATCACGTGGACATACAGGTTGCGCCCGAGGGCCACGGAGATGAGCAGCGCACAGGCCAGCCCGAACAAGGTGGGCCGCGGACGGACCGGCTCCCGCTCGCCGGAGGTGCTCACGCCAGCGTGAGGCTCGGCTTGCGCACGCTGCGCAGCCGAGTCGCAGGGAAGAAACGGATCGCTGAAACCTTCACGGAGGACCCCGACTCTACGTGACATTCGTGGGAAGGCGGCGCTCCCTTAGTCCCGACCGTGGTGCTGGTCAAGCTCCCTGCATTTGGTGTCGGAATTGCGGGGCCCTCGGTCAGCGGCCCTTGATCCGGTCGAGAAGCACGCCAGCGACCTGCGCAGCGGCCCTGTGCGCGAGGGGACTGGCGTCGCGCACTGCCTGCGCCAGCTGCACCGCGCGCGAGCCCATCAGCTCGTCGAGCGTGACTTGGATTTCGGCCAGCGCCAGCTCCGCGGCGCTCGCGCGCTGCAGGGCTTCTAGCTTCGACTCCTCGAGCCCGCTGCGGAGCGCGGCCTCTTTCGCGCGTACCTCCCGCGCTGCGGCCAGCTCCGCACCTAGCTCGTCGCTTCGCGCGCGGACGCTTTCGACTTCGTGCTCCAACGCGAGACTGCGCTGCTGGAGGGCCGGCAACGTGACCTCGGCGTGCAGCAGGTGACCGCGCACGGCGATCAGCTCGCGGTCCAATCCTTCGGCCCGCACGCGCAGCTCAATCAGCTCGCGCTCCATCCTGGCGGCGTGGCTTCGTGCCACGGGCAGCTCCACCTCGCGCACTGCCTGCAGCTCGGCCTCGACCTTGGGCAGGTATTCCCGTGCTGTCCGCAGGTCGTCCTCGACCCGGAGCAGATAAGCCCGCGCTATACGCAGCTCGTCTTCGACCCCGTGCGACCGGTCGCGCAGGCCCGCCAGCTCCGCATCGACGCGCTCGCCGTGCCCGCGCGCTCCCGTCAGCTCCGTCTCCAACCTGTTCGCGTAGACGCGCAGTTGGTCCAGTTCGCGCGCGGCCTCGCGCCGACCCAACCACTGGTTGTGCTCTGCCTCCGCGGTCAGCTCGCTCGCCGCCAAGAGCAGCGCTGCCGTGGAGTGCCGGGCAAGCAGCCCTGCACCCAGGCGCAGCAGCTGCAGACGCGCCAGGTTGCGAGCCAACAAGTCCGCACCGCGGAGCATCGACCCCGCGCGCTCGCGATAGTCGAATAGCTCCTCTGGCAAGGCCACGCCCGCCAACCCGGCTGACGTCTCGCGCAGCCACAGCGCCCAGTCCTCCAGCATCGCGCTGCCTTCGACGGAAAACCCGCCCACCTGCTCGAGCGCGGCGCGCCGGTGCAGCGCGCAGACATCGCCCACCACGTTGCGCAGGAGCAACAGCTCGCCCGGAAACTCGGCGCTCCCATAGACGAACGCGGTCTCGTCCGTCCCGTCCCTGAAGCTGCGGAAGGCCGGGTTCGCCCACGCCGCGTCGGGCCGCAGCCGGAGCGCCTCGCGCAGCCGCTCGACCATCCGCGGGCGCAGCAGGTTGTCGGCGTCGACGATCAGCACGAGCGGGTGGCCCGCCGCCTTGATGCCCGCGTTGCGCGCGGCCACCACGCCCTGGTTCGCTTGCCGGATGACGCGGAGCCCCGGGTCCCTGGCGGCCTCGGCGTCGAGCACCGCCGCCTCCTCGGGGCTACTGCCGTCGTCCACCACGATGACCTCGCACGGCACCGTCTGCGCGCGCAGCGAGGCGAGGCAGGCGGGCAGGTAGCGGCCGAGGTTGTAAAATGTAATCACCGCGCTGACGGCGGGCGCCTCCGCCGCGTTCCAGGCGGGCTCTGGCTGCTGCGCCGCCAGCGTCCAGCCCGCGCCCAGCAAGGCCGCGCGCGCCGCTTCGTCGCCCTCGACCGCATCTGCGTCGCGCAGGGCCATCCGCGCCGCGCAGAGGTGCAAGCGGTCCTCGATGCGGTCGCCGAGCGCCACCTCGCGGACGAGCGCGCCGTCGCCCGGGTCGAGCTCGACCACCAGCCTCGCGGCCACCCGATCGCCGCCCGTGCGGGCCTCCGCGCAGGCCACCTGGCCCGCTGCGGAGGCCGCTTCGAAGCGCGCCTCATCGATCGGACCGAGCAGCGCGCCGAGCGAACGCAGCGCCTCGAACGCCAGCGGAGCGGGCCCCGGGCGCACGCCGACGGTGGCGCGATCACACACCGCAGCCTCGGCCCAGTGGCCCGTCTCACCGAGCATGGCAGCGACCTGCGGCGGCGCCACCAGCACCGCCTCGCCGCGCGACCGCGCCTGCTCCAGTCTGGCGCGCGCGGCGTCGATCCGCCCGGGCGTCTCTTCGGTCACCACGACGGCGATTCGCATCCGATCCTCCGGTGGCCTCGCGGCCTCATCCCCCCGAAGGCGACAGCCCTGCTTGCGACTCCATACCAAACCAGGATTGCAGCCGTATTACCCCGCCGCGAGCGCGGCCGCGTCCCACGCGGCCCGCTCCCGGAGGAACTGCGCATAGTCGCGGATATACCCCGCCGGGT
>JAYWAO010000292.1:0-4897 GCA_043782365.1 Deltaproteobacteria bacterium
ATCGGCGACATCCCGTAGCGCACCATCACCGCCAGCTCCTTTGCCTCGTTCTCCGTCCAGGCGTAGCCGCCCGCGTCGGTGCCGTAGGCGATCCGCACTCCCGCCTTCAGCGAGGCCTGGAACGCCTGCTTGGAGAGCTGCACCAGGTCCGGCCAGATACCGCCGCGGCCCTCGGCCACATAGAGCCCGACCCACAGAGTGGGGCACCAGTAGGTGCCCTGCTTGACCATTCGAGCCGCGAGATCCGGCGTGATGCCGTCGCCGTGCTCGATCGAGTCCATCCCCATCCGGAGCGCCTGGTCGATCCCGTCCCAGCCCATCGCGTGGGCGGCCACCTTGCGGCCGATCCGGTGCGCCTCGTCGACGATCGCCTTCAGCTCCTCGTCGGTGTAGTTGACCCAGGAGCGCAGGGGCCGCTTCGCCGCGTCGGCCTCGTCCTCGTTCTTGTAATACTTCCGGTCGACGTAGACCTTGATCCAATCGGCCCCGAACTTCACCTGCTCGCGGACGGCGCGGCGCAGGTTGTCGGGACCATCGGCGATCTGCACGCCCTCGGGCAGCTTCAGCTCCCAAGAATATCCCAGCAGCGGATACATCCCCGTAGGCGCGAAGGCCCGGGTCGCCACCCACATGCGCGGGCCGGGCACGACGCCGGCGTTGATCGCGCGCTTCAGATCGACGTCGGCATACATCGCGCCCTCGGTCTCCAGATCCCGGATGCTGGTGAAGCCAGCCTCCAGCGCGGTCCTGGCGGCCACCGAGGCGCGCAGGATGCGATACGGGATCGACTCCTTGAGCAGCTGCTCGTCGTAGTCGGCCGAGCTGATGTCGCCCTGCAAGAGCACGTGGGTGTGCGCGTCGATCAGGCCCGGCAGGAGCGTCGCGCCCTTGAGGTCGAGCACGCGCGCCGTCGGCGAGGCCTTCTCCAGCGCGGCCCTGGCGCCGATCTGCGCGATGCGCCCGTCCACCACCAAGACTGCCTGGTGCTCCTGCACCTTGTCGGAGAGACCGTCGATGAGGCGCGCCGCCGCCACGATCAGCGGCGGAGGGCCGGGCTGCTTCTTGACCGGGTCGTGGCCCGCCTGCGCTCGAGCAGCGAGAGCGGCGAGGCAGGAGGCCGAGAACAAGAGGGCTGCGAGCGAGGAGTGGAGGCGAGGGTTCATGCGCTCATCTACTGCACACGACGCGCGCCGATTCCAGCGCCCCCCGCGCTCCTGCGGCGCGATCACTCCGCCTTCCGCCGCGGATACCCAATCGTCTTCAACCCCGCCTCGATCTCCTCGAGCACGCTGGCGTCCTCGATCGTCGGCGGCACCTTGTAGTCGAGCCCATCGGCGATCTTGTGCATCGTCCCGCGCAGCACCTTCCCTGAGCGGGTCTTGGGCAGCTTCTTCACCACCACCACGCTCCTCAATGCCGCCACCGCACCGATGGTGTCGCGCACGCGCTGCACCACCTCGGCGACGATCTGCTCGTCGCTCTTGGTGACGCCGTTCTTCAGCACCAGGAGGCCCACCGGAAGCTGGCCCTTCAATTCGTCGGCGACGCCGATCACCGCGCACTCGGCGACGTCCGGGTGGTTCGAGAGGACTTCTTCCATCTGCCCGGTCGAGAGCCGGTGCCCGGCGACGTTGATGATGTCGTCGGTGCGGGTCATCACGAAGACATATCCTTCTTCGTCGATATAGCCGGCGTCAGCCGTCTTGTAATACCCGGGGAAGTCGGCGAGGTAGACCTTCTTGAAGTTCTCCTCGGCGAGGTAGAGCGTCGGGAGCGCGCCCGGCGCCATCGGGAGCTTGATCACCAGCTCACCGATCTCGCCGCGCTTCGCCTCCAGGCCGGTGGCGCCGTCGAGCACGCGCACGTCCCAGCCGGGGACGGGCTTGGTGGGTGAGCCGGGCTTGACGGGCAGCTGCTCCAGGCCGAGGCAGTTGGAGACGATCGGCCAGCCGGTCTCGGTCTGCCACCAGTTGTCGATCACCGGGATCTTCAGCCGCTCCTGCGCCCACGCCAGCGTGTTCGGGTCGCACCGCTCGCCGGCGAGGAAGAGCGCCCGCAGCAATGACAGGTCGTACTTCTTGATGAACGCGCCCTCGGGGTCCTCGCGCTTGAGGGCGCGGAACGCGGTCGGCGCGGTGAACATCGTCACCACCTTGTGCTGCGAGATGACGCGCCAGAACGCGCCCGCGTCGGGGGTGCCCACCGGCTTGCCCTCGTACATGATGCTGGTCGCGCCAGTGAGCAGCGGCGCGTAGACGATGTACGAGTGGCCCACCACCCAGCCGATGTCCGAGGCCGCCCAGAAGGCCTCGCCCGGCTTCACGCCGTAGACGTTCGGCAAGCTCCAGCGCAGCGCCACCGCGTGGCCGCCGTTGTCGCGCACGACCCCTTTTGGCTGGCCCGTGGTGCCCGAGGTGTAGAGCACGTAGAGAGGATCGGTCGAGGCGACCTCCTCGCAGGCCGTGGGCGGCGCCGACTCGACCTCCCGCCAGTCGATGTCGCGGCCTGCCTTCGGCTCGATCGGCAGCTGGTCGCGCTGCAGCAGCACGCACGCTTGCGGCTGGTGCTCCGAGAGCGAGAGCGCCAGGTCGAGCATCGGCCGGTACGGCAGGACGCCCTTCGCCTCGATGCCGCACGAGGCATAGACGATCACCTTGGGCCTCGCGTGGTCGATCCGCGTCGCCAGCTCAGGCCCGGCGAAGCCGCCGAAGACGACCGAGTGCACCGCGCCGAGCCGCGCCGAGGCCAGCATGGCGATGACGCCCTCGGGCACCATCGGCAGGTAGATCAGCACGCGGTCGCCCTTGCCGACGCCCAGCCTGCGCAGGCCGCCGGCGAAGCGCGCGACGCGCTCGAGCAGCCCCGCGTAGGAGAACTTGAGCACCGAGCCCGTCACGGGGCTGTCCCAGATCAGCGCCGTCTGCGCGCCGCGCCCGGCGAGCACATGCCGGTCGAGCGCGTTGAAGCAGGTGTTGAGCGTGCCGCCGGGGAACCAGCGGCCCGTGCTGCCGGGCGCCGCGTCTAGCACCCGCTCGGGCTGCTTGATCCAGTCGATCTGCTGCGCAGCTTCGCCCCAGAAAGCCTCGGGCTGCTCGAGGCTCCGCTTCCACATCGCGTCGTAGGACATATGCAGAACGATAGCAGGGCGCGGCGCGACTGCGTCAAGGGTGCGCCCGCTGGGCGGGCACGCATCGGGCGCTCAGAGGGAGCCGCGCCGCGCCATGCGGCAACGAGTCGCGGCGCTGCCCAAGCTCAGATGCCCCGCGCGATCGCGGCGGCGAGGCCAGCCATGTCCTTCTCGATGCACTGCTCCTGCGCTGGACCGAAGCGCAGCTCGCTCTTCGCGCGCGCCAGGAGCGCAGGCGGGGTCACGTCGATCGCCTGACGAAGGCCTTCGATTCCGTCGAGGCCGGCGCCCACCTTGCCCGCCCACTCCTCGGCCACCATCAAGGCGGCGATCAGCGGGTGCGCGTATCCCTGGACGGTGAGGCGGTGGTGGTTGCCCAGGACGAGCTTGAGCTCTTCGGGCAGCCTCCAGAGGTCCGCCACCAGCGCGGAGACCGATTCGTGGCTCTCTTCGATCGCCTTCCAGAGCGCGGTGACGCCAGCCGGAGACTTGTCGACGGCGATCTTCCCGTCGCTCACCGCGACCAGCGCGGCGGCGATGCCCACGTCGTGGAGGAGGCCGACCAGGAAGGCATACTCGCCTTCGATGGAAGCATATCGGCACACTATCCGGGCGCAATGAGCGGTGACGAGGCTGTGGCGGCGCAGCACGTTCATCGCGCTCGCCAGCCCTGGCGCCCGGAAGACCCGCAGGTTGAGCGCCACCTCGAGCACCAGGTCGCGCAGACCGCCGACGCCGAGGCGCACCACCGCGGCCTTCAGCGTGCGCACGGGGCTCTGCGACTGGTAGAACGCCGACTGGATGCGGGCCATCACCTTGGCCACCAGCATCGGGTCCTGCTCGAGGAGCCGGACCACCTCGTCGAACTCGACCTGCTTCCTCCGCGACAGCTCCATGATCTTGAGCGCCACCGCTGGCAGCGCCGGCGGCTGGTACCCCGGCGAAGCGAAGAGGCGTGAAAGCTCGCCCTCGAGGTCAGGTCCCATCGCCTCCGCTTCTGCGTCGTCGCTGACCTCATGTTCACCGCGCCCGTAGCGACTCGGGCGCCCGAAGCGGTCCACGGGTTTGCTACCCGGCCTTCAAGGAGGTGCGGACGCGCGAGAGGATCGCGGAGAGGCGCTGGCAGATGCGCGACTCGGTGACGCCGAGCACCGCGCCGACCTCGCGCAGGGTCTGCTCCTCGCCATAGTAGAGGTCGAGCAGCTTGCGGTCGCCGTCGGGGAGCGTCGCGACGATCTTGCGCAGGCGGATGCGGGCGATCGCGTCGGTGGCGTCGTACGACTGGGGCGTGTCGAGCGAGAGGCGGTCGGCGATGGCGTCGACGTCGACGAACTGGGGCTCGCCGCCGTCGGTGCCGCTCCGCTGCGACTCGCGCAGCCGCCGGCGGGCCTCGCGGGTGAGCGGATCCTCGCCGCGGAGGAAGTCGAGCAGCGCGCCGTGGATCCGCCAGCGGGCGAAGGTCTCGAAGGGCACGCCGCGCACGCCGTCGAACCGATCGGCCGCGAGGACGAGGCCGAGCATGCCGGCGCCGACCAGGTCGTCGAGCGAGACGCGCGAGGGGACCCGGGCGGCGACCATGCGCGCGAGCCGCTTGACCAGCGGCATGTTGTCCAGGATGCGCTGGTTGCGGGTCAGGGCCGCCGGGGCGGCGGGGGCGAGCTGGCGAGCGGCGACTTGGGTCCGCACTGTTGACTCCGGATGCGCCGGTGTGGCGGCGCTGCGAGGGACGGACCGGGCTAGAGCAACGACGGTGCCAGCGGCCGCCGATGA
>JAYWAO010000293.1:0-1711 GCA_043782365.1 Deltaproteobacteria bacterium
GTAACGCTGCTACGCCTCCGCTGCTCTCTCCTCGGGTGCCCGGCTCGCCTTACCGGTCCGCCGCCTCGGTGCCCGCTGGGGTTTGAGGACAGGCCCTAGAGCACCGAACAGCTTACCTCCCGTCGCCAGGGCAGCGATGGGCAGCGCATCTCGTCGTCGCTCCTCCTCGTTAGTACCCGCGCTGCGCCGGAGAGCCCGGCAAATACGCAGGCCCCACCGAGATCCGCGCCCCCCCCGTGGCCGACATCAGCGTGAAGGCGAACTGCAGCGTCACCACGCCCTGCTCGCCGAGCAGGCCCGCGGGCGGGTTGGGGAACCGCTCGGCCTTGCGGAAGGCGTCCACCGCCACGCGGTCGAGGAAGTCCACGCCCGACGACGCCTGGACCTTGACGTTCTTGATCTCGCCCGCCTTGTCGAGCGTGTACTCGACCACGGTGGTGCGGTCCTTGTAGCTGAAGGTGGCGCCCGTGGGGTCGCGCCGCTCCGAGACATCCTGCACGTCGGTGACCCAGATGCGGCCCACCGTCTCCTTGACGCGGTTCAGGTAGCCCGCGTAGCGGAAGGAGCGGGAGTTGAGCAGCGTCTCCTCGCCCTCGTCCACCTTCGAGAGGTGGTCGGGCATCGGCCCGCCCGCGATGGGCCCCAGCGACTGGAGCGGGTCGTCGAGCGTCAGCTTGAGCGTCTGGGCCTTGCCGCCGGGCGCGCCCGGGAGGTTGCCCGGAGCGCCGGGGCCGTTGCCCTCGCTGGACGCGGTCCCGGGCTGGGCGGGCTGCGCCAGCGCGAGCCTGCGACCTTGCCCGGCGAGCGCGTCGGAGGCGGTGCGGTTCTTCACGGTGCCGAAGTCGTCGAGCTTGAGCGAGACGCGGTCTTGCCGGTCGCGCCGCGGGACCTCGGCGGCCTGCGCCTTGGCGATCTTGCCGCCGCCCTTCTCGCCCGGCGCCTGGGTCAGGCCCTCGGGCAGCTCGACCGGCTTGGGAGCCGCCTTGGCCTGCTCGACCCGCTGCTGTGCCCCTTCCTTCTGGACCTTCGACAGCGCGTTCTTGAAGAACGCCGAGGTCTCGCGGGCGCGCGTCTCCTTGAGGACGCGGCTGTCGTGCTCGCTCAGGTAGCGCGTCGGCTCGGTGGGCGGCCGCTCGTCCTTGGGCTGGCCCAGCGAGACGATCTGCCCATCGAGCTTCGCGGGCTGGAGGAGGACGTCGTCGGGCTTCTGCTTGTCCTCCGGCTTGGGCGTGGGCTTGGGCGCGGTGGGGCTCTGCCCGGGCATCATCGAGCGCGCCGCCTGCAGCCCCGGCGCCTTGTCCGCGCGGCGCGGGCCCGCGAGCGTGACGGCCATCCGCCGCTGCTGCGCCGGGAGCTTGAAGAGCCACTCCTTGGCGAAGAACGGCAGCGCCGCCAGGTGGAAGGCGAACGACACCGCCACCGCCAGCGCGATGCGGCTGCTCCGGGGCAGTGGTTTGTAGGGCAGGGCCATCCAACTTGCATTGTAGTGCGGGGAGCCGCCGGGATCGAGGCGGCGAACGTCGGGTGAAACAGTCGGCAACTTCACGGGCCTGCAAGGGCCCGCGCTTTGAGCCCTGCCCCGGGACCCGGGCGGGGCGGACGACTGGCGCTAGAGCACCGGGGTTGGGGTCGCACTCAGATAGGGGTAGGAGCGGCCGGTTGTGACCCCGGCCGCCCCTCCCACCGAACCGTGCAGGCGGTTTTCCCGCAC
>JAYWAO010000294.1:0-33786 GCA_043782365.1 Deltaproteobacteria bacterium
CACGTCGCGGTAGTTCTCGTACTTGTGCGGGTCGTCGCCGGCCACCCAGAAGTAGGTGGCGACCGCGAGCGCCACCGCGCCGATGCCCAGGCCCAGGCGCGCGATGAACACCTGCGAGGAGCCCTTGTTGGAGAGGTCCTTCATGTCGGCCAGCAGCTTGTCGGCGGTGGTGTTCGCCGGGATGGTCCCGCTCGCGTAGGCGCCGCGCTTCTCGAGGAACCGGGTCTCGGTGGTGCTCGACAGCTGGTTGAAGGCGACCGCGGCGCCGATGCCCACCACCGCAAGGCCCGTGGTGAGCCATGCGCCCACGCGCATCTTCTTGGCCGAGCCCTCGTACCTCTCGATGAAGTCGTTCGAGGGCACCAGCGCGATGCTCTTGGCGAGCGCCGACCTGGCCGGGATGGAGATGTCCTCGGTGTAGGTGACGAAGCCCGTCTTCTCGACCTCGAGCAGGTGGGGTCCCCACGAGAGCGGCAGGCGGCCCCGGATCGGCGTCGAGCCCTTGGCCTGGCCGTCGACCTTCACCAGCGCGCCTTCCTCGGCGACCGCCAGCACCAGGTAGCCCTCGCGGCCCTTGAGGATCTTGGAGACCAGGATGCGCGCGTTCTTGGCGACCGCGGCGACGATCTGGTCCTGCCTGGCGATGTTCTCGGTGGTGCGGTTCTCCACCGAGGCGGACTTGGTGTTGGAGAGCGCCAGCGTCAGCACGTAGCCGTCGCCGATCTTCGCCAGCGCGCCGTTCACCGTGTACTCCACGCCCAGCGCGCCGCCGATCTCCGCGAGGCAGGCGGTGTCGGCCTCGCAGCCCACCGACTGCTTCTCCTTCTCGAACTGCAGCATGTTGCGGATGTCGTCGCGCGAGATGATCTTGAAGACGTCGAGCTTCTGCAGCTCGGCCGCGAGCAGGCTGGTGGCCGACTGCGCGAGCGCCTTGTCCACCCCCTGCTCCTTGAGGTCGAGCACGGCGATCTTCACCTTGCTCTGCGCGAAGACCGGCGCGGCGCACAGGCAGAGGACCGCGACGACTGTGGCGGAGACCAGCCGCTTCATGACGACCTCGGACGTAGCGAACGGTGGGGCGAGGTCCAGCCTAGAGCCAACGCCCGGGCCGTTCAAGGTTCCCGCGAAATGTGGCGGCTGCTTGACTTGCGCAGCGCAGCAGAGTGACACTCGCGGACGGTTTATCGGTCGATTCGGCCGATCGACCGATGGGGAACCGGGGCACCGGCCTCTAGGATGTTCCAGTCTGCGGGTCGCCAACCGGTAGCCCGCTCCTCCAAGGAGTCTCAGATGCGCCGCTTCGTTCACGAGCTCAACCGCAAGGCCCAGTCCGGCCAGGGCATGTCGGAGTACTTGATCATCGTCGCCCTGATCGCGGTCGCGGCGATCGGCGTCGTCACGGTGTTCGGCCGCGACATCCGCGAGCTCTTCTCGGGCACCACCGGCTCCCTCGCCGGCCAGCAGACCACCAACACGGCGGTCAAGGCCCGCGTCAAGACCACCAAGAGCCTCAAGGACTACGGCAAGTACACGGCCGCCTCGGGCGACTAGTCTCGTCCGCTCCAGCAGCCTGTTTCAGTGGGGCGCGGAGGGCCTTCCCTGGCCTTCTGCGCCTTTCGCTTTTCCAAGTGAGCACCTTTTCGCAGACCCGGGAGATGGGTCCCATGCGCGTTGCGGCCCACCGCCAACGTGCTAGACCACCGCGCAATGGCCACCAAGGACAAGGACGGCAAGTCGAAGTCCGACCTGCACAACACCCGCGGCATCGAGTTGGCCGACCGCGGCTGGCTCGATGAAGCGGTCAAGGAGTTCAAGAAGGCGATCGACCTCGATCCCGACTCGGCCCACGCGCACGACAACCTCGCCACCGTCTACGGCGAGAAGAAGCTCTACAAGGAAGCGCTGCTCGAGTACCTGACCGCGCTGCGCCTCGAGCCCGACTCGGCCACCGCGCACTACAACCTCGCCTGCTTCCTCTCGACCCACGCCCACGAGATGGCGATCGAGGAGTACAAAGAGGCGATCGAGCTCGACCCGGAGTACCCGGACGCGCACCTCAACCTGGGCATGACCTACGCCGACCACGACCGGCGCGAGGAGGCCAAGGCCGAGTTCAAGGCCGCCATCGACCTCGGGCCCGACGACCCCGTCGCCCGGCACGAACTCGCAGCCCTGCACATGGACGAGGGCGACTACCGGCCGGCCATCGGCCTGCTCAATGAAGTGACCAAGTTCGAGCCCGAGAACCACGAGGCCTGGCTCGACCTGGGCATCTGCTACGCGCAGAAGGGCTTCTACGAGGAAGCCGAGCGCTGCTACAAGGCCGCCAGCGCGCTCCAGCCCGACGACGTCCTGCTCAACTACAACATCGCCGCCCTCTATGCCCTTTGGGAGAAGCCTGTCGCCGCGCTGCCTGCCCTGAAGAAGGCGCTCGAGCGCGACCCCGTGAAAGTGCGGGCGTGGCTGCAGTCGGACCCGATGTTCGACAACCTCAAGTCCGAGGCCGAGTTCCAGGCCCTGGTGGCGGTGCAGTAGTCGCCGGGCGTGAGGCCCATCACTTCACTCCTGCAAACCGGCTTGCAGAGTTGCAATGCCCTACGGGGGGCTGCATACGACTAGTGTCCGTGGCCCCGCTCTCAGCGGTCGATTGCAGCGGGTTGGCACGCACGCTGCATTTGAATCGTGTCGAAGCGTGTCGATGTTGTCGGTGTTGGCCCCCCCCCGCCACCCGACCTTCGCCGCGCTTCATTTTCTTCCTTTGGGCCCTGGTCACCACCCCCCCCCCGGTGGCCAGGGCTGCTGTATTTCTGGGGTCTGAGTTTGTGATCAGACGCGGGCCGGCCTCCTCCTCCTGACAGCCAGCCCACCCCGAGTGGTCTCCAGCTACTGCTGCAGGGTCATCACGCGGCTTTCGCGCCGGGCCACCTGCGCGGCGTCGCGGAGCGCTTCGTAGTTGCGCTGGGCGTCAGCGATCGGCCCCACCACCAGCGTCGGGTCGACCTGGTCGGTCGAGAAGATGGTCAGCGTGCCCGCGCCGCGCATCCGGTCGATGACCGACTGGTCGAGCACGACGTCCCGCACCCGCCACAGCTCCACGCTCTCGCGGCGCTTGCTCATCAGGCCGCGCTCGAGGTCGAGGCGCCGCTTGGTGAGCGTGTACCGGTACCCGCCCTTGCCGAGCCCGCTGAACGTTTGCCAGACGGCCGCGACCGCCGCAGCCACGGCCAGGGTGGCGAGGAAGATCTGCACGCTCTTGTCGGAGTTGACCACGAAGGCCGCGACGCCGCCCGCCACCCAGAGGAAGGCGAAGATCTTGGCGAAGAGCCAGTTGAGGCGGGCGTCGTGGGTGAAGCTGGCGAGGGGCGCGGAGGCGTCGGCCTCGCCTTGGACGAGGTGGAGGTCGGGAGGCATCCGCTGAGTGTACCTCTTGGCGGCCGCGGGCGGCAGCAGGCGATGGTGCTGCCGGGCCCCTCCGACATCGCTACCCTCCTGCGGTGCTCCGCGCCCTGCCCGCCTCGTTCTTCGACCGCCCCGCGCTCGAGGTGGCGCCCGACTTGATCGGCTGCCTGCTGGTGCGTCGGCATCGGGGCGTGTTGCGGGCCTGCCGCCTCGTCGAGACCGAGGCGTACCTCGGGCCGCACGACCAGGCCAGCCACTCGCGGATGGGCAAGACCGCGCGCAACGCGCCCATGTTCGGGCCGCCCGCGCGCGCGTACGTCTACTTGATCTACGGCCTGCACCACTGCGTGAACGCTGTCTGCGGGCCGGGGCGGTTTCCCAGCGCCGTGCTGCTGCGCGCCGGGGCGCCCTTCTCGGCAGAGGATGAAGCGGTCCTCGCAGAAAGTGTAGTCGCACAGGGCGCGGTGACCAAGCCCCTGCTCCACTCGGCGTCGGGGCCGGGCAACCTCTGCAGGGCGCTCGGGATCGGGCTCGCGCAGAACCGGGCCGACCTCGGCGACGCGCAGGGGGCGCTGTTCGTGGCCGCGCCGATCGGCCCCCGGCCCGCGCTGGTGGCGGGTCCGCGTGTGGGCGTGGAGTACGCGGGTGCATGGGCGGGACGGCCCTACCGGTTCTGCGCGAAGGGGGAGCGGCACGTCTCGAAGCCGAGGCCTGCTTAGAGCGCCGAACAGGCCGGATTGGCGCGGGTGACCCCCGCCACATCCCCTCCGACGATTTCGCTTACTGTATGCGCGTGCCCCGCACCCACGCTCCGCCACCCCTGGACCCCTTCAGCCCCCACGGCTGGAGCGCGGTCCTCTCGGTGGTGGGCCCCGACGGGCACCGCTCCAGCTTCCCCTTCCGCCCGCCCAAGCTGGTGGTGGGCCGCCGGCGCCCGGCCGATCTCGCGCTCCCCGACCAGGGGGTCTCCTCGACCCACTGCGAGTTCCTCGTCGAGGACGGCTGGTTCCTGGTGCGCGACCTCGACTCGGGGAACGGCACCTTCGTCAACGAGCAGCGGATCGGCCGCAGCGGCGCGCGGCTGCGCGACGGCGACCTGGTCCGCGTCGGCGGCAGCAGGCTCACGGTGGTGCTGCAGGGCGAGGTGCAGGGCGCGCGGATGCTCACCCTCGCGAAGCTCCGGCGCCGCTGGCCCTGGTTCGCGGGCGGCGCGCTGGCGCTGGCGCTGGGCGTGGCCGCGGGCCTCGTGCGGCACGAGACGCTGGCGGGCGAATCCAAGCTCCGCGCACGCTGGGCAGCCGCGGTGCGCGAGCAGGTGCAGGTGGACACCTGCCAGCTCGCCTCTGGGGCGATCGCGCAGCTCAAGGAGATCGACGCGCGGATCGGCGGCCGGCCCGTGCCGATCGCCGCGCCAGGGCGGCGCCTCTCGAGCGCCGACCAGCAGTCCGGCACCGAGCTGCTCGGGCTCTACCGCCAGAAGAGCGACCTCTACGCGCTGGCGCTCGCCGCGCTCGTCGAGGACCTCCAGAAGGAGCGCGACGGCCTCGAGCGGATCGGCCGGATGGGCGCGCGCCTGCTCGACCGCGACCGCAAGATCTCCTTCTGGGCTGAGGGCCAGCTCGCCGAGCGCGTGGCCAAGGGCGAGGCGTTCCGCGCCGGCCTGCAGCAGCTCGCCAAGGAGACGGCGCGGTTCTCGACGCTGGTGGACGCGGTCTCGGTGCGGGGCGAGCCAGGGCGCGCGCCGGACCTGGCGGCGTTCCGGTTTTCGTACGAGCCGGGCGAGCTCTTGCGGCAGTGCCAGTCGGAGGTGGCGCGTACGACGAGCGGCGCCCTCGGGGCCCTCAACGCGCTCGACGACGAGTAGCCTCGAGAGGGGTCCGCGCCGAGCCTTCCACAGGCTCTCCACAGCGTGCCCACAAAGTGCCCACAAGCCCGGTCCAGCCCTTGCGCAATGCGGGCTTGCGGGCCGCCACCCTCCCTGGGTAGATCGCGCGCATCATGAAGATCCGCCGCCTCGAGATCACCGGGTTCAAGTCGTTCGCCGACCGCGTCGTCTTTTCGTTCGATGACGGCGTCACCGGCGTGGTCGGCCCCAACGGCTGCGGCAAGAGCAACGTGGTCGACGCCATCCGCTGGGCGATGGGCGAGCAGTCCGCCAAGCACCTGCGCGGCCGCTCGATGGAGGACGTGATCTTCTCGGGCTCGGAGAGCCGTCCGGCCACGGGCATGGCCGAGGTCTCGCTCACCTTCATGAACGACGGCCGCCTCGCGCCGGCGATGTACTCGGGCTACAGCGAGATCACCGTCACCCGCAGGCTCTTCCGCAACGGCGACAGCGAATACGCGATCAACAAGATCCCCTGCCGCCTGCTCGACATCACCGAGCTGTTCCTCGGCACCGGCGTCGGCACGCGCGCCTACTCGATCATCGAGCAGGGCCGCATCGGGCTGATCGTCTCGGCCAAGCCCGAGGACCGCCGGTCGATCATCGAAGAGGCGGCCGGGGTCACCAAGTACAAGGCGCGGCGCAAGCAGGCCGAGCGCAAGCTGGAGGCCACCGAGCAAAATCTTCTGAGGCTCTCGGATGTCGTCGGCGAGATCGGCAAGCGGCTCTCGGGCCTCGAGCGGCAGGCGAAGAAGGCGGAGAAGTTCCGCGAGCTGCGCGCCGAGCTGCGCAACCTCGAGCTCCTGGTGGCGGTGCAGCAGTTCGTCGATTCGAAGGCGCTGGAGAAGGGCTTGGTAGAGGAGCTGGGCGTCGCCTCCGACGAGGAGAAGGTCGTCCAGGCCCACGTCGCGCGGCTGGAGGCCGGGCTCTCCACCGAGCGGCTGCAGCTGCTCGAGGACGAGAAGGCGGTCCAGGGGCTCTCCGAGAGCTCGCACAAGCTCGACAAGCAGCTGAAGCTGGCCGAGCAGGAGCTCGACTTCTCGCGGCGCGAGCGCGAGAGCATCACCCAGCGCTCGACGCAGCACGAAGAAGAGGTGGGCCTGCTCGGCGTGCGGCTCGAGCTGCTCGGCCGCGAGGAGGAGGCGCTCAAGGGCGACCAGCAGAAGCTGCAGGACGCCTCGGCCGACGACCAGGCCCGGCAGAAGCAGGCCGAGGAGACGCTCGCCGGGTCGCTGCAGGGGATCCAGGAGGCGCAGCACGCGGTGGAGGACGAGCGCCACTCTGCCGTCGGCGTGCTGACGCGGCTGGCGAACCACCGCACCAACCTGGTCAACCTCGAGAAGCGCCGGACCGACCTCGCCGCCCGCGTCACCCGCGCCGAGGGCGAGGCGGCGCAGCTGGCGGCCCGGGCCGAGGAGATCGCGAGGCAGCGCGACGAGCTGGCGCAGAAGCTCGCCGCCTCGACCGAGAACCGGAAGCTCTTGCACGACAAGAAGCTGACGCACGAGGAGCTCCTCGCCCGCGGCCGCGCCGAGCTGCGCGAGACCGAGGCGACGCTGATCCGGCTGCGCGAAGAGCTGGCCGACCGGCGCTCCCGGCTCACCTCGCTGCTGGAGCTGCAGAAGAACTTCGAAGGCTACGGCCGGGGCGTGAAGGCCGTCATGCTTCGCGAGGAGGACGAGCGGCGGCAGGGCGGCATCTATGGGCTGGTCGCGGACGTGCTGCGCGTCGAGCCGCGGCACGAGCGGGCCATCGAGGCGGTGCTCGGCGATCGGCTGCAGCTGGTGCTGGTCGAGAGCCACAGCGCCGGCGCGCGCGCGGTCGACTACTTGAAGAAGGCCTCGGAGGGCCGCGCCAGCTTCGTCCCGCTCACCGAGATGGAGCAGCTGCCGCTCACGCCCGAGGGAGCGCAGCTGTCTGCCCCCGAGGGCGCGCTGCGCGCGGTGGACGTGGTGGACTGCGCGCCCGAGCACGAGAAGCTCAAGCGGTTCCTGCTCGCCGACGTGTTCCTGGTGGACTCGCTCGCGACCGCGCTGGCGCTCTGGGCGCGCAACCCGGGCGAGCGGACTTTTGTTTCAGCCGAGGGCGAGGTCGTCGACAAGCAGGGCGTCGTCTCGGGCGGCTCGCTCGAGGGCGTGGGCGGCGGCCTGCTCCACAAGCGGCGTGAGCTGCAGGAGCTCGCCGAGACGGTGCAGGAGCTGGAGGCGAAGCTGCTGCTTTCGCAGGCCCAGCTGGCCGAGCTGCACGGGCGCATCGCGGTGCTCGACACGGCGGTGAAGCGCTTCACGCAAGAGGAGCGCGAAGAGGAGCTGTCGCAGCTGCGGCTCGACCGCGATCTGTCGCGCTTGCATGAAGAGCTGGCCCGCCTCTCGCAGCGCGACCAGGTGCTCACCGCCGAGAGGGACCAGCTGCAGGCGGCGCTGGGCGAGGTGGCGCGTGAGGAGGCCACCCACCGCGACGCCGTCGCCACCGGCGAAGGCGAGCAGCAGGAGCGCGAGGCGCGGCTGCGGGCGCTGCAGGCGGAGCTGCTGCGGGCGCGCGAGCGGGCTGAGGCGATCCAGGCCGAGGTGACGCGGGCCAAGGTGAGCGCGGCGGCCATCGCCGAGCGGCGCGAGGGCGTCGCGCGGTCGCTGCAGCGCCTGCTCGAGCAGCGCAAGGAGGTCGAAGGGCGCCGCGAGAGGCTCCGGGCCGAGCTCGCGCAGGGCAAGGAGCGGATGGCCGGGCTCCAGGAGAAGACGCTCCACACGCAGACGGCGCTGACCAACATGCTCAAGCAGAGCGAGCTGCTGCGCGACGAGCTGGGCCGCGCGCGCGTGCTCTACGAGAGGGCGCAGGAGAAGCTGCGCGGCGGCGACGAAGAGGTGCGCCGGGCGCGTCACGACGCGGGCACTTCGGGCGAGCGGAGAGGCGCCGCGGAGCTGGCCCTGCAGGGCGTGCGGCTGGAGCTGGCGCACCTCGAGCAGGGCGTGCGCGAGAAGCATCTGATGGAGCTCGCCGAAGTGGCGGCGGCCAAGGGCGAAGAGGCGGCGGAGCTCGACCGCGCCAGAGCCGACGAGAAGATGGGCACGCTGCGCGAGCGCATCGAGGCGCTCGGCGAGGTGTCCTTGACGGCCATCGACGAGGCCAAGGAGGTGGGCGAACGGCACCGTTTCCTCTCGGCGCAGAAGCTCGACCTGGAGGAGTCGATCGCCAAGCTGCGCTCGGCGATCAACCGGATCGACCGCGCCAGCAAGGAGCGGTTCAAGGAGACCTTCGCGCTGGTGAACGAGCGGTTCCAGCACGTCTTCCCCCGGCTGTTCCGCGGCGGGGCGGCCGAGCTGCAGTTGGTGGAGGACCCGGCGAACCCCTCGGCCGAGCCGGGCGTGGAGATCGTCGCGCAGCCGCCGGGAAAGAAGCTGACCTCGGTCGGCCTGCTCTCGGGCGGAGAGAAGGCGCTGACCGCGGTCTCGCTGATCTTCGCCATCTTCCTCATCAAGCCGACGCCGTTCTGCCTCCTCGACGAGGTGGACGCGCCGCTCGATGAGGCCAACGTGGGCCGCTACAACGAGATGGTCCGCGAGATGAGCCGCACCTCGCAGTTCATCGTCATCACGCACAACAAGCGCACCATGGAGGTGTCCGACGCGCTCTACGGCGTCACCATGGAGGAGCCGGGCATCTCGAAGACGGTGAGCGTGAAGCTCTCCCCGCAGGCGACGGCGACCTCGACGGCGGCCGCGTAGACGAGCGCGGCGCCGAGGGTCGGGGGTGACCACCGGCACATCCCCCGTTGCAAAGTTGGCCTTCACAGGTAATCTGCCCGCCATGCGCATCCTCCGCACCCTTGGCCTCTTCCTCGCCGTCCTGGCCGCCGCCACCTCCGCGCGCGCCGACGACACCAAACCTCCGAACATCTCCGACGTGAAGGCCGCGGTGAAGGGCTCGAG
The DNA here is from genome assembly GCA_043782365.1 of Deltaproteobacteria bacterium. GTDB lineage: Bacteria > Myxococcota > Myxococcia > Myxococcales > 40CM-4-68-19 > CAIWCD01. The sequence continues at coordinate 9,211 of JAYWAO010000294.1, forward strand.
CGTCGCCATCGAAGCGAAGATCACCGACGACACCGGAGTCCTCAGCGCCATCGTCTTCCACCGCAAGGGGAGCGGGAAGTGGGAGGAGGCGCGGATGGCCAAGAACGAGTACGACGACGTCTTCAAGGTCACCTTCCCGGGCGGCGGCGACACCGAGTATTACATCCAGTCCACCGACCTCCTCGGCAACGGCCCGGCGTCCTACGGCGCCCAGGGCAAGCCGATGGCGCTCGGCGGCGGCAAGGGCAAGCGGGCCCCCAAGGAAGAGGTCGCGCAGGCCGAGCCCCCGCCTCCGCCTCCCGAGCCGGTTGCGCAGGTGGAGAAGCCCAAGCGCGAGCCGCGCCCCGAGCGCCCGTCCCGCAGCAAGCCCGCGCCGGCGCCTGAGCCCGCCGCGGCGATGGAGCCGCCGGTCATCACCCACCGCAAGCCGAGCGTCTCGCCCCTGGAGGGCCAGGAGTTCACGCTGCGCGTGAAGATCTCGGCCGCGGGAGGGGTCGGCACCGCGGCCGCCTACGTGCGTCCGCTCGGCGGCGAGAAGACCGTGACCATCCCGCTCACGCCCAAGGGCGAGGAGCAGTACGTGGCGGTCATCCCGGCGGCGCTCGCCAAGGGCACCATCGAGTACCTGCTGGCGGCGAAGGACGGCAAGAGCCAGCAGACCAACCAGGGCGACGGCAGCCCGGACACCTGGTACCGGCTGGAGTTCAAGGCCGCCGCCGCCCGTCCGACCGAGCCCGGGATGTTCACCATCGCCGCGGGCGGCCTCAGCCGCGCCGAGCCGCGCAAGCCGATCGTGCTGCGCGCGCAGGTCACGCCGGGCAACCTCGACGCGGTCACCGACGCGAACGCCGCCGAAGCGGAGGGCTCGATCAAGGGGCTCACCGTCAACCTGCTCTGGCGCGAGAAGGACGGCGAGGACATGATCAGCCCGATGAACCCGGACCCCTCGGGTGGACTCGGCGGCTACGGCGTCTCGCTGGAGCCGCAGTTCGACGGCACGGTCATCTACTACCAGGTGGCCGCCTGCAACGCCGACGCGACCAAGTGCGCCATCGACACGGGCAGCAAGCGCAAGTGGAACCCGCTGGTGGTCTCGGCGACCCCCACCGATCCGCCGCCGCCCCTCGAGACGGTCTCCAAGAAGGCCCCGGCCGGCGCGCCGGAGTAGCCCGGCGGTCGCCGGGAGATTCGGGAGGCGCGGCGCGTTCACCCGCGGCGCGCCCCTCGTCGGCGTCAACCGTTGCGGCCTGCTTCGATGATGCGCTCGGCGATCGGTAGAGCCATCTGCGCTGAGTACCGCGCGGGATCGGAGGCGGCCACTTCGGTGAATCCAGACACCCTCGCAGGCGCGCGGAGGTAGCCTTGGGGCGAAGGCATCCGCGCTCTTTCGGCGCGCCCGCCTGGATCCTTGACAGCCCGCCGCCGGGACAGCAAAGGTGCGCCCGCCCGCGGTCTCCGCTCTGCGCTCACCTCACGATCACTTCAACGGTGCCGTGGCCAAAGCCCATGATTCTGTCCTCGCCAACGCTCGCAGCGCTGCTCGCCGACCTCGTCCCCGAACCGCGGGTGCCGCCCGCGGTGGTGGGCGCGCTGATCATGCTCGGCCTGGCGCTCCTGGTCGCTTTCCTGGCACGGCGGGCGGCCGCCAAGAAGATCGCCGCCGAGAAGGCGCTCGAGGGCGCCAAGGAGAAGGCGCGGCCGACCACCCTCGAGCTGCCGCAGCCCGGGCCCTCCGTCACCGCGCCCGGTGCAGTGGCGCCCGCGGCGGTCTCGCTCCCGGCCAAGGACCACCAGATCCAGGCGGAGCGGCTCGCCCGCGAGGCCAAGGCCCGCGCCGAGGTGGACGAGAAGGAGAAGGCGCTCGCCGCGGCCCGCGCCCGCGCCGGGTCCGCGCAGGACGCCGCCGGCAAGGCCGCCGCCCAGGCAGAGGCGGACAAGCTCGCGCGCGAGGCCGAAGAGGCCCGCAAGCGCGCCGACTATGAGGGCCGCAAGGCCGGCGAGGCCGAGGAGAAGGCGCGCCGCGCGGCCGAGGTGGAGGCGAGGGTCGCCGCCGAGAAGGCCGCGGCGCTCGCCGAGAAGCGCGCCGCCGCGGAGGTGAAGGCTGGGGCAGAGGCAGCCCGCGCGCAGCTGGTCGCGCAGGAGTCCGGGCGCACGCTGGCCGAGGGGCTCGCCAAGACCCGCGGCGGCTTCATGGCCCGGCTCGAGGCGCTCTTCGGGAGCGGCAGGCAGCTCGACGACGCCGCGCTCGGCGAGCTGGAGGAGATCCTCTTCGGGGCCGACGTCGGCGTGCGCACCGCCACCGCGCTGCTGGAGGCGGTGCGAGAGCGGCTCAAGCGCAAGGAGCTGGCCGACCTCTCCAAGGTGAAGCAGGCGCTGCGCGAGGAGATCGAGCGCATCCTGGCCCTCGGCCACGAGGGCGGGCTCGCGGGCCTCACGGGACAAAAGGGCCAGCAGGGCCACGGCGGGCTCCCGGAGCTCGCCGCGGGCGTGGCCGGGCCCCAGGTGGTGATGGTGGTCGGCGTCAACGGCACCGGGAAGACGACGACGATCGGCAAGCTCGCCTGGCTGCTGCAGGCGAGCGGGAAAAAAGTGTTACTCGGGGCGGGCGATACGTTCAGGGCCGCGGCCGGCGAGCAGCTCGACGTCTGGGCCGAGCGCGCGCAGGTCCCGATGGTCCGCGGCAAGGACGGCGGCGACCCGGGCTCGGTGCTCTTCGACGCGGTGGCCAGGGGCGTCAGCGAGAAGTTCGACGTCGTCCTCTGCGACACCGCGGGCCGGCTCCACACCAAGAGCGGCCTGATGGACGAGCTGGTGCGGATGAAGAAGACGCTCGGCAAGGCCCACCCGGGCAGCCCGCACGAGGTGCTGCTGGTGGTCGACGCGACCACGGGCCAGAACGCCATCGCGCAGGCGCGGCAGTTCCACGAGGCGCTCGGCGTGACGGGCTTCGTGCTCACCAAGCTCGACGGCACCGCCAAGGGCGGCGTCATCATCGGCATCTGCGACGAGCTGAAGATCCCCGTTCGCTACGTCGGCGTGGGCGAGAAGGCTGCCGACCTGAAGGCGTTCGACCCGCACGAGTTCGTCGCGGCGCTCTTCGAATAGCGACGCCGCGCAAGCGGGCGGCACGCGCGGCCCTTGTCCGAGGCGCGCGGTGTGCGAGAGTACCGCGCCGTGAGGACCCTCCTGCCGCGACCAGCCCTGCTGCTTCCGCCGTTGCTGATGCTCCTCGCTGCGGCTGGAGCGCAGGCCGAGGTCGTCTCCGAGTGGTCGAGCGGGCAGCCCGGCGCGCCGCGCGCCCAGCACGTGAGCTGGGCCTGGGACAAGGCGCTGATCGTCGCTGGCGGCAGCGCCGGTGGCGTCGCGCTCGCCTCGGTGCAGTCGGCGGCGCTCGATGCCGCGGGCGCGCCCGGTGCGTTCACCGACGGACCCGCCCTCCCGGCGGCGCGCACCCGGGCCTGCGCAGCCCTCTCCGAGGCCGCGACCGGGACCGCGGCGCGGCCCACGCTCTACCTGATCGGCGGCGTCGATGGCGCGGGCGTCGTGCGCGCGGAGATCTTCCGCGCCACGCTGGGCGCGGACTCGAGGCCTGGCGCATGGACGCAGGCGGGCGCGCTGCCGGCGCCGCGGGCCGATCACGGCTGCGCGTTCGCGCTCGGCCGCGTCTGGGTCGCGGGCGGCTCCACCGACGGCGCCGGGTCCGCTGGAGCCTCCGACGTGCTGGTGGGCGACGGCGCCTCGGCCTGGGCGAAGTCCTCGCTCCCCGGCGCGGTGGGCCCCGCGCTGGTGGCCGCGTCCGGGAGCGGGCTGTTCGTCTTCGGGCAGGCCGCCGCGTTCCAGGCCAAGGTGGATAAGGCCGCGACCGCCCCTTCGTGGAGCGCCGCGCCCCTCTTGCCCGAGGCTCCGGGCGCAGCGCTGGTCTCCTACGCTGGCAGGTTGATCGCGGCCGGGGGCGCCAGCTCGGGCAACCTCGCGGGCACGGTGCGCGCCGCCGAGGTCACCTCCACCTCGGCGCTGGGCCCCTGGACCGCGCAGCGCCGCCCGGCCCGCGCCGTCTCCGGAGCGAGCGCAGCCGTGGCCGTTGGCCGCCTCTACCTGACGGGCGGCGTGGATGCCTCCAACGTGGACACAGGCGACGTCACCTCGGCGCGGCTGGCCGAGGCGAGCGGCGTGCCGGTGTCGCTCTCGTTCACCGGGCAGCCCGCGCAAGTGGTGGCGGTGGGGGAGGCCTTCACCGCCGAGGTGACGCTGCTCGACTCGGCAGGCGCGGTGGCCGACGCGACCGCGGCGGTGACGTTGCAGCTGCAGGCCCCCGCCGGCACCACGCTCTCCGGCAAGCTGACGGTCGACGCCGCCAGCGGCGTGGCGAAGTTCTCGGGCCTGACGGTCGACACCACCGCCGACGCGACCGGCGCCGAGCCGCTGACGGGAGTCGTGGTGGTGGTGTCGGCGCCCGGGCTCACCTCGGCGACCAGCTGGCAGCTGACGGTGTACCGGCCCTTCGACACCACCGCGCCCGCGGCGCTGGGCTTCGGCTGCAGCGGGGGCGGCGAGCGCACGGGGCTGGCGGCGCTGCTGTTGGTATTACTCTTTTTTGGTCGGCGCGTGCGACGGCAGCGCATCATTCATGTATTTCTCTTGATTTCGCTCTCCGCGCTCGGGCCAGAAGCCCGCGCGCAGGCCCCGGCTCCAGCCCCTGCCCGCGGCAAGCTGACGCCCGAGGAGCTCGCGCACGCAAAGGCGGCCAACATGGAGGGCCAGAACCAGCTGGTGGTCGGCAACTACGAGGGAGCGATCGCGGCCTTCGAGCGGGCGCTCACCATCGTGCGCTCGCCGAGCGTGCTCTACACCCTGGCCGACACGCACCGCCTGGCGGGTCACAAGGAGGCGGCGGCGGAGAAGTACCGCGAATACCTGGTGCTCGCGCCGAAGGGCCCGAAGGCCGCGGAGGCGGCGCAGATGTACACGCAGCTCACCGGCAACCCCGCGCCGGTGGCTGCAGTGGTGGCGCCGCCGCCAGGCCCATCGCCGGTGGTTGCAGCGCCCGCTCCCGCGCCGCCGGCGGCCGCGCTGGCTCCCGCCGCGAGCCCGCTCCCGGAGCCGGCCAGGCCTGCCGTGCCTGCACCGCCCGCAGCCGCCATTCCCGAGGCCACGCAGCCGACCCCCTCCGCGGTGAAGCCAGGCAAGCCCGCAAGGCCCGGGAAGGGCGACAGGCAGAAGGCTGCGACGGCCTCCGCGGCCTCCGCGGCCCCCGCTCCCGCAGCGCCTGCGCACGCGACCGCTCCGACGCACGCACCGGCGCCCGCACACGCTGCCGCTCCACCGCCCATTGCCGCGCCGCCGGCCACGACCGCACCGGCCCAACGCGACCCGGTAGCAGCGGTGGCCGCCGGACGCGCGGCGCCCTGCGATCCGGCCCGGCCCGGGGCGGCGCCGTGCACGTCTCGGCTCCTGGTCGATGGGCTGCTCTCCTCGGCGCCGGCCCAGAAGACGGTCGGCGGCGAGCTCTTGGTGGGCTACCGCTTTGGTCGCTTCGACACGGACTGGACGCTGGCGTTGGGGGTCGCCCTCGCGCAGAGGCCCGGCGCGCTGCTGCAGTTTGGTCATACACTTTACGCCTCCGCGCCCCAGGCCGGCGCCGACCAGCATCGGGCGTTCTCGCTGGGAGCGGCGCTGCGCGCCCGGGTGAGCCCGCTCACCGGCGGCCTCGCGGTCGGCGGCGGCGCGGGGCTGCAGGCCCGGATGTGGCTCGGCGGCCCGCTCACCGCGCTCGCCTCGGCGGCGTTCGAGGCCGTGCACGCACCGGCCGGCACCGCGGTGGCGCCGCTTTTACTGGTGGGCCTGCGGCTCGACCTGTAAGCACACCCCAAGAGTCCCATGGCCCCCGAGATCGCCCGCCCCACTCTCCTGCTCGTCGACGACGAGCCGCCCAACCTCGACTCGCTCGAGCGGATCTTCTCGCGCGAGGGCTTCCGCGTGCTGCTCGCCGCCAGCGGCCAGGCCGCGCTCGACCAGCTCCGGCGGGAGCCCGTGGACGTGGTGCTGACCGATCTCATGATGCCCGGCATGAGCGGGCAGGAGCTGCTGCGGGCGGTGCGCGCGGTCGCGCCCGAGGTCGAGGTGGTGCTGATGACCGCCTACGGCACGGTCGAGGCCGCGGTCGAGGTGATGAAGGACGGCGCCTACGACTTCCTCACCAAGCCGCTCAAGCGCCACTCGGTGCTCAAGAGCGTGCGGCAGGCGGCCGAGAAGCGCCGCCTCCTGCAGGAGAACCGGCAGCTCAAGTCGAAGCTCGCCGGGCTCTCGGGCCAGGGCGCCATCGTCGGCACCTCGCCTGCGCTGCGCGCGGTGCTCGATGTGGCGCGGCAGGCGGCGTCGAGCGTCGCAACTGTATTACTCCTCGGCGAGAGCGGCACCGGCAAGGAGCTCTTCGCTCGCGCGCTCCACGACCTCTCCGGGCGCGCCAGCGGGCCGTTCGTGCCGATCAACTGCGCGGCCATCCCCGAGTCGATCCTCGAGTCGGAGCTGTTCGGCTACGAGCGCGGCGCCTTCACGGGCGCGGCAGCGCGCAAGGAGGGCCGGATCGAGCGGGCCAACGGCGGCACGCTCTTCCTCGACGAGGTGGGCGAGCTGTCGCCCTCGGTGCAGGCGAAGCTGCTGCGCGTCCTCCAGGAGGGCGAGATCGAGCGGCTCGGCGGCACCAGCGTGCAGAAGGTGGACTGCCGCGTGGTGGCCGCCACCAACCGGGACCTCGCTGCCGGCGTGCGCGAAGGCAGGTTCCGCGAGGACCTCTTCTATCGGCTCAACGTCATCCAGCTGAAGCTGCCGCCGCTGCGCGACCGCGTCGAGGACCTGCCGCTGCTGGCGAGCCACTTCCTCGCCCGCGCCGCGGCCCGCAACCAAAAGCCCGTGCGCAGCCTCTCGCCAGCTGCGCTCGCCGCGGTGGAGGCGTGGTCGTGGCCCGGAAACGTCCGCGAGCTGGAGAACGCGGTCGAGCGCGCGGTGGTGCTCGCGCGCGGCGAGCAGATCGAAGAGGGCGACCTGCCCGAGGCGGTGCGCGATTCGTTCGGCCGCGCGCGCTCGCTGCCCGGCGCCCAGAGCGCTCCGGCGGCGCTAGGGCTGGAGGGCCGCTCGCTCTCGGTGCCGCTCGGCACGACGATGGAGGAGATCGAGCTGCGGGTGATCCGCGAGACGCTGCGCCACACCAAGGGCGACAAGAACCTCGCCGCGGCGCTGCTCGGGATCGCCGCCCGGACCATCTATCGCAAGCTCGACCCCAAGCCCGCCCCCGACGCCGCCAAGCCCGACCAGAAGGCCGAGCCGTGAAGCTCCTCGCAGGCGCGGCGGCGCTGGCGCTCCTCTTCGTGCTGGTCGGGGTGTTCACCGCGCTCAGCGGCCACGGGCCGGCGGCGTTTCCGGAGGCCTCCTACGCCACCCGCGCAGACGCGGAGAAGGCAGGAGCGCTGCAGCCCGGCGCCTGGTTCCCGGCGCAGATCCCCGAGGGCGCGACGCTGCTGCACGAGAGCCACAACCCGGCGACGCACCAGACCTGGGGCGCCTTCCGGCTGGCCGCGGGCAGCGAGGGTTGGCGGCCGACGCTGTCGCCAAACCAGCCCGGCGAGATGATGCTGCTCGGCGCCCCGAAGAACGTGACCTGGTGGCCGCAGCAGCTGCGGGCCCGGACCAGCAGCGCCGAGCTCGAGGCGCGGGGCTTCCGCTTCTACGTGGTGGAGAAGGGCGAGAAGAGCCCGCTCGTCTTCGGTGTGCAGGGTGGAGCGCGGGTCGGTGAGGGCGGCGTCGAGGTGTTCTTCTGGCGGCTCGCGAGGCAGTAGCCCGCCGCGAGCCCCGCTGACAAATTGTCAATGCCCGCGCCTCCGCGCCTGCCAGAGTGGCGAGGGGCTGGGGTTCGCCCTCCAAGAACTCTTTAGATTTCTGGAGATTGCGCCTCCACCGGCTGGCACGGTGGTTGCTGAATGGAGGCACCTATGGAGCTGATCCTGCAGCGCTGGTCCTGGGCGGCCACCCTCCTCGCGGCGGTGATGGCGGCGTTTCTCGCCGCGCGCATCGTCAACACGTTCACGGCCGCGGCCATCGCGCCGAAGCCCACGCTTTCGCCCAGCGGCGGCTCCTCGATGCCGCGCGGTCCGGTGGCGCAGCACACCGAGATCGACATCGAGCGGTTCGCCAAGGTCTTCGACGTGCCCCTCCCCAAGCCGGTGGTGCCCGATGAGGGCGCGGCCTCGGCGCAGGTCGAGGCGGCCCGGCAGCACGGCGCCTGGAACCCCACGCCCGCGCGCTCGCCCTTGCACGCGAAGCTGGTCGGTACGGCGATGGCGCTGCCCGCGAAGTGGTCGCTCTGCCAGCTGACCAACTCGGACACCAACGAGACCGCGGTCTACGCGATGGGCGACAAGTTCCAGCTGGCGCGCATCTACCAGGTCGAGAAGGACCGCGTGCTCGTCGATAACGAAGGCCGCAACGAGTACATCGACAACTCGGACGCGGCCCCAGCGAACCTCGGCGTCGCGGCCATCCCGCCTCCGAGCGGCGGCGGCGACGGCGTCAAGCAGCTCTCCGAGAACAACTACACGATCGCGAAGAAGGAGATCGACAACGCGCTCACCAACCTGAGCGACCTCGCGACCAAGGCGCGCATCGTGCCGTCGTTCAAGAACGGCGTCGCCAACGGGTTCAAGCTCTTCTCGATCGTGCCCGACTCGCTCTACTCGAAGATCGGCGTCCAGAACGGCGACGTCATCCGCAAGATCAACGGGTACGAGATGAACAGCCCCGACAAGGCGCTGGAGATCTACCAGAAGCTCCGCGACGCGACCCGCATCGAGGTCGAGCTCGAGCGCCGGGGCGAGACGGTCCGCAAGCAGTACGCCATCGAATGATCGCCGCGCCGCTCACGACACGCAGGACTGCTACGAAAGCTCACGCTTCCATGTCTTCTCTGCTTTTCAAGCTCCCGGCCCGCCTCCCCGCGCTGGCGCTGCTCGCCTGCGCGTCGCTGACCTCCGCTGCCTTCGCGCAAGAGGAGAACGCCGAAGAATCGCCGCCGCCGCCGCCGCAGGTGGGCCCGCCCTCGATGCGCCCCACCGTCCGGCCGCCCGGACGCAGTCGCTTCGGCCGCGGCGCGCAAGGCCCTACCGGCGAAGGCCCGGTGGTGCTGCCCGCGAAGAAGATCCCCAACTTCCCTTCGTCGCCGCCGTCGATGCCGGTGAACCGGCCCTCGATCGTGCCGGCCGCGCAGGCCACCGCGGCCCGCCCCGGCGCACGCGGCGGGCCCGCGCTGGCGGAGCCGAAGACCGGCGGCGCGCCGCAGACCGACAGCGTCAACAAGGCCGACGCGGGCAAGAACGCCAAGACCGTCCAGCTCAACTTCGACAAGCGGGATCTGGCAGAGGTGATCCAGTTCGTCGCCAACTGGACCCAGCGCAACTTCATCCTCCCCGAGCGCGTCTCGGGGAAGATCACCATCCTCTCCAACGGGCCCATCCCGGTGGACGAGGTGTGGAGCGTCTTCGTCGCCGCGCTCGACGCCAACAACTGGGCCGTCTACCCGGTGGGCCGCTACTGGAAGCTCTCGGAGAAGAAGCAGTCGGCGCGCGCGAACATCCCCACCTTCCTCGAGCCCGGCGCCGAGGTGCCGCTCACCGAGCAGATGGTCACCAAGCTCTTCAAGCTGCACTATGTCGAAGCCGACCAGATGCGCAACGTGGTCAACCAGTTCGCTTCGCGCGACTCGGACACGCAGATCTTCCCGCCCGACACGCTGATCATCAGCGACCTCGGCCTCAACATGAAGCGGCTCGAGCGCCTGATCGAGACCCTCGACCAGCCCGGCGGCACCGAGGAGATCCACATCGTGCAGGCGCAGTACGGGACGTCCACCGAGCTGGCGCAGAAGCTCAACGAGATCTTCACCGCGCAGGCGCAGAAGCAGCCGGGCGGCCAGAAGCAGCTGGGCATCGCCGAGCCGATCGCGCCCGGCGGCCCGCCGCAGATGGGCATCCCTGGCCAGCTCGGCGGCAACGTCAGCGGACCCGTCTCGGTGAGCAAGATCATCGCCGAGGACCGCACCAACAAGCTGATCATCATCGCCAACAACCGCTCGTTCCTGCGGGTGATGGAGCTCTTGAAGCAGCTCGACGTGCCCTCCGGCGAGGGCGGCGTGCACGTCTACAACCTGGAGAACGCCAAGGCCGAGGACATCGCGGCCACCATGCAGGCGCTCGCGCAGGGCGTCTCCTCGGCGAAGAAGCGTCCGGGCGCCGGGGTGCCGCCGGGCGGCATCGCCCCTGCCGGCGGCGCGGGCTCTGCCGAGCTGTTCTCGGGCGACGTGAAGATCACCGCCGACAAGAACACCAACTCGCTCGTCATCATCGCCAGCAACTCCGATTATCGAAACGTGGTGAAGGTGGTCGAGAAGCTCGACCTGCGGCGCCGCCAGGTGTTCGTCGAGGCGGTGATCATGGAGATCAACCTGCAGAACGAGCTCGACGTGGGCGCCTCGCTGCACGGCGGCGCGCTGCTCGACAACGTCAAGTTCCGCAACGCCTCCGGCCAGGCGCCGATCGTCGTGGGCAGCGAGCTCGGCGGCCTCAGCTCGCTGGGCGGCGTCACCTCGCTCGCCTCGCTCGGCGGCTTCCTCGCGGGCCTGCAGGGACCGGCCATCACCGTCGGCGGCATCTCCATCCCCAGCTTCGCCATCGTGATGAACGCGATGCAGAGCTCCTCCGACGTCAACGTGCTCTCCACCCCCACTGTGATGATGACCGACAACTCCGAGGGCGAGATCACCGTCGGCCAGAACGTGCCGTTCCAGGCCGGGTACTCGCCGCAGAACTCGGCGCTCGGCTCGCTCGCCGGCAGCAGCGGAGCCTCCGGCGCGCTCGGCGCCCTCGGCGGGCTGGGCGGCCTCGGCTCGCTCTACGCGCCCATCCAGCGGCAGAACGTGGAGCTGCGCCTGAAGATCAAGCCGCAGATCAACGAGAGCGAGTACGTCCGCCTCGAGATCGACGAGCAGACCGAGGAGATCGCCTCCACCGACAAGACGCTCGGCCCCACCACCAGCAAGCGCTCGGCGAAGACCACCGTGGTGGCGAAGGACCAGGAGACGGTGGTGATCGGCGGCCTCATCCAGGAGCGCACCATCAAGAGCTCCTCCAAGGTGCCCATCCTCGGCGAGATCCCGGTGCTCGGCTGGCTCTTTCGCAACGACACCACCAAGAAGACCCGCACCAACCTGCTGCTCTTCCTCACCCCGTACATCATCCGCGACCAGGGCGATTATCGAAAGATCTTCGAGCGGAAGATCGCCGAGCGGGCCGAGTTCGTCAAGCGGTTCACCGGCTCTGACGCGGGCTATGAGGCAGCGATCGACTACGCCCGCAAGCCGAGCCCGCTCTCGCGGGTAGCCCGGACCATCGACCTGGAGATGAACAAGGCCGAGAACGGCGGCTCCGGTGCCATCGACGAGAAGGTGATCGGCCCGCGGCAGCCGCGCGTCCCCGAGGGGCTCAAGCCCGGCGCCGCGCCCGCGCCTGCTGCGATCCCTGAGCCCGGCCCGGAGAAGGCCACCGACAAGAAGCCCGCCGCAAAGCCCGTCGAGGCCGCCGCGCCCGACTCCGGCGGCGCCGAGCCGCGCACCGAGCCGTCGCCCTAGCCCGGCCGAGGACACCGATGTCGGAGACCGTCATCACCAACGTGAACGACCTGCTCGCCGGCGCTGCCGCTGCGGCGCCCGAGGCTCCGTCTACACCGGCGCCCAAGCGCCGCGGGCACGCGGGCCGGCCGCTCGGCGAGATCCTGCTGGCGCTGGAGTCGATCACCCCGGCGAAGCTCGAGGAGGCGCTCGCGCAGCAGCAGCAGAAGGGCGGCCGGCTCGGGGAGCTGCTCGTCTCGCTCAAGGCGTGCGCCGAGGAGCAGGTGCTCAAGGCGCTCGCGGCCCAGCTGGAGCTGCCCTACCAGATGAAGCTGCCGGCGGACCAGATCTCGCCGGTGATGCTCAAGCGGGTGCCGATCAACTTCGCCAAGCAGGCCCGCGCGCTGCCGCTGCGCTATGAGCCCGCCAATGAAGGCGGCGGTCCGGGCCCCGACGCGGTGGCGATCGTCGCCGTCGCCGACCCGCTCGACGCCTCGGCGTTCGACCAGCTTCGCCTGCTGCTCGACGCGCCGGTCTCGCCGCTCCTCGTGCCGTCGCAGTCGATCCTCGACACCATCAACGCCGTCTACGACCGGGCCAAGAACGAGGCCGAGCAGCTGGTCGACGACCTCGAGGAGAGCGACCTCGACACCGTCGCGCACGAGCTGGAGGAGCCGAAGGACCTCCTCGATTCGAGCGACGAAGCGCCGATCATCCGGCTGGTCAACTCGCTGCTCTTCCGCGCCGCCAAGGAGCGGGCGAGCGACATCCACATCGAGCCGCAGGAGCGCGACATCTCGGTGCGGTTCCGCGTCGACGGCGTTCTGCAAGAGGTGATCCGCCCGCCGAAGCGGTTCCAGAACTCGATCGCCTCGCGCGTCAAGATCATGGGCGGCCTCAACATCGCCGAGAAGCGGCTCCCTCAAGACGGCCGCATCCGGGTGAAGCTCGCCGGCCGCGACATCGACATCCGCCTCTCGACCACGCCGACGATTTATGGCGAGCGGATCGTCATGCGTCTGCTCGACAAGAGCGCGGTGCTGCTCGACCTCGCGGACATCGGGCTCGACGAGAACCAGCTCGTCATCATGGACAAGCTGATCCACAAGAGCCACGGCATCGTGCTGGTGACGGGCCCAACGGGCTCGGGCAAGACCACCACGCTCTATGCCGCGCTCTCGAAGATCAACCGGCCCGACCTCAACATCATGACCATCGAGGACCCGGTCGAGTACCAGCTCAAAGGCATTTCACAAACGCCGGTCAACGCGAAGATCGAGCTGACGTTTGCCAACGGCCTGCGCAGCTTCCTGCGGCAGGATCCCGACGTCATCATGGTCGGCGAGATCCGCGATCTGGAGACTGCCGAGATCGCCATCCAGGCCTCGCTCACGGGCCACCTGGTGTTCGCCACGGTGCACACCAACGACGCGGCGGGCGCGATCACTCGTCTCGTCGATATGGGCGTCGAGCCGTTCCTGGTGGCCTCCTCGCTGATGGGGGCGATGGCGCAGCGGCTCATCCGCATCCTCTGCAAGGAGTGCCGCGAGGCGTACCTGCCCACCGCCGAGGAGCTCAAGGACATCGGGCTCACCCTCGCCGACGTGCAGAAGGCCACCGGCGGCATGCTCTGGCGGCCCGTCGGCTGCGACGCGTGCAATCAGACCGGGTATCGAGGCCGCAAAGGCATCTATGAGCTGATGGTGCTCGACGATGAAGTGCGGCAGCTCACCTTGAAGAAGTCGGACAGCGGCAGCATCAAGAAGGTGGCCGTCGCCAAGGGGATGAGCACGCTGCTCGAGGACGGGGCGCGCAAGGTGCTGCGCGGCTGGACCTCGGTGGCCGAGGTGCTCTCGATCATCCAGGAGGACGTCGCCTGACCGGCGGCGCGACCAGATGCCAGTCTTCGAATACAGCGGGCTCACCGAGGCCGGAAAGACGGTTCGGGGCCTCAAGGACGCCGAGAGCGCGAAGGCGCTGCGGACGCTCCTGCGCAAGGACGGCATCTTCGTCACCGAGTCGCGCGCGGCCGACGCTGCGGCTGCCGCCGGCGGCAAGGTCGGGACCGGGAAGGGCCTGCAGCGCGAGGTCGACCTCGCCGACTTCTTCGGCGGCGGCATCTCCACGCAGGACCTGGCGGTGGCGACGCGGCAGCTCTCGACGCTGATCGGCGCGGGCATCCCGCTCGCCGAGGCGCTGGTCGCGCTCACCGAGCAGGTGGAGCACCCACGGCTCAAGCGCATCCTCGGCACGGTGAAGCAGAAGGTGAACGAGGGCTCGTCGCTCGCCGACGCGCTCGCCGAGCACCCGAAGGCCTTCAGCACGCTCTACATCAACATGATCCGCGCCGGCGAGAGCTCGGGCGCGCTCGACGTGGTGCTGACGCGGCTCGCCGACTTCACCGAGAGCTCCGCGCAGCTGCGCAACAAGCTGGTCGGGGCGATGATCTACCCGGCGATCATGATCTGCGTGGGCGTCGCCATCATCGGGATCCTCTTCGTGGTGGTGATCCCGAAGGTGACCAAGATCTTCGACGACATGGGCGTGACGCTGCCCTGGACGACACGGACGCTGATCGCGCTGTCGGTGTTCTTTCGCGACTATTGGTATCTGGTGTTTACCGGGGTGCCCGCGCTGATCTGGGGGTTCAAGCGGTATATCGGGACTCCCAAAGGCCGTAACTGGTTCGACCGGACGCAGCTGAAGATCCCGGTGGTGGGCGACCTCGTCCGCATGCTCGCCATCAGCCGGTTCTCCAAGACGCTCTCCACGCTGCTCTCCTCGGGCGTCCCGCTCTTGACCAGCCTCGATATCGTGCGGAACATCGTCGAGAACACCGTGCTCTCCAAGGTGATCGAGAACGCCCGCGACGCCATCCGCGAGGGCGAGAGCATCGCCGCGCCGCTCAAGCGCTCCGGCGAGTTCCCGCCGCTGGTGTTCCATATGATCGCCATCGGCGAGAAGTCCGGCCAATTGGAGCAGATGCTCGGCAACGTGGCGAAGAGCTACGACTCGCAGGTGGACATGCGGGTGGCTGCGCTGACGTCGCTCTTGGAGCCCGTGATGATCCTCTTCATGGGCGTGGTGGTGGCGTTCATCGTCTTTTCGATCCTGGTGCCGATCATGCAGCTCAACACGTTCGTGCCTTCGTAGGCCGTCCGGCGCCGCCCAGCTCGCTATCGACTATTTGCAAAGAAGGACAACCGACATGCTCACCGCCCTCCGCACCCGCCTCTTCTTGTCGCTCGCAGTTCGCGAAGGCGGCCGCCGCCTATCCCGCAAGGGCTCCGCACGCAGCCGCGGCATGACCCTGATCGAGATCATGGTCGTGCTGGTGATCCTCGGCCTCATCGCCGGCGCCATCGGCGTCAACGTCTTCGCTTCGCTCAAGGACGCGCAGATCAAGACCGCCAAACTCGACATCACCGAGCTCTCCAACGCGGTCGACCTCTTCCACGTCGAGACCGGCAACTGGCCCGACAGCATCCAGCAGCTGATCCCCAAGTTCACCAAGACGCTGCGCAAGGATCCCTGGGGCAATGAGTACGTCTTCATCCGCGCCGGCGAGGGCTACGAGATCTACTCGTACGGTCCCGACAAGGTGCAGGGCGGCGGCGACGACATCAGCACCAAGCAAGACGGCAAATAGGGTCCGATGCGCGCGCGCCGCCACAGCCCCGGCTTCCACACGAGCAAGGGCATGACGTTGATCGAGATCTGCATCGCGCTCGCGATCGCAGGCCTCCTGATGGCGGTCGCCATACCAGCCATCAGCAACGTCACGCGGGCCGCGCTCCGGCAGAAGAGCGGGCAGCTCGCGGGCGCGATCCGGTCGATGTACGGCGCCACCGCGCTCGCCGGGAAGAGCTGCCGATTGGTGTTCGATTTGGAGGCCGGCACCTATCACTCCGAGTGCGCGAAGGGGAACGTCACCCTCTCGCGCGAGGGAGAGCGGGCGCGCAACGGCGTGCGCGAGGCCTCCAAGGAAGAAGAGCTGCTCGCCGACACCAAGAAGCGCGAGTCGATGTCGGCCGAGGAGCGCGAGAAGGTGGAGCTGCTGGAGAAGAGCGCCTTCAAGCCCTCGCCCGACGTGCCCCCGACCAGCCTCGGCGGCAGCGTGCAGTTCGACGGCATCTGGGTGCAGCACCAGCCCGAGCGGTACGTGGGCGGGAAGGCGTTCCTCTATTTCTGGCCGAGCGGGCTCACCGAGGCGGCGAGCATCCAATTGGAGCAGGGCGACGACCAGATGACGCTCCTGGTGGCGCCGCTGACGGGGCGGGTGCAGGTGAAGCATGGGCGCGTCGATGCGCCGGGGCAGAAGCAGTGAGCGCCGCCGCTGCCAGCTCGCGCCGGCTCCCGTGCTCCAAGGCGAGCCGCGGCTTCACGCTCCTCGAGGTGATGATCGCCCTCGCCATCCTCTCCACCGGCCTGATCGCCCTCTCGCAGGTGAACGCGGGCTCGGTGCAGATGCACGCGTATGCCCGCCGCGCCACCCACGCGACGCTGCTCTTGCGCGGCAAGATGCTCGACCTGGAGGAGCTGCTCACCAAGGACGGCTTCTCCGACTATGACGACGAGAAGCACGGCACCTTCGAGGACGACGGCGCGCCCGAATACGCCTGGCGCGCGGAGATCTTGAAGCCGAAGATCCAGCTCGACGCCGACGCGCTCCTGGGAATGATGGGCGTGGGCGGCAAGGGCTCGTCTTCCTCCTCTTCGTCGTCATCGTCGTCCTCTTCTGGCTCATCGAGCGGCCTCTCGGGCGCGCTGGGCATGGCCGCGGGGATGCTCGGCGGCGGCAAGTCGGGCGGCGGCGGCCCCGGCGGCGCTGCGGGCGGGCTCGCCGCAGCAGGCCCGTTCGCGGGCATCATCCAAGGCCAGGCAAAGACGTTTATCGAAACCTTGAAGAAGAGCGTCCGCGAGGTCCGCATCACCGTCACCTGGAAGGACGGGAAGGTGGAGCGGAGCATCTCGGCGTCGCAGCAGATCGTCATCCTGCCCGAGTCGGTGGGCAAGGCCGGCTCGGATCTCTCGAACGTGGTGCCGCAGTCGGGCGGGCCCACCGCGGGGCAGCAGCAACAGCAGCAAGGCCTGCAGCGGCCCGGCGGCGGGCTCGGCACCATCAAGCTCCCCAACTCCTCCGGCGACGGGTCCTCCCAATGAGCGCCCGCCCGCACGCCGCCAAGCGCAGTCTGCGCGCGCGCGGCTTCACGCTCCTGGAAGTGCTGATCGCCGTGGCCGTGCTCGGCCTCATCGGCGGCCTCACCTTCAAGTCGTTCGAGACCGCCAACGACCTGAAGAAGCGCATCGAGAAGGCCGAAGAGCGCGACCAGATGATGCGCGCTGCGCTCAGCCGGATGGCGCGCGAGGCCTCGATGACCTTCCTCTCGGAGCACTACGACAAGAAGCGCTACAAGACGCGGCCGACCCTCTTCCGCCTCAAGGACGGCCGCCGCGAAGCGCACCTGCTCTTCACCTCGTTCGCGCACGAGCGCCTGCACACCGACGCGAAGGAGTCCGACCAGGGCATCTTCGAGTACGACCTCGGGGCCTCCGAAGACGGCAGCGGGCGCATCGATCTGTTCCGCCGCAGCAAGGCGATCATCGACGAGGAGTTCGAGCGCGGCGGCGAGAAGCAGGCGCTCGCTGAAGACGTATTACAATTCTCCGTCCAGTGCTGGGACCCCAAGGACCGCGAGTGGCGCGACGAGTGGGACTCCAACTCGGTGCAGCGCACCGGCGGCGTCCTCCTGCCGCCCCGGGTGAAGCTGACGCTCGTCTTCAAGGACGAGAACGACAAAGAGAAGACCCTCACCACCCAGACCAAGCTGTTCCTCGGCCAGCCGCTCGACTTCTAGAGAACGACCCAGATGACGACGCCCTCCACCAACGCAGCCCCCCAGCGCAGCGCCAAGCGGCCCCTGCGCGGCGGTGCGTTCGGTCCGCAGCGGGGCGTGGCGCTCATCCTGGTGCTGACGACGCTGGCGATCCTGACGTCGATCGGCGTCGAATTTTCTTACTCCACGCGGGTGAACCTGAAGCTCGCCGAGAACCTGCGCGACGAGATGCGCGCGTTCTATCTGGCCCGCTCGGCGGTGAACCTCTCGCGGCTCCTGCTCCACTTCCAGAAGCAGCTCGACGGCGCCGGCGGTCAGGCCGCGGCGGGCCTGCAGAAGGCGATGGGCGCGGCGCAGGCTGCCGCCGGCAAGAGCGGTGCGGGGCCGGTGGCGGCGATCGGCGCGGCGCTCGGCCTCCCAGCAGGCGGCGGAGCAGCCCCGAGCAGCCTCGGCATCCGTCTGTGGGAATTGGTTCCGATTGATTCGAATGCCTTCGGAATGGTGCTCGGCGGCGGTCTGCCAGACGGCATCGACCCGTCGGCGATGGGCGCGGACCGCGACCCCGGCGAGCTGGCCGAGCGCGCGCGCCAGCAGGCCGAAGAGGAGAAGCGCCCGCCCGGCGCGCCGCCCATCGAAGGCGGGCCGCTGCACACCTTTGGCAGCTTCCAGGGCGCCTACACCTCGAAGATCGTCGACGAGAACAGCCGCATCAACGTCCGCGGGCTCGACGGGCTCGGTGGCCAGCCGCTGGCGGTCCTGATCCAGCTGCGCGCGATGATGGCAGACCCGAAGTATGACTTCATCTTCGACGAGGACGACGCCAACCGCGATCGCGTCCGCCGCGAGGACGTCATCCTCGCGCTGAAGGACTGGATCGACTCCGACGAGAACGGCAGCGCCATCGACCCCACCAACCTGCGCGCGCCGTTCACCAACGCCTTCTCCGACGAGAACGCGGCCTATGACCGCTACACGCCGCGCTACAAGGCGAAGAACGCGCCCGCCGACAGCCTGCAAGAGCTCTACATGGTGCGCGGCGTGAACGACCGGTTCATGGCCGCCTTCGGCGAGCGGCTCACCGTCTGGCTCGACATCAACGACAAGCTCAACGTCAACACCTCCGACCCGCTGCAGATGGTCACCAACGTGCTGATCGCGGCGCAGAACCCGAACGACCCGCGCCTGCGCGATCCGCTCCTCTTGCGGACCATCCTGCAGGACATCTCGATCCGGAAGATGTTCAGCTTCTTCGGCCTCACCGTGGCCGACTTCGTCTCGGTGGTGAAGGCCAACGGCGTGCCCGTCCGGCCCGAGCTGGAGCAGGCCAACTCGCCGGCCAACTTCCTCGACGACAAGAGCAATACTTTTCGCATCACGGCCACCGGGCGCGTCGGCTCGGTGGAGAAGAAGATCACGGCGGTGGTCCGCTACGACGACCTGCTCGGGAAGCTGATCTACTGGAAGGAAGAGTGATGCACCGGATCGTGGGATTGGACTGGTCGAGCGACTCGCTGCGCGTGGTGGCCCTGGAGAGCGGCTTCCGCGGCTTCACCGTGCTCGAGGCGCGAGCGGCCCCGCTGCCGCCCGAGGGCGCGCCGGGCGAACAGCTCAAGACGGCGTTGGCGATGCTGGAGCTGGCCGCGGGAGACGACGTGGTGGCGGTCGCGCTGCCCGCCGCCCAGGTGGCCTGCCACCTCTTCACCCTGCCCTTCACCGACCCGCGGCGCATCGAGCAGGTGCTGCCGGCCGAGGTGGAAGGGGCGATCCCCTTCGACCTCGAAGAGGTGGTCTGGGACCACGCGGTGCTCTCGCAGACCGAGGACAAGAGCCTGGTCGCCGTCGCCGTCGCGAAGAAGGCGCTGGTGCGCGAGCACCTCGCCGCGCTCAAGGAGGCCGGCCTCGAGCCCAAGGTGGTGACGTTCGCGCCGATGGCGCTGGGCGCGCTCGCCGAGCGCAAGCTGTTGCGGGGCCTGCCCGCCGAGGGCTCGGCCGAGAGCGTGCTGATCCTCGAGGGCGGCCCTGAGCGCGCCCACTTCTCGCTGGTGGTCGGCAGCTCGGTGGCGCTCCTGCGCTCGCTCTCGCTGGGCGGCGCCGCGCAGTTCGCCGCCGCGGCGCTCGACGAGGAGGGGCTGCGCACGCTGCTCCTCCCGCTGGTGCGCAACCTGAAGCTCTCGCTGCGCTCGCGCTCGGGCGCGGATGCAGGTGTTCCGCCGGTGCGCCTCCTGCTCGCCGGCTCGCTCGCGGCCCTGCCTGGCGCGGCCGCCCTGCTCTCCGAGGAGCTGGGCGCGCCCGCGGCCCCTCTCGAGTTCACCGGCGAGGCGAGCCTGCCCGCGGGCTCGATCGACGCGGCCACCGCGGCGCTCGCGCTCGGCCTCTCGCTGCGCGCGCAGCAGCCGCGCGGGAAGCTCAACTTCCGCAAGGGCGAGTTCGCCTTCACCAAGGACCTGTCGCAGGTGAAGGGACAGCTCGGCTGGATGGCCGCGGCCGCGGGCCTGCTCCTGCTGCTCGCCGTCGGCCTGGGCATCGCCCAGGTGTCCACGCTGGGCCGGCGCGCGAAGGACTATGACGACGCGCTCTGCGCGGCCACCAAGAAGGTCCTCGGCAATTGCCTGACCGACTACAAGCTGGCGGTCGCGCAGATGTCGGGCACTGCCAGCAAGGCGGCGGGGATTCCGCGCACCTCGGCCACCGACGTCTTCGCCGAGGTGCTCGCGCACCTGCCCGAGGCGTCGCTGCCGCTGCTCGAGGACGTCGAGATCACCACCAGCAGCGTGCGGCTCAAGGGGGTCGCCGACAGCTACCAGCAGGTGGACCAGATCAAGGACGGCCTCAAGACCGACAAGTGCTTCGGCGAGATCAAGCCGCCGCGCACCGAGAAGCTGCGCGACAGCCAGAAGTTCTCCTTCACGATGGACTTCCCCTACGCCTGCTCGGGCGAGACGGGGGGGAGCTAGCCATGGAAAAGCTTCGCGAAGTGCTGGGACAGGCCGCTGATTATGTCGCGGCCGCGTCGCCGCGCGAGAAGCGGATGATCGTCTTCGCCGCGGGCGGCGTGCTCTTCTTCGTCCTCTTCATTCTTTATGTCAGCTTCAGCTCTTCAATCCGCAAGCACGAGGACACGCTCGAGGAGAAGCGCGTCGCCTTCGAGAAGGTGCAGCGGCTGGCGGCGAACTTCGGCGAGAAGCAGCAGGAGCGCGAGCTGCTCGAGGCCAAGCTGCGGCAGAGCCCGCCCGCGCTGATGTCGTTCGTCGAGGAGCGCGCCAAGACCGAGGGCATCGAGATCGGCGGCATGAGCGATCGCGGCATCACCTCTGGCGGCGGCTCCGGCGGCAAGCCGCGCGAGAGCTCGGTGGAGGCGAACCTCGGCAAGGTGCCGCTCGACAAGCTCGGGCGCTTCTTGCAGGCGGTGGAGCAGAGCCCCGGCGTGGTGCGGGTGCGGCGGCTGCGCGTGCGCAGGTCGTCCGACAACAAGGAGGCGCTCGACGTCACGCTGACCGTCTCCGCCTGGCAGGGGAACTAGCCGTGGCCGAGCTCGCGCTTCCCGGCCCGCTGAACATCCCTTGGGTGCGGCGGCTGCTCGCGCCGGTGGCGTTCGTCGCGACGTTCCTCCTGATGCTCTACCTGACGTTCCCTTATGAGGTGCTCGGGCAGCGCATCGAGACCGAGGCACGCCAGGGCGGCTGGGACGTCTCGATCGGCAAGCTGGGCCCGGCGGGTCTGCTCGGGCTACGAGCGCGCACGCTCTCGGCGAAGCAGCACGACGCGATGCCGGGCCCGGCGCCGCTCGAGTTGAAGCTCGACAAGGTCGATCTCCACCCGCACCTCTTGCAGCTCTTGCTACGGCAGCTGGCGGTGGGCTTCAGCGTCGAGTCGTTCGGCGGCGAGGCCAAGGGGACGGTCAAGCTGTCGAACGACCCGAAGGCCCCCGGATTGGCGGCTTTACAGGCTGATATCAGCGATATCGACTTGAAGCAGCTCCCGCCCTCGCTGGCGCAGGGACTGGAGATGACCGGCCGCCTCGGCGCCAAGTGCGACGTCACCTCCTTGCAAGTGCTGGAGGCCGCAAGCGGCAAGGTGTCGCTCTCGCTCAAGGGCGCGGCCATCCTCAAGGGCATGCTCAGGCTAGGCGAGGGGATGAACTTCCCGGCGCCCAAGGTGATCCTCGGCGACTTCACCGGCTCGTTCACCATCGACCGCGGCACCGCGAAGCTCGAGAAGGCGAGCCTCACCGGCGGCGACATCGAAGCCGACCTCGACGGCACCATCAAGTTGAAGCCGCTGCTCTCGCTCTCGCAGGCCGAGATCCACGTGCGCTTCAAGCCGAAGGACGCCTGGCTGGAGGCGAATCCGCTGATCAAGAGCAGCCTCGGCTTCCTCGGGCCCAAGAGCAGCGACGGGTACAACTTCACGCTCACCGGCCCGCTCTCGCGGCTGACCCCGCGCCCGGGCCGCTGAGCGGGCGCAGCCTCGGACACCGCCGTGTCCGACCCGTCCGCGCCCCCGCCCGCAGACCCAGGCGACGCGCCGATGGCCTTGGGCGGCGTGGCCGCGCTCGCCAGCGCCATCGCAGCCTCTGGTGACCTCCCCGCGCGACCGGGCCGGTTGGTGGTGCAGGTGGTCGACACCGACCTCGCCGACGCCGCGCGGGCTCGCGCGATCCCGCTCCGGGTCTATCCGCCTGAGAGCGGCGGACCCTATCCGGTCATACTTTTTTCGCACGGCCTCGGCAGCACGCGGGCGGGCTACGGCTACCTCGCGCGGTCCTGGGCGAGCCACGGCTACGTGTCGGGCGACCGTGTCGGGCTGCTCGATCCAATCCGCCCCGTGCTCGCTGCAGAACCCAAGCATCTTACCGCGGAGGGGCGGAGGACACTTCTAGATGCAGCCGGGCCAGGCACCAGTGCCCGCCTTCAGTGCCCATCGATCTCGGCAGCGATCGCCCGCGCCGCCGCAGCCGGATCCACCGCATCCCGCAGCGGCCGGCCGATCACCAGCCAATCCGCGCCTTCCATCACCGTCTGCGCCGGCGTCCCCGTGCGCTGCTGATCGCCCTTGTCCGCGCCCGCCGGCCGCACACCGGGCACCACCAAGAGCGGCTCGGGACCAAGCTCCGCGCGAAGCAGGGCCACCTCCGCCGGCGAGCAGACGAGCCCATCGGCGCCCGCCTTCACCGCCAGCGTGGCGAGCCGCAGGACCGCGTCCCGAGCGGGGCCACGCAAGCCGACCGAGTCGAGATCGGCTTCGGACATCGAGGTGAGGATCGTCACCGCAAGCAGCCTGGGCGGCGACAGTCCGGCTTGCCCAGCGCCCGCAGCGAGGCCCCGCTTGGCCCCCTGGATCATCGCCGCGCCGCCGCTCGCGTGCACGGTCGTCAGCGACGCGCCCAGCGCGCCGACCCCGCGCGCGGCGCTCTCCACCGTCTGCGGGATGTCGTGCAGCTTCAAGTCGAGGAACACCGGCAGCCCGAGCGGCAGGACGGCATCGACCGCAGCGCGCCCGTGGGCCACGAACAGCTCCAGGCCCACCTTGAGCATCCCGGCGTCCTTCGCGAGCTTGCCGCCGAGCAGCGCGGCTGATGCGGGATCCGGCACGTCGAGCGCCGCGCAGATCCGCTCCCGGCCGCTCTGGGGGCGGGCCAGCGCACGATGGGCATGGGCTATCGATCCGATGTCTGCGCCGATGACCGCTGCCACTGGACTAGCTCCGGCCCAGCTTGCCGCCGCCGGCCTTTACCGCCGCCTGCGCCTTCGCCACCACCTCGGCGAGCGGCACCAGCGTCACGCCCGCCTGCCCAGGCGCACCGCCGCGCTCCTTCCACTCCACCTTGCCCTCGGCGAGGCCCTTCTTGCCGATGGCGATGCGGATGGGCAGGCCGATGAGGTCGCCGTCCTTGAACTTCACGCCGGCGCGCTCGTCGCGGTCGTCGAGCATCACCTCGAGCCCGGCCGCGGTGAGCTCCGCGTAGAGCTTCTCCGCCGTGTCCTTCACGGCCGCGTCGTTCATCTGCAGCGGCAGGAGCGCGACGTGAAACGGCGCGATGCTCATCGGCCAGATGATGCCGTCTTGGTCGTGGTGCAGCTCGACCGCGCCCGCGAGGATGCGCTCGATGCCGATGCCGTAGCTGCCCATGATGATCGGCAGCTCCTTGCCGTCCTCGCCGAGGACCTTCGCGCCCATGCTCTCCGAGTAGCGGGTGCCGAGCTTGAAGATGTGGCCCACCTCGAGCGCCTTGCCGAGGTGGAGCGGCTTGCCGCACGTCGGGCAACCCTCCCCCGCGGTGATCGACCGCAGATCGACGGGCTTGGCGTGCGCGAGGTCGCGCGCCACCGAGACGTTCTTGAGGTGGAAGCCGTCGTTGTTGGCGCCGGTGACCATGCCGGAGAGGCCCTGCAGGCGCAGGTCGACGAACACCCGGACCTCGGCCTTGCCGGCCAGCCCGACGCCGCCGAGCGAGCCCGGCTTCGCGCCGAGCAGCTTCTGGATCTCCTCGCCGTGGGCAGGCCGCAGCACGGCGGCGCCAGAGGCGGTCTGCAGCTTCGCCTCGTTGAGCTGGTCGTCGCCGCGGACGATGGCGATGAGCAGCTTGTCGTCGCCCAGGTAGACGAGCGTCTTGAGCTGCTGCTGCGCGCTGACGCCGTAGGGCGCCGCCGCGAGGTTGTCGATGGTGGTCACGCCCGGGGTGGCGAACTCTTCGGTAGCCACTTCGTTGGCGAAGGTGTTCGCGGTCTCGACGCGCGAGCCGGCCTTCTCCGTATTGGCCGCATAGCCGCAGCCATCGCAGGAGGCGATCAGGTCCTCACCGGCGTCGGTCGTGACCATGAACTCGGTCGAGCCCGAGCCGCCCATCGCGCCCGAGTGCGCGTCCACCTGGATGGTCTTCAGGCCGCAGCGGGTGAACACCTTCACGTACGCCTGGCGGTGGGCCTCGAACGACGCGTCGAGCCCCTCGCGGGTGACATCAAATGAATAGCTGTCCTTCATGGTGAACTGGCGCACGCGCAAGAGGCCGCTCTTCGGGCGCGGCTCGTCGCGGAACTTGGTCTGGATCTGGTACCAGCTCTGCGGCAGCTGCCGGTACGAGCGGAGCTC
>JAYWAO010000295.1:0-13351 GCA_043782365.1 Deltaproteobacteria bacterium
GGGTCGCACTCAGGAGCCCCGGCAAATGCCGGGGCTAGAAAAACGGTCGCCCCTACGGGGCTGCCTCCTTGAGCGACACATCTGGCGAACCGGGACAAGACCCTCGGGTCACCAGTCGAGGAACCCGCGGCCAAGGTCGACCGTGCACGCACCCGACGCACGGCTCGCAGCCCGGAAGGGCGGCCGTCCTTCTAGCCCCGGCATTTGCCGGGGCTCCGGATTCGGGTGCCTCGACCCCGTTAAGTGAGCGGCATTGGGGCACGAACGGGTCAGGCCAGGAGCCGCCGGGCCTCGTCGAGGTCTCGCCCGATCTGGGCCTTGAGCGCTTCCACGCCAGGGAAGCGGCGTTCATCTCGCAGCTTGTGCACGAACTCCACGCGCAGGTGGCGGCCGTAGAGGTCCTGCGCGAAGTCGAGCAGGTGCACTTCGAGCAGGAGCGGCGTCTTTCCGCCCTGGAGCGTCCCGGCCTGCGCCGCGGTGCGGAAGGTGGGGTTGATCCCGAGGTTCGCGGCGCCAGGGAGGGGCGGCCCGAATCCCGTCCCCTCGGCGAGGTGCGCGCGCACGGCATAGACCCCCAGGCTGGGCAGCAGGTCCGCGTCGCTCTTGAGGTTGGCGGTCGGGAACCCGAGCAGCTTGCCGCGCCCGTCACCGCGGACCACCTCGCCGTCGAGGTCGAAGGGCCTGCCGAGCAGCGCAGCCGCTCCATCGACGTGGCCCGCGAGCGTGAACTCGCGGACCTTGGTCGAGGAGACGACGAGCCCGTTCACCGTGACGGTGGGCACCAGCGTGAGTGAGATCCCCCGCTCCTCGAGCGCGCGCCGCAGGCTGTCTGTGTTGCCCGCCCGGGACCTGCCGTAGGTGAAGTCGTGCCCGACCACCACATGCGAGACCCCGGTCTGGCAGAGCAGGTCGATGAACGCCTCGGGCGTGAGCGCGGCGAAGGCGGCGTCGAACCGCTGCACCACCACCTCGTCGGCGCCCGCCAGCTCGAGCAGCGCGAGCTTGCGCGCGGGCGTGCAGATCCGCGGCGGCGCGAAGGCGGGCGCGAGCACGCTCGCCGGGTGCGGTTCGAACGTCAGCGCCACCACCGGGCCGGGCAGCGAGACCGCGTCGATGCGCGCGCGTGAATGCGCGAGCAGCGCGCGGTGTCCAAGGTGGACGCCATCGAAGTTTCCGATCGCCACCGCACCGCGCGCCAACTGTCCGTTGGCCGCTTCGAGTCCATCGTGTATGCGCATCGTGCAGCGGCGCCTGATATGGGAGTGCGCCCGCGCTGTCAAACGCCGGACCTGTCCTCGCTGGAGATCGACGTTGCCCTCCCCGCTCGCGCCCCGCTCTGCAGCGCCTCTCGCCTCGCTGGCCGCGATGGCCTGCGGGCTGCTGCTGGCCGGCAGCGCCCGCGCCGCCGAGTTCCGCGTCGACGGCTCGTACCGGATCCGCTTCGCCGACAACACCGACTTCTCCCTCGACGACCGGCCCGCCAACCTGGGCCAGCACACCTGGGTCGAGAACCGCCTGCGCCTGACGGGCAAGGTGATCGAGCG
Source organism: Deltaproteobacteria bacterium (assembly GCA_043782365.1). GTDB lineage: Bacteria > Myxococcota > Myxococcia > Myxococcales > 40CM-4-68-19 > CAIWCD01. Next base: position 1,545 of record JAYWAO010000295.1, read on the forward strand.
GCAGGAGACGGGCGCCTTCGAGGTCCAGATGTCGTTCGACATCTTCGACGGCCTGCTGGCGGGCGACACCGCGCGCGACTTCCAGGGCCTCGGCTGGGACGGCCGCAGCGTCAAGCTCTCGACCGACCACACGGGCTTCGACTTCCGCGCGCTCTTCGCCGAGTTCCGCTTCCCGTTCGGGCAGGTCTCGATCGGCCAGATGCCCAGCCACTGGGGCCTGGGCATGGTGGCCAACTCGGGCAACGAAGAGGACACCGTCGACTTCGGCGACCAGCGCTTCGGCGACATCGTCGAGCGGGCGCTCTTCGCCACGAGGCCGCTGGTGGCGCTCTTCGGGACGCGCGGCATCTGGAACGAGATCGTCATGGCCGGCGCCATCGACCTCGTCTACCGCGACCGCCTCGCCACCCTGGTCAAGCGCACCGGCGGCTCCACCGAGTGGGGCGACACCGCCTGGCAGGGGGTCTTCGCGGTGATCTGGGCGCCCGACGACGCCACCAAAGTGGCGGCGCAGGCCACCCGCCGGGTGCAGTCGTTCGCGCACGACGCGGGAAATCTGCATGTCTGGGTCTTCGACGCCACCGCGCGCACCACGCTGGCCTTCGCGGCGAACGACCTGACGCTGCTGCTCGAGGGCGAGGGGGCGGCCGTCAATGGGCGCACCTCGCACGCGACGAACCTCAACGCGCTCACCAGCGTGGCGGTGCAGCAGCAGGGCTGGGCGCTGCGGGCGCGGCTCGGCTGGCCGCAGCTGGAGGCCGAGCTGGAGGCCGGCTACGCCTCGGGTGATTCGAACCCGTTCGACGACGCGAGCACCGGCTTCAGCTTCAACCGCGACTTCAAGGTGGGGATGGTGCTGTGGGACGAGGTGATGCTGTTCCAGTCGCAGAACGGGGCCGCGCGGCTGGCCGACCCGAACCTGGTCGGCCGCCCGCCCAACGGCGTAGGCCTGCTGCCCACCGAGGGCGCGGTCACCGACGCGCTCTACCTCAAGCCCACCGTGCGCTGGCGGCCCACGCTCTTGGGCGGCAAGGTCCGCCTGACTGGCTCGCTGCTCTGGGCCCACGCGCCGGAGCCCGTGGTCGACCCCTACCAGGCGCTGCTCGTCTCGGCCCCGCGCAACGCCTACGGCGCGGCGGCCGGCCAGTCGTACGGCCTGGAGGTGGACGCCGGGGTCTCGTACCGCGAGAAGGTCTTCGGCAAGCTCGCGCTCGAGGTCGGCGCGCAGTACGGCGTGCTCTTCCCGGGCGACGTCTTCGCGAAGCCCGACGGCACCACGCTCGGCAAGGTGACCGCGTTCAAGCTGCGCGCGGGCGTGCAGTTCTAGCCAGCGCAGCCGCAGCCGCAGCCCAGCACGCACACTCCGAAGGGATGGAGCACGGAATGGACCGACCGGATCGCACTGCCTCTGCCCTGCGTGCTGGCGCGCTCGCGGCGCTCGCCTGCACGCTCGCCTGCCAGGCCGCGCTCCCGTACGACGGGCTCGCCCCCGCCGTCGACAAGGGCGGGCCCAAGGTGCGGTTCGACCTGCTGCACAAGCCGCTGCCCGAGATCCCCTTCCCGAACGACCTCGCGACCCGGCCCGATCCGCTCAGCCCCACGGGCCTGCGCCTCAACGCCGCGCTGCTGGCGCCGACGCGGCTGGAGGCCAACGTGCGCGGGCTGCTCGACCAGCTCGACGGGTTCGGGACCTACGCGCCCATCTCGGTAGCGTTCGACAACGACCTCGACGTGCTCGACCTCTGGACCCGGCAGAACGACGCCGACCCCAGCAACGACGGGGTCTATCTCATCGACCTCACCACCGGGCGGCCGGTGGCGCTCGACTTCAACGGCGGCCACTTCCCGCTCGAGCTGGTCAACCCGCACGGCTACTTCCTCAACGACCCGATGGGGGCGGTGACGAACCTGCTCTTCCCGGTGACGGGCCCGTCGGCGAACTTCCTCCACCCGGTCGACCCGCTCTGGCCGCAGACCCACGGCGGCGTCCCGCAGGCCGCCGATGATCTGATGGGGTTCTACGAGAGGAGCACGCACACGCTGCTCGCGCGCCCGGTGGTGCCGCTCGAGCAGCAGCGGCGGTACGCGGTGGTGCTCACCGATGCGCTGCGCGACACCGCGGGCCGGCCGGTCTCCTCGCCGTTCCCGGGGGTCAACCACGCGGCGCAGACCCGCTCGCTGGAGGGGCTGCCGGCGCTCCTGCCCGCGGGAGTGCCGCTCTCGCGCGTGACCTTCACCTGGAGCTTCACCACCCAGAGCACCACCCGCGACCTGGAGGCGATCCGCGCGGGGCTCAACGGCGACTTCGAGAGCGCCTCCGGCCACGGGCCGCTCGGGCAGCTGGCGGTGCGGTTCCCGGTGGTCCACTTCGCGGGCGACGGCTACAGCACCCTGCGCATCGACCGCGCCCTGCCCACGGGCGACAACCCGTACCTCCTGCCCGCCAGCAAGCTCAGCGAGCTCCTGGCAGACCCGCAGATCGCCGCGCTGATCCTCGGCGGCAGCCAGGCAGAGGTGAAGGCCCTCCAGGACACGCTCGCCTACGTCGACTACTTCGTCAGCGGGACCTTCGAGTCGCCCGACTTCCTCTCCGACCCCGACCGGATCGCCGGCGACACCGCCTTCCAGCTCGATCTGAAGAGAGGCACCGCGCGCGCGCAGCCCGCGCGGATCCCGTTCTTCCTGGCGGTGCCGAAGGCCGACCTGGCGCACTTCCACAAGCCGCCCTTCCCCACCGTGCTGACCTTCCACAGCTACAAGTCGGCGCGGCTCGAGCAGGTGATCGGGTTCGCCGGGACCTTCGCCAAGTTCGGGCTCGCGTCGATCTCGATCGACGCCTACGGCCACGGCCTCGGCCTCCCGCCCGTGCTGGAGGCGCTCGCCCGCGCGGTGCTGGCCTCGCACGGGCTGCCCTCGTGGCCCGCCTGCAGGCCCGCCGGCCAGCCCGCCGCGCCCTACCAGGCCTGCTCGTTCGCCGACTCGGCCTTCACCCAGACCCGCGCGCGCGACCTCGACGCCGACGGCGTGAAGGACCCCGGCGGCGACTTCTGGACCGCCGATTCGTTCCACACCCGCGACACCGTGCGGCAGTCGATCGTCGACTGGCTCCAGCTCTCGCGGCTCTTGCGCTCGTTCAACGGCAACTTCCTCATGCTCCACGACGCCGCGCCCAAGGGATGGGCGGTGGCGGGCGACTTCAACCTCGACGGCATCCCGGACGTCGGCGGCGGGCCCACCTTCGCGGCGGCGGCGGCGCACGTGGCGACGCCCACCTACGCGTACGCGAAGGGCGATCCGAACCCGGGCGTCGACCAGTTCGCCTTCGGCATCTCGCTCGGCGGCGTGCTCTCGGCGATCCTGCCGGCGGTCGAGCCCAACGTGCGCGCGGGCATGACCGGCAGCGGCGCGGGCGGCCTCTCCGACGTCGGCGTGCGCAGCGACGAGTCGGGCGTCCGGGCGGCGGTCTTCCTCGAGCTGTTCGGGCCGCTGCTCGCCACCTGCAACTGGAGCGTCAGCGACCAGTCGTGCGACGGCGCGGGCGGGGTGCCCTCGCTGGTGTGGAACACGCTGCGGGTCAACGAGCAGGCGGTAGTGCCGGTGGCGCCGCTTACACTAAAGGAGGGCGACGTCGTCACCGCCTGCAACCTGACCCAGCTCACCGGGCTGGTCCCGGGCGACGCGCTCTTGGTGAAGAGCCCGCCCGACGCTTGCCGCCAGGCCAGGGCGCAGGCCGGCGGGGCGCTCCGGCTGCCGCTCGGCGCCGATGGGCCGCAGACGCTCACCTCGAGCACGCCGCAGTCGCTCGGCCTGCCCGACAAGGTGGCGGTCTCCCTGGTGCACTCCGGCGACCGGGTCAAGCTGCTCATCCAGCGCGGCGGCGCGAGCGCTGCTCCGGAGGTCCTCGATACTTTTCAATATGCGACGAAGTTCTACGGGGTCGACTACCAGAAGGGCGACGCGCTGCGCGCCGTGGGCCGCGGCTATGGCCACGACCGCAACGACCCCGAGGTGCGCCGTTCGCTGCAGCTCTCGCAGACCATCCTCGAGCCAGGCGACCCGATCAACTACGCGCCCCACTACTTCCAGGACCCGCTGCCCGCGCGGCAGGGGCTGCCCGTCAACATGCTGATCATGCCCACCGCGGGCGATCCGTGGGTGCCGACCTCGACGGGGATCGCGATGGCGCGCGCCGCGGGGCTTTTGGAGCTGAACGTCAACGACGCCGACTATGGGATGCCGATCGACCGCGTCCTGATCGCCGCGGGCGCCGTCGAGGGCGTGGCGCGGCTGAGGCGCTTCGAGGTGGCTGCGGGGGGCCCGCGCGCCAGGCTGCCCGGACACCTCCGCTGCGGCCCGGACAACGACTGCTCGGGCGAGGTGCTGGCCGACGTCAACGCCCTCGCTTGCGACGAGAACGGCAAGAACTGCCTCGACGACCTGGCGGCGCCGCGGCTCTTCCCGCCCCTGCGCGCGCAGCTGCAGCGCACCACCCGCACGCGCGACGGCAACGTGGTGGGCCTCTCGATGCTGGAGCTGCCGCTCTTGACGCGCACGGGGCAGCACGGGTTCAAGAACCCGCAGCCGCAGAAGCCGTTCGACCTCGACCAGTTCCTCGCCAACCAGATCGGGCACTACTTCGAGACCAAGGGGCGGGAGATCAGCTTCGACCGCTGCCAGCAGGAGCTCGCGAGCTGCCCGTGGATCTTCCCGGCGGTGCCGTAGCGTCAGGCGAAACGAGCCTTGAGGCCGAGGAGCGGACGCTCGAAGAGCACCCAGCTGAGCGCTGCCAGGGCCGCGGTCACCGCCGTTGGCAGCAGGTACTGGGCGGCCAGCGCCACCCACCAGGTGCGCAGCTCCGGCCATGCCAGCACCTGCGCGAGCGGCCGCCAGGCGAAGAGCGTCACCAGCACAGGCGTGTGCAGCACGTAGAGTCCGTAGCTGACCCGGCCCATCCAGCGCAGCGGGGCAAAGGTCAACAGGCGCGCCAGCCTGTTGCTCTCTCCCCAGGTCACGCACACCGCCACCGCCGCCGACGCGAGGCCCGCCAGCAGCGTAGGCCCGAGAACCACGACTACGGGGTCGAGGTGCGAGAGGCCGTCGCGCTGCCACCAGAGCAGGGCGAGCCCGGTCAGCGCTCCGCCGCCCAGCGCGAGGAGCCATCGGGCCGGCAGCTGCCGGGCGGCCTCCTCCCGGCCGCGGATCACCAAGAGCGTGGCGAGTAGCCCACCTGCGGCCAGCTCGTCGACGCGGCCCAGCGTGGAGACGTAGCCGAGCACGGGCTCCTCCAGCAGCAGCACCGCATCGACGCGGAAGAGCAGCGCGAAGGCGATCATCGCGCCGCAGACGCGCGCCAGTCGACGCTCGTCGAGTTTGAACACCAGCAGCGGCCAGAGCAGGTAGAACTGCTCCTCGACGGCCAGCGACCAGAAGTGCTCGTACGCGCGCGGCACCGACGACCAGCCCGCGCTGCCGATCTTGAAGTTCGTCAGGTAGGTCCAGAGCCAGAGCTGCCAGCTACCCTCGGCGCTCCAGGCCGGCGGGAGCCGTGAGGAGAGCGCGATGCCGACCGCGAGGAAGAGATAGTACAGCGGGAAGATGCGCAGGACCCGGCGCGCATAGAAGCGGCGGAAGTAGCCCGGTGCCGCCTTGGTGCGCAGCAGGATGGCGGTGATCAGGTAGCCCGAGAGCACGAAGAAGAGGTCGACCCCGCCCCAGCCCGCCATCGCGAGGTGGAGCGCCGGGCCGATCGCCGGTAGGCCGCGCATCAACGCGTTCGAGTAGGGCCCATAGAGGGTGAAGTGGAAGACCATCACTGCGGCGATGGCGATGCCTCTCAGCCCGTCGAGGGCCGGGATTTGCCGCGCTTGCAGGGCTTCGTTCGGTCCCGAGGTGCCGTGCACCGCGCGAGCCTACCCGGTCTGCTTCGCCGGGTGGGCGATCTCTTGCAGCAGCTCCTTCACGCAGGAGAGGAACTCCTCCTTGGTCCCCGACGCCTTGGTGAGGTGCCGGGTGATGCCCAGGGAGAGCGCCTTGCGCTCCTTGGGTCCGAGGTCGCGGCCCGAGTAGACGATCAGCGGCGTGTTGCGGTGGCGGCCCTGCTTGAGGATGCCCACTACATCGAAGCCGTCGAGCAGCGGCAGGCCGACGTCGAGGATGAGCAGGTCGGGCTGCTCGGTCTGCGCCAGCCGCAGCGCCTCGGGGCCGGTGCCCGCCTCCACCGTCAGCACGCCCAGGTGGTGCAGCTGCTCGACGAGCACCTGGCGCGCCGAGAGGTCGTCCTCGATCACCAGCGCCTTGATGCCGCCGGTCCCGCGCAGCGCCCGCCGCAGCGTCATCGCCAGCGCGGGGCCGTCGATCGGCTTCTGCAGCCAGTCGACCATCAGCGCGCCGCCCATCGGATCGTCGTCGCGGGCGCTGCCGCTGAGGATGATCGCCGGCATGTCCTGGGTGGCCGGCCGCTCCCGCAGCCAGGCGAGCAGGTCGAGGCCGTCGCCGTCGGGGAGGCCGACGTCGAGGAGGATCAGCGCCGGCGCGGCCCCTTCCACCGCCTGCTTGGCTTCCGCGATCGAGGCGACCCGTTCGACCTGCACGCCCTCGCTGCGCAAGAAGAGCGTCACCACCTGCGCGACGTCGGGGTCGTCTTCGACCAGCAGCACGCGCTGCAGCTCGGGGGCGGGCGCCTCCTCGGCGGCGGCGCGCGCGGGCTGCGCGCCGATCCCGACCAGGTTCGAAGACGACGGGCTCGAGGAGATGCCCGGGAGGTCCACCCAGAAGGTCGAGCCACGGCCGAGCTGCGACCAGACGCCGACCACGCCGTTGTGCTGTTCGACGATCGCCTTGCTGATGGCGAGGCCGAGGCCCGTGCCGCCGCGCTTGCGCGTGTCGGACGAGTCCAGCTGCTGGAACTTGCCGAAGAGCTTCTTCTGCTCGGTCGCCGGGATGCCGGGCCCGCGATCGGTGACCGAGAAGCGCAGGTGCCCGTCGGGCCGCGGCACCGCCGAGATCAGCACCACGTCACCGCGGTTCGAGTACTTCACCGCGTTGGAGCCCAGGTTGACCAGCACCTGGATCATCCGGTCCTCGTCGCCGGTGAAGAGGAGCCCGCGCGCGACCTGGGGCGCGAGGTAGACGCCGGCCGCGTCGGCCATCCCGCGCAGGCTCTCGAGCGCCTTCTCCACCAGCAGGGCGGCGTCGAGCTTGCGCAGCTTGAGCTCGAGCTTGCCGGCCTCGATCTTCTCGATGTCGAGGATGTCGTTGATCAGCCGGATCAGCCGCTCCGTATTACTATTTGCGATCTTCACCAGCTTGAGCGCGCCCTCGGTGAGCGGGCCCTTGATCTGCGCCTCGAGGATCCGCAGCGAGCCGCGGATGCTGGTCAGCGGCGTGCGCAGCTCGTGCGAGACAGTGGAGACGAACTCGGTCTTCATCCGCTCGACCGCCTGCAGCTCGCTGACGTCCTTGCCCATCGCGAGAAAGCCGATCAGCCCGCCCTGCGACCCGCGCAGCGCGGTGACCGAGAGCTGGACGGGGAAGCGGGTGCCGTCCTTGCGCAGGTAGCTCCAGGTGCGCGTCTCCGAGCCGCCCTGCCGGGCCTTGGCGAAGAGCACCTCGACGCCGGCGGGGACGGGCCGCTTGAGCTCCTTGGAGATGCCGGTGGCGCGCGCCGCCAGCTCGGCCGGGTCGTGCAGGCGGGCCGGGCTCTCCTTGCCGACCAGCTCGCCTGTGCGGTAGCCGAGCAGGCGCTCGGCGCAGGCGTTGAAGCTGCGGATCACGCCCGATGGATCGGTGGCGATCACGGTGAACTCAGCCGACTCGAGGATGGCCCGCTGCAGGGCGCTCGCGCCCTGGATCTCCAGCGCCTGGTGCCGCGCCAGCTCCTCGGCGGCCTTGCGCGCCCGGACCTCGGTGGCGAGCAGCCGCTCCGACTGCTGCAGCTCGATCTGCGCGGTCACCCGGCGGGCGAGCGCGGCGAGCGCGCCCTTCTGCTGCGCGGTCAGCTTTCGCGGCTGGCGGTCGATCACGCAGAGTGCGCCGAGGGCGAAGCCGGTGTGGGTCACCAGCGGCGCGCCCGCGTAGAAGCGGAAACCCGGGTCGTCGAGCACCATTGGGTTGTCGCAAAACCGCTCGTCGCCGCTGGCGTCGCACACCTCGAAGACGTCGGCTTGCAAGATCGCGTGGCCGCAGAAGGAGAGCGCGCGCGGGGTCTCGGAGGCCTCGAGGCCGACCTTGGCCTTGGACCACTGCCGGTGCGTGTCGACCAGGCTCACCAGCGCGATCGGCGTCCCGCAGATGGCCGCTGCCACCAGGGCGAGGTCGTCGTATTCGGGCGTGGGCGGGGTGTCGAGCAGGCCCGACTCCAGCAGCGCGGCGATGCGCCCCGGCTCGTTCTGCGCCAGCTGCGGCCCGGTCATCGTACCCTCATTCGCGGCGAGATCGCCCTGTGCGTGTCGGCCCTGCTAGTGTGGCCGGCGGCCTTGGCGGGGAGCTGGGAGCGCGCATGGAGCCGCGGACGGTGCTGCTGGTGGACGACGAGGACGACATCCGCGCCGTCGGGCTGATCGCGCTCGAGGACGTGGGCGGCTTTCGGACCCTGCTCGCCGGCTCGGGCGCCGAGGCGGTGGAGCTGGCGGTGCGCGAGCGGCCCGACGTGGTGCTGCTCGACGTGATGATGCCCGGCACCGACGGCCCCACTACGCTGGGCCTGCTCCGGGCGCGGCCCGAGACCGCGGCTACGCCGATCATCTTCCTCACCGCCAAGGTGCAGAAGGCCGAGGTGGCGCGCCTGCTCGAGCTCGGCGCCAAGGGAGTGCTGGCCAAGCCGTTCGACCCGATGACGCTCGCCGACGAGGTGCGCCGGGTGCTGAACGGGTAGCGCGTCCATCCCGGCCACGGACCGCGGGCGCTGTGTCCCGGTCATCGGCACACCCGGTCGCGCCCGTCGCGCTTGGCGGTGCCGAGCAGGTGGTCGGCGTGGCGGACCAGCTCGCTGACCGAGTGGCCGCCGCCCGGGAACGCGGCGACGCCGGCGCTGAAGGTCACCTGGAAGACCTCGCCCGAGTCGCTCTTGAACTCCATGCGGCGGAAGTCGGCGGCGATCCGCTCGAGCATCGCCTGCGCCCGCTCGGCGTCGGCGCCCGGGAAGCAGAGCACGAACTCCTCGCCGCCCCAGCGGCCGCGCACGTCCTCGATGCGGAAGCGCGCGTTGAGCAGCCGCCCGAGGCCCGCCAGCACGCGGTCGCCGGCGAGGTGGCCGAAGGTGTCGTTGACCCGCTTGAACTTGTCGACGTCGAGCACGGCGACGGCGAGGGCGCCCCCCATCCGCTCTGCCTGCGCCAGCCGCTGCGCCGCCACCGAGAGCCACTCGCGCCGGTTGTTGAGGCCGGTCAGGTAGTCCTTGCTCCCCAGCTCGCGGGTGAGGCGGGCCCGCTCGATCCGGTGCCCGATGCGCGCGAGCAGCTCCTCGCGGAGGAACGGCTTCTGCACGTAGTCGTCGCCGCCCGCGCGGAAGCAGGCGATGCGCGCGTCGGGCGTGGCCTGCGCGGAGAGCAGCAGGATCGGCAGCTCGCGCCAGCGCGGGGTGGCACGGACGCTGCGGCAGAGGTCGAAGCCGCTGACTCGAGGAAGGACCACGTCAAGCAACAACAGATCGGGCGAGCACCGGTCGAGCGCAGGGAGCAGGTCCATCGGGTCGGTGAGCTGGTGGACGATGATCCGCTGGTCCTCGAGGGTGACCCGGAGGAGCTCGACGAAGTCGGGGTCGTCGTCGCAGACCAGCACCTGGGGGCGCACCGACCGCCGCTGCGCGCTCATCTGCTGCACGGCGGAGAGGAAGGCGCTCTCGTCGAGCGGCTTCTGCAGGAACAGCGAGGCGCCCACCGCGCTGGCGTCGAGCCGGGTCTTCATCGAGTCGTCGGAGGAGACGAAGGCCACGGGCACGTCGGCGAGCACCGCCAGCGAGCGGAGCGCGCCGGCGATCTCGAAGGCGTTCTCCTTGCCGAGGTTGACGTCGATCACCATGCCGTCCAGGTCGGCGCTCCTCGCCGCCACCGCCAGCGCCTCCGGCCCCGTGCCCGCGCAGATCACCTCGATCAGGTTGTTGCGGCCGAGCTCGCTCAGGTAGCGGCGGAAGACCGGGTCGTCGTCGAGGAGCAGCACGCGCGTGTTGGTGGCCGCAGCCGCGGCGGGCGAGGGCTGGCTCGGGGGCGCGTGCCCGGTGACGCTCCCCTCGCGGGCGGTCGAGCGGAGCAGCGCCGCCAGCTCGGGCGCGAGGCGGGCCCAGCAGCCGTCGAAGGCCTCGGGCTCGTCGAGCGCGTCCTTGATGGCGAGCTCGATGCGCCCGGCCCGGCCGCCCACGTCGGCGAGGCCAAACGAGCCGGCGACGCCGTGGAGCGAGTGGGCGAGCAGGTGCGCCTCCTCCAACGCCGACTGGGTGCGGGTCTCGCGGGCCCGGTGGAGCGCGGCCGCCAGCGCGTCGATCTTGCCCGCGAGCTTGCCCTGGAACCGCTCACGCACCTTGGCGAGCTTGTCGGCGAGCGCGGCCCGCGCCAAGGCCGCGTGGAAGTCTGCGGGCCGTCCGGCCGGGTCCAGCGCCGGCGTCGAGGGAGCCCTCACCAGGCCGAGCAGCAGGCTGCGGACGTTCTCGAGCAGCACGCCCGGGGAGAGCGGCTTGGTGAGGACGGCCATGATGCCCGCCTCCGGATCGAGGTGCGGCCAGCCGCCGGGACGCACGCCCTGCGACGAGATCACCAGGATGGGCGTGTGGTCGCCGGCCGCGCGCTGCCGGGCGATCGCCTCGCGGCTGGGGAGGTCCGGCAGCAGGTCGTCGAAGAGCGCGAGGTCGAACCGGCGGCGCGACATCTCCTCGAACGCAGCCGAAGCGAGGCGCAGGCCCACCACCTCGAGGCCGTACGGCTCGAGGACGGCGGCTGCAAACGCCCTGAACTCGGGGTCCTCATCGACCACCAGAACGGCTCTACGCATGCCTGGGCTATCGGACTACCCGCAGGCAGGCTTGAGCCGGGTGGGACCTTGACCTTAGCGGCGGCCGAGCCGGGCGACCGCGCGAGGGGGCGCGCCGTCGATGGCGAGGTCCTCCGCGCCGAACGCCGACGGGAGCAGCTCGCCCATGGTGGTCTCGACCTTGCGGCCGCCAGGGGTGGAGTAGACCACCAGCACGCCTGGGTCGCAGAACTCGGAGAGCACCTGCCGGCAGCCGCCGCAGGGTGGCACGGGCCGCAGCGTGCCGCCGACCACCACCACCGCCTCCACGCGCTTGTGGCCCGCGGTGACCGCCGTGCCGATGGCCGCACGCTCGGCGCACATGCCCTGCGGAAACGAGCTGTTCTCGACGTTGACACCCGCGAAGATCTTCCCGCCCGCCAGCACCGCGGCGCCGACGGGGAAGTTCGAGTACGGAGCGTGGGCGTTGGCGCGGGCACGCGCCGCTGCGCGGAGGAGTGCAGGGAGCGCGGAGCGGGGCGAACGGCGCCGGGTCGTCATTGGTCCAAGACTAACAGAGCCGACGCCGCTGGCCACTTTTCGGAAGGTATCGCTCAGCCGCTCGTCCGATGCCTGGGCGCAATGTCGATCAGTTAGCGCCTTGGTCGTGAGGGAAGACGTGTTCGTTGACGTTGACGTCAACGTCAACGTCAACGTCGACCGGATGTAGGACGACGCGTGGCCGCCTTAAATTAAGTGAGCGGCATTGTGCCTAGAGCACCGAACAGCTTACCTCCCGTCGCCAGGGCGGCGATGGGCAGCGCATCTCGTCGTTGCTCCTCCTCGGAAACCGCAACGGGTTGACTCGT
>JAYWAO010000296.1:0-13335 GCA_043782365.1 Deltaproteobacteria bacterium
AGCTCCCAGAGCAGCACCGAGGCCGAGAAGAGGTCCGAGCGCGGGTCGAGCGGCCGGGCCTTCACCTGCTCGGGCGAGAGGTAGGCGGGGCTGCCGCGCAGGGCCCCGTCGGGCGGGTGGACGGTGCCGTCGGGCCGCAGGGTCTGGGAGAGCCCGAGGTCGATCAGCTTCACCGAGCCGTCGTAGCGGGCCACCAGCGCGTCGGGGCTGATGTCGCCGTGGACCAGCCGCAGCGAGGCCCCCGGCGTCGCAGGGCCGTGCAGGAAGGCCAGCGCGGAGAGCAGCCCGTCGATGGCGTGGAGCGACGCCGGGGCTGCCAGCCGCTCGCTCTTCTTGCGGGCCGCCGCCGAGAGCAGGCCGAGGGTCTCGCCGCCGAGCAGCTCCTGCACGAGGAACAGCTCCAGGCCGCGCTGGAAGAGCCCGAACGTGCGCGCGAGGTTCTCGTGGACCAGCGCTGCGCCGAGGAGCGCCTCCGCGCGGAACCGCTCCACCGAAGCGGGGTCGATGCGCAGCGCCGGGAGCAGCCGCTTGACCACCACGCGCGAGGGAAAGTCGGCCTGGGCCACGCCCTGGGCTTCGGCGAGCCAGACCTCCGCAGAGGCGCCAGTGGCCAGCCGCGTGACCAGGCGGAACTCACCGGCGTCGAACGTCCCCGCGGTGGACAGCTTCGCCGCTTCCCGGCTGGCGCGGGTGGGCCCGCCCAGGCTCTCTCGGGTGCCCTGCAGCCGCTGTCCCGCCTCCCAGGGGCTGGCCCCTGTGAGGCCCTCCGCAGGGTCTCCGGGTGGGCTCCCGTCGCTGTCGAACGAGAAGGGCAGGCCCGCGCCCGCCCCGGACTGGCCGTTCACCGCGGCTCCGTCTGCTGGAGGAAGCGCGCGGCCTCTTCGGGCGGCGTGGGGTTGATGCAGTACCCCGTGCCCCACTCGAAGCCGCCGGGCTGTGTGAGCGTGGGCTTGATCACCAGGCGATAGTGGTAATCGGGCGCAGCAAACGGCGTCCGCAGCGGCGCAGACATCAGATAAAGGTTGTAGGCGGGTCCGTCGAGCGCGCCGTCGAGCTTGCGCAGCGCGGTCCGCAGCGCCTCCGCCAGCGCGGCCAGCTCGTGCGCGGGCGCGTTCTCGAACCCGGCGCGGTGGGCCCTCGGATAGACGTGCAGCTCGAACGGCCCGCGCGAGGCATACGGCGCCAGCACCACCGCCTGCTCGCTCTGCAGCACCACCCGGCTGCCCACCCGCAGCTCCTGCGCGAGCAGGTCGCAGACGAGGCAGCGCCCCTTCCGCGCGAAGTGCTCCTCACAGGTGGAGAGCTCCTGCGACAGCTCGGTCGGCACCATCGGCAGCGCGATCAGCTGCGAGTGCGGGTGCCCGAGCGTGGCCCCTGAGGCGACGCCGAAGTTGCGGAAGACCTGCGCCGCCAGGAGCCGCGGGTCGCGCGAGAGGTCGGCCATCCTCACCTGCCACGCCCGCAGCACGTCCTGCACCTGCGCGACCGGCATCTTCGCGAGGGTCGCCCGGTGGTCGGGAGACTCGATGATCACCTCGTGGGCGCCGGTGCCGCCGGCCTGGTCAAGCAGCCCCTCGGCGGAGCGCTGCGGCGCGATCTCGATGCGCAGCGCCGGGAACCGGTTGGGGACCACGCGCAGCGACCAGCCCGGACCGTTGCGCTGCGACCCGGGCTCGCGCACCGCGTGCAGCTCGTTGGCGGTGGTCAGCTCGTTGCCGGGGCAGAACGGGCACGACGCCTCATCGCCCTCGTCGCGGGGCTTGAGGAACGCGTGCGGCCGGTCGGCCCGCTCGGGCGCGACGAGCACCCAGCGCTCGAGGAGCGGGTCCTTGCGCAGCTCGGGCATCGGCTATTTCCCCGCGATCCGGTTGCGGCCGGCCCGCTTGGCCTCGTACAGCCGCGCGTCGGCGGCGTTGAGGAAGGAGAGCGGGTTCTGGTGCTCGGGCTGCATGTCGGCGACGCCGCCAGAGAACGTCACCTTGATCTCTTTTCCCTCGAAGGAGAAGCGGTGCGCCTCGACCATCTTCCGCAGCTTCTCGGCGAGGTAGACGGTGTTGTCGTGCCCGGTCTCGGGGAGCACCAGCACGAACTCCTCGCCGCCGTAGCGGGCGAAGCACTCCTCTCGGCGGATCCGCGTCTTCACCTGGTGGGCGAGCTCGCGTAATACATAATCTCCCGCCAGGTGGCCGAAGGAGTCGTTGATCTTCTTGAAGTGGTCGACGTCGAGCAGGAGGATCGAGAGCGGCCGGCCGTGGCGCCCGCAGCGCGCCATCTCCCGGTCGAGGAACTCGAGCAGGTAGCGCTTGTTGTAGGTCTGGGTGAGGCCGTCGATGATGGTGAGGCGGTAGATCTCTTCATGATATTGCGCCTCGATCGACCCCAGCTCGCCGCCGTAGAGGAACTTGAAGATCGCCCCGCCGATCTTGATCAGGTCTCCCGAGCGCAAGAGCGACTCGGCGCGCACCTCGACGTTGTTCAGGTAGGTGCCGTTGGTGGAGCCCTCGTCGCGCAGCCAGCAGCCGTCGGGCTTGGCGAGCACGGTGCAGTGGCGGCGGGAGACGTTGTCGAGCTCGAGCACGATGGTGGTCTGCTCGCCGCGGCCTACCGTGGTCTCGCTGCCCTTCTCGAGCACGTACTTCTTGCCCAGGCTCGGCCCGTAGATCTGGACGAGGCAGGCCTCCTCGCTGGCGGCCTGCATCCCCAGATCGGTGACGCGGGTGATCTTGGTGTCCATTAGACCTGCCAGTTGAGCTGATCGAAGCCACGCCCGGGCACCGACAGCGGAAGATCTCCGTACCGCGGCAGCCGCTCCTGCTCCACCTCATCTTGCAACACCCGCACGAGGAGGCCCACTTTGTCGTGGGGTCCGAGGCCCAGCGCCGAGAGCAAAAGGGACAGCTCGACGATCGCCCCCGCCCGCCCGAGCCCGCTCTGCTGGCCGCCGCTGCCCGTGACCGCGGCCGCCTCTGCGCCGGGGCGCACCGGGAGGGTGAACCGCTTGGGGCCCTCCCAGCCCTGGCGGCTGAAGACCAGCTCCAGCGCGCCCTCGGGAGCGACGGGGCCGTCGGGGTCGAGCCGGAGGAACAGGTGGGTGTCCGAGAAGCCGAACCAGAGCTGGGCGTAGCGGGCGGCGCCCTCGTGCATCGAGCCGCCGAGCGCGCGGCCGGGGCGGTAGATGCCCGCGCCGTGCCACTCGTAGAAGCCGCGGGTGACGCCGTCGATCGAGGGCGCGATCAGCCGGCGCGGCTGCTGCAGCACCGCCTGCGCCTGCCGCGAGTCTTTCGAGGGCGGGATGATCGGCCTCCCGAGCCGCTCAGGCGGGACCTGCCCGAGCGCCTGCCAGCAGGCCTGCAGCCGGCGTCGGAAGAGCGCGTCGAACTCGGCGGCGTTGTCGGTGGTGAAGTCGTCGCCGTACCACCAGAACCAGTCGCTGCCCTCGGCCGGGAGGATCGCCTCGAGCGCCGCCGCGAGCTGCGTGGGGGTGGCGGTGCCGTCCTTCTCCGCCTCGGCCAGCGCGCGCCGGGCGTCGCCGAGCAGGGTCCAGGCGGCGTTGTCCTCGGGGTGGCCGATCCAGATTCGATAATTGGACTCGATCCAGCTCCCCGAGTGGATGCGGGCGATCCGGTCTCGCGCCGGGTGCGCGCGCAGCTCGTCTCGCGGGAGCACGCAGCGGAGGACGCAGTCCGGGCTCTCCAGGCGGGTGTAGAGCTCCTCGAGGAACAGCTCGCCCGAGGCTTGGTAGTGCTCCCAGGGGTTCTCGCCGTCGAGGGCCACGGTGACCAGCGGGCTCTCTCCCGGCGCGCTGGCGACCCGGTCGAGCAGGTTCTGGGCCGCGTCGTGCGGCGGGCTCTTCGCATACCGGAAGCCGACGAGGTCGCTCACCTCGCGGTCGCGGAAGAGCACGGTGAGAGGCTGCTCCGGCGAGCCCGCGAGCCAGGGCCGCACGTGGAGCGGGGCCGAGGTGTCGGCGCCCGGCGCGAGCTCGCTCTTCTCGAGGTTGCCTTGGTCGGTGGCGATCCACCTCACGCCGCAGGAGCCGAGCAGCTCGACCGCCTCGGGCGAGACCGCGCCCTCCGAGGGCCACATCCCCAAAGGCCGCGCCCCGAACACCCGCTCGCCCAGGTCGAGGGCCCGGACGACGTGGAGCCGCGCGTCCCCTGGCCACGCGAAGCGGGGCGGCAGCTGCGCCAGCGGCATCGCGCGCCGGGCCGAGTCGGAGTCGATGAGGAGCGGCAGGATCGGGTGGTAGAGCGGCGAGCAGGTGAGCTCCACCTGGCCCCGCTCTCGCAGCGCGCGCCACCGCGGCAGCACCCGCGCAGCGATCCGGCGCTGCGCGTCGAGCAGGCCCAGCTTCTCCTCCTCGGAGTAGCCGCGCCGCTTGGCGAGGAGCTCCGCCACCAGCGGCTCCTCGCGCCGGGCCGCAAAGCCCATCCAGCCGAGCCAGAACGAGACTTGGAGATCGCGCAGGTCCTGGTCGCTGAACGACTCCTGGACTTGGAGGAGGTCCACCCGCTGCAGATCTTCGCCGCGCCGCGCGAGCAGCTCGGCGTAGCGCGGCTGCGTCTTGATCCACAGCTCCCAGTTGACCGAGAACGACTCCTTGAGCACGTGCGCCCGCTCGCCGGTGCTGTACGAGCTGGCCGGGCGGCGCGCGAGCTCCTCGTCGCGGTCGACCGCTTCGCCGCGCACGTAGGCCTCGAGCTGCAAGAGGAGCGACGGGGTCCAGTTGACGACGGAGAGCACGCCCGGGTGCTGCTCCAGCGCCGCCGCCATGTCGGTGTACGAGCGGCAGGCGTGCAGCCGCACCCACGGCAAGAGCGGCCGTCTGGTCTGCGGGTCGCGGTATTCGGGCTGGTGCAGATGCCAGAGGAAGACGGCGCGGACGCGCGCGGTCACGGGAGGCGGGTCCCCTTCGGGACCACCACGAGGCCGCTCTCGGAGACGAAGAACCGCCGCCGGTCCTCCAGGGGGTCGTAGCCGATGGTGGTGCCCGGGGGGATGTCGACGTTCTTGTCGATGATCGCCCGCTTGATCTTCGAGTGGCGGCCGACGTTCACGCCCTCGAACAAGATGGTGTCGACCACCTCCGAGTAGCTGTTGACGCGCACCTTGGGGCTGAGGATGCAGCGGTGGATCCGGCCGCCCGAGATGATGCAGCCCTCGCTCACCAGCGAGTCGGTGGCGCTGCCGATGCGCTGGTCGAGCTGGTTGTTGAAGACGAACTTCGCGGGGGCCGCGCTCGCCGAGGCGGCGGTGTAGAGCGGCCAGCGCTCGTTGTAGAGCGAGAGCTTGGGGTCGACCGAGACGAGATCCATGTTGGACTCGTAGTAGGTCTCGAGGTCTCCCACGTCGCGCCAGTAGCCCACCTCGGCCGGGCCCTGGCCGGGCACGGTGTTGGTGGCGAAGTCGTAGACCGACACCTTGGTGTGCTTGTGCATCTCGGAGATGATCGACTTGCCGAAGTCGTGGGCGCTCTCCTTGCCGGCGTCTCGGACGATCTCGCGGACCAGCGCCTCGGTGGTGAAGAGGTAGTTGCCCATCGACGCCAGGACTTTACTGGGGTCGCCCACCATCGGCGTCGGGTGCTCGGGCTTCTCCTGGAAGTCGATCATCCGGCCCGAGGGGTCGGCGGTGATGACGCCGAACTGCGAGGCCTGCTCGATCGGCACCGGGATGGCGGCCACCGTGCAGTCGGCCCCTTGCTCGACGTGGAAGTCGAGCATCTGCCGCGTGTCCATCCGGTAGACGTGGTCGGCGCCGAAGACGAAGACGTAGTCGGGGTTCTCGTCGGTGACGAGGTTCAGGTTCTGGTAGATGGCGTCGGCGGAGCCCCGGTACCACTCGGGCCCCGTGCGCTGCTGGGCCGGGACCGCTTCGACGAACTGCCCCAAGGCCGAGGAGAGGCGCCACCCGCGCGAGAGGTGGATGTTGAGCGAATCGCTCTTGTACTGGGTGAGGACCTTCATCCGCAGGATGTCGGAGTTGGCGAAGTTCGAGAGCACGAAGTCGATGATCCGGTAGCGGCCGCCGAACGGGACCGCGGGCTTGGCCCGGTCGGCCGTGAGGGGCGCCAGCCTGCGCCCCTCTCCGCCTGCGAGGATCATCGCCAGGGTGCGATTCTTGGCAGACATGCCAAGACGGTACTCGCCCGCGGTCGCAGCGGCAATCTCGGGTACGACGATATGCTGTCGCGGCCCAGGCCCGATTCCCGCTCGGGCCGCGAGCGGGTGGAGAGCGCCCGGGTGAGCGCTTGTCGCACCTCATCGTGCCCACCTCCCCGCGGGGCCGCGCCGCTTGCAGGCGGAGCTACGCCTTGGCCTTCACGGCCGGGGCGGCCTGCTGCGTGGCGAAGCGGGTGATGACCTCCTCCATCTCCTTTTGCACGCGGCGCACCAGGTGGGCGCGGTCGTGGAAGGTGAGGAACGCGCTCTTGAAGCCGGCCACCAGCACGTTCTTGATGTCGCCGATGGTGAGGTCGAACTGCTTGGCGAGCAGCGACAGCTCCTTGGTCACGGTGGTGTCGGTGATCAGGCGGTTGTCGGTGTTCACCGTCACCCGCACGCCGAAGTCCAGGTAGAACTTGAACGGGTGGGCCGCGATGTTCTCCACCGCGCCGGTCTGGATGTTCGACGACGGGCAGCACTCGATGGGGATGCGGTGGTCGTTGACGTAGTTGAGCAGATCGCCGTCCTCCCGCAGCCGGACTCCGTGGCCGATGCGGTGTGCCCCGCAGTAGTGCAGCGCCTGCGCGATCGACGGGGGGCCGTACGCCTCGCCCGCGTGCACGGTGCAGTTGACGTTGTTGTTGAGGATGAGCTGGAAGGCGGCCTGGTGGTCCTTGGCCGGGTTGCCGTGCTCCGCGCCCGCGAGGTCGAACCCGAGCACGCCCTTGTTCTTGTAGGCCACCGACAGCTCGGCCAGCCGCAGCGACACCTCGGGGCTCATGTTGCGGATGCCGCAGACGAGCACGCCGGCGATGATCCCGGTCTCGCGCTCGGCGCGCCGCAGGCCCTCGAGCACGGCCTCCACCACCGTGGTGGTCTTCAGGCCCTGCTGCAAGTGTAATACCGGGGCATAGCGGACCTCGAGCAGCCGCACGTTCTCGGCGTGGGCGTCGAGCGCCAGCTCGTAGGCGGTCCGGTAGAGCGACTCCTCGGTCTGCATCACCGAGAGGGTGATGTCGAAGCCCTTGAGGTAGTCCTCCAGCGAGGCGTGCCGCGCGCCGATCTTGATCGCCTTGGCGAGCCCGTCCTCGGTGTCGGCGGGGAGCTTGACCTTCTGCTGCTCCGCCAGCTCGAGGAGCGTCTTCAGGCGCACCGAGCCGTCGAGGTGGCAGTGGAGATCGGTCTTGGGGAGCGCGTGGAGGAGCGCGTCGGTGAGGGGCAGGTTGGGCTTGGGAGCCGGCGTCTGGGTGCTGCTCACGGTCGTCGTCGTGGTTGTCATGTCGAGTGAATACCCGATCTGCGGGCTCCCGGCACGATTTCGGCCGGGGCTGCCCGGCTCGCTGCGGGCGGCGCCACGCAGCCCCCCTCTCCCGCGGGGACTTCGCGCAAAGCCCCGCAGCCCGGGTGGCGCGTGTAGAGTGCCGCGATGACCTTCGGCTACCTCGTGCTCTCCTGGCTCGTGCACTCGGTCGTGGTGATGCTCTCGATCGGCGCCGTCTCCTCGAAGAACAAGGAGAACACGCTGCCCCGCGCGCTGCTCGTCACGCTGGTGGCCACCGTGCTGGTGACGCCCTTCTCGGCCTTCTGGTGGCTGATCATCCCCGGCCTCGTCGCGCTGGTGCTCTGGACGGTGATCTACTCGCTCGCCTACGGCATCGGCCCGGGCAAGGCGCTGGCGGCCGGCATCGTGCAGGCCGCGCTCCACTTCGTCGTCGACCGCTGGATCCTGACCGGGAGGCTCGGATGAGCGCCATGGCCGCTGCCAAAACCGCCACCTACGTGCTGGTCGACGCGGAGAACCTCGACTGGGCCGTCTCCCACATCATCGGCCGCAAGCCCGAGCCGCAGGACCGCGTGCAGTTCGACAAGCTGGTGTCGTTCTGTGAAGAGCGGTTCACCGGGCCGGTGAAGTGCATCGTCGCGCTCAACGTGCGCGGCGACCAGATCCCCGATTCGATGCTCGGCTTCATCAAGGCGCTCCGCTCGGCCGGCTGCGACGTGGCCCCGCTCTACGGGCGCGCGGACCAGAAGGTGGTCGACCTGGCGATCTTGAAGCTGCTCGCGGCCATCGGCGAGCGGCAGGCCAACGTGGTGCTCGCCTCGCACGACGGCGGCGACTTCGCGGGCGCGCTGCGGCCCTTGCTGGAGAGCGGAGGCGGCAGGCAGGTGGCCGTCTTGGGGTTCCGCGAGTACTTCAGCCAGAAGTTCCGGGAGCTGATCCCGAACGGGCTGCAGATGGTGGACCTCGAGCTGGATGCGCACGTGTTCTCGCGGAGGCTGCCGCGGCTGTTCCCGATCAAGATCGACGAGTTCGACGCGGCGGCGTTCCTCTAGCCTGGACGGCGACCGATCAGCAGCCGCGGTGCCCGACCCCGGCGCCCCGGCCCGCCGCGACTGCAAGTCGCAGCCGCCTTCGGAAGGGCCATCGGCCGGGCGCCCCACCGACCTCAGCGCCCCGCGCAGTCTGGGCCCGCGGCCTCTGGCTGGGCGAAGCGCCGCAGGAGCGCGCAGGCCCGCTGCAGCGCTGCCGCCGGAGAGGACGGGTGGAGGCGCAGCGCGCCAGAAGCGTGGCCCGCGAGCGCGTGGTCGTCGTCGGGCATCGCCACCGCGGTGGTCGGTCCGAGGTCGGGCGTGTGGATGGTCGCCGCCGCGCGGCCCGCGGTGAGGTCCCAGACGCGCACGCTGCCGTCGATGGCCCCGGTGACCAGCCGCCTTCCCGAGACAGTGAAGGCCGCGGCGAGCACCGCGGCGCGGTGGCCTTCGAGGCGCAGCGAAGGCTGGCCCGCCCCCACCGCGCCCGGGACCGGGTGCACGAAGACGACGCCCTCGCCGTTGCCGGTGACCACCCGCGCGCCGTCGGGAGAGAGCGCGGCCGGGCCCGAGGCGAGCAGCCGGCCGTCGAGCTTGCCGCGGGGCGCGAGCGTGAGCGCGTCGAGCACCAGCGTGTGGCCGAGCGGCCGGCCAGCGAGGAGCGCGTCGCCTGCAAAGGAGAGGTGCGAGTGGCCGTCGTGGTCGCCGGGCTCGTCGGTGGGCTCGGTGTCGGGGAGCGCGGCGAGGTGGCTTGCGGTGGCCACGTCCCAGAGGTGCGTCGAGCCGTCGGCGTGGGCGCTCGCCAGCCGCGCGTCGTCGGCCGAGAACGCCAGCGCGGTGACGGCGCCGAAGCCCGCCGGCAGCTCGATGCCGTGCAGGCTGCCCTCGCGGCCGGGTCCGGCGAGGTCGGCGGCCCGCGCCAGCGAGAGCCGGCCGCCGAGCGTGCCGACCGCGATCAAGGGACCGTGCCGCTGCGAGGCCGTCGCCAGGAACTCCACCCCGGCGCTGGCCTGGCCCCGCTGGCCGCCGCTGGCGAGCTGAAAGGTGCGCGCGGTGCCATCGAGGCCGGTGGTGACGAGCAGGCCGGCCGCACCCGGTCGCAGGAGCGTGATCTCCCCGGTGTGCCCGAGCAGCATCCCGGTCTCCTCGCCCGGCGTCAGATCCCACAGGGTCGCGACGCCATCGCGGCTCGCGGTCGCCAGCATGGTCCCCGCGAAGTGCGCCAGCACCTCGTCGGTGTGCGCCGGGAGCGAGAGCACCCTGCCGCCGCTCTCCGCGTCGAGCAGCCAGAGCGGACCCTTGTCGTCGGCGAGGAACCAGCGCGGGTCGGGGCTCCAGGCGATCGCCATGCCGCGCACCTCGCGCGCGGGCCGCGGCGGCACAGCGGGTCCGGCCAGCAGCGTGGTGAGGTGGCTGCCGTCGAGCTCGAAGCGCGGCGCCGCCAGGAAGCGCCCGTCGGGCGAGGTGAAGAAGCCGAAGCTGTTCCCCTCCTCGGTGCGGTGGAGCAGGTTGGGAGCGGGCGCCGGAGTCTCTGTTAATGAATACTGTCGAATCCCTTGGTCGGCGTCGAACACCAGCAGCGAACGGCCCGCCGGGTCGAACTGGAGCTGGCGCGGCAGCGGCCCCCCGGCGCGGAGCGTCCGCGGCTGGCCCTGCGCAGGCCAGAGCAACACCTTCCCGTCGAACGAGCCCACCGCCAGCTCGCCGCCGGGCCGGTGGGCGAGCGAGGAGATCGGCGTCGCCGAGGAGAGACGCCGCTCGACCGCGAGCGTGGCCGGGTCGCGCACGGTGACGTCCTCGGCGCCGATCAGCAGCCGGCCGTCCTCGAGGAAGTCGCACACCGAGACGTCGTTCTTCGTGTCCTCGCGCAGCCGCTTGCCGGTCTCGAGCTGGAACACCTCGAAGGCCGGGTCGAACCCGCAGACCACGGCGAAGCGGCCATCGGGCGAGGCGGCGAGCTGCTGCGGCTCGGGCAGGGTGGTGCTCCAGCTCTGCAGCCGCTCTCCCGAGCGCGCGTCGAAGACCAGCACCTGTCTGGCGTCGTCCACCGCCAGCAGCAGCCGGCCGTCGCGGGTGCTGGCGTAGCGGACGATCGCCCCCTGGTGGCGCAGCGGCCTGCCGAGCGGACCGGCGGTGAGCGCGTCGAGCAGCCCCTGGAACGCCTCCGGCGCCGGCTCCTCTCCCGCGCGCAGCTCCGGCGCGACCGCGCGGACGGCGAGCCGCAGCGCCTCCAGCCTGCGCAGCGGGTCGGGCGCGAGCCGGCTCGCCACCACACCCTCGGAGCGCCGCAGCTCCCGCTCCGCCTTGAGCTGGCTCTGCTGCGCGAGATCGCGCTCCCGGGAGATGCGCACGAAGGCTCCCGCCGCGCCCAACAAGAGTAACACCACTGCCGCCACCGCCACCCGCAGCGCCACCCGGTTGCGCTTGACGAAGTGGCGCCACAGCTCCACCGGCGAGTAGCGGCGCGAGAGCAGCAGCTGCCCGGTCTGGAAGCGGCGCAGCTCGTCGGCCAGCTCCTGCGCGGTGGCGAACCGGCGCGCGGGGTCGCGCTCCATCGCCTTGGCGCAGATGTCGGCCAGCTCGCCGGGCACCTCGGGCGCGAGCTCGAGCAGCGGCCGCGGCGGACCCTTCTCCAGCCGCAGGCGCACCTCGTGCGCCTTGCCGTGGCCGTAGGGCGGCTCGCCCGACAGCGTGTGGTAGAGCGTCGCGCCGAGCGCGTAGACGTCGACGCGCACGTCGGGCGCGGCGCCGCGCGCCTGCTCGGGCGGCATGTACTGCGGGGTGCCCACTCCGTAGAGCGTCAGACCGTCCTCGAGCGGCTCGGGCGTGGGCAGCTCGGGCTCGGCGCCCTGCGAGAGGTCCTTGGCGAGCCCCCAGTCGACCAGCACCGTCTCGCCGAACGTTCCCACCAGCACGTTGTCGGGCTTGACGTCGCGGTGGAGGATCCCCTGCTGGTGCGCGAAGGCGACCGCCTCGGCCACCGCGGTGACGTGCGAGAGCAAGCCCAGCCGGGCCGCGAGGTCTTTGCGCTTGCCGATCTCCTGCGAGAGCGGCACGCCGCGCAGGAGCGGCATCGCGAAGAAGGGCCGCCCGTCGGCGAAGCGCCCGGCCTCGTAGACGCCCACGATCGACGGGTGCTGCAGCCGGGCGGTGAGCAGCGCCTCGCGCTCGAAGCGGCGGACCAGCACGTCGTCCTGCGCGCCGCTCTCGCCGCCGCGCCGCTTCTGCGGCTGCTTGAGCGCCACCCAGCGGCCGAGCCGCCGGTCGCGGACGCGGAAGACCTGCCCCATCCCGCCCCGCTGCGCGAGCTCGCGCCAGTCGCCGTAGCAGGCCTCGTCCACCTGCGGCAGGTCGGGCAGGTCGCTCGGCGCGCGCGGCAGCCCGCCGGGGCTGGTCGGCGTGCCCTCGCCCGAGGGAACCACCAGCACCGACGCGAGCTGTCTGCAGCTCTCGCAGGTGGCGAGGTGCCCCTTCACGAAGGGCTCGCCCGCGACGATCTGGTCGACCGTGGGGTGGTTCACAGGGGCACCGCGCCAGGTCCGCTCATCGTGCGCATCCGCCTACCGCGAGAGCGGCAGCTCCAGGGGCAGCTCGATCACGGGCGTGGTCGAGCGCACGCGGTGCATCCCGGCCTCGGCGAAGCGGGCGAGCGCGCCGTCGGCCTGGGGCGTGAAGTCGGCGGCGAGGCCGCCCTTCCCGTCGGGCACGGTGACCGCGCTCATGCAGTCCTCCAGGAGGAACACCCTGCGGGCGAGCTTGGGCTCGCGCGCCTGGATGGCGGCCAGCAGATCTTCCACCGTGCTCTTGACGCAGTGGCTCGAGGCCTGCCCGGCGACGATCAGGCGATCTGCGGAGAGCAGCCGCTCAAGCAGCGCCCCGTTTTTGTGTAACACCTGCGCGCCGTGCTGGTCGGTGAGCACCTCGGGGCCGAGCACCGAGTAGCTCTCCGAGAGCGCGTGCTCACCCTTGATCTCGGCGCGTGACTGCGCCGTGCGGCAGTACGCGTGGAAGAGCCGCGCCTCCTGCACCACGCCCGCGAGCGCGTGCCCTTCGCCGCCGAGCAGGCAGTGCGGCGGCCAGAGCCAGAGCTGGTACTTGCCTGCGGCCTCCAGCGCGCGGCAGTAGTGTAATACCCGAGCCTGCAGACTAGCCAGGTCGCCGCCCGCCACCTGCCAGGCCACCTCCGGGTTCACCCGCAGGCGGCCCGCGGCGAGGTCCTCGGCGGTGACCGCTCGGTGCGGCCCCGGCGGCGTGCCGTCGGGGAGCAGCCAGAACGAGGGGAAGAAGATCTGCAGCGCGTGGTGCGTGTCGAAGGTGCAGGTCAGGTCGGTGATCGAGGCGAGGTTTCGATAAATGTAAGCGGCCAGCCGCGCCGAGTCGTCGACGGCCCCCGTCCCGCTGCGGCCGGCGACGTAGAGCGAGCCCTGCGGGAAGCAGAAGTCCTTCTGCGCGTCGATGACGAGCAGGTGGTTGCGGACGGTGTCGCGGCCCGAAGGCGTGACACCATTGTCGCGGCGCCACTCCTGCGCGGCGGCGAAGAGCGCGGGCACGTCGGGGGCGTACTCCCAGCGGGCAGCGTTGGCGGGGGCGAAGAAGGGAGGTAGGGGCAGCGGAGCAGTCATCGGTAACCAACCTCTCGGTTGCTCGACCAGGGACGCCGGCCGAGCGTGTCGTGCAGGTCCGATGCTGACGAGTGGTCACATCTTGCGGAGCCACAACGACGAACCCGATCGAGCCCAGCGGGCCTTCTCAGGATAAGGGTGCGAGATGATCTGGGAGCCGGGCCTGCGGCCCTGGCGTGTACAGGGGCTCCGCCCCCGTACCACCCCCGGCGCGGGCTACGGTGACCAGGGATTCGCTG
>JAYWAO010000297.1:0-4857 GCA_043782365.1 Deltaproteobacteria bacterium
CGCGAGGTCGTCGCGCACCGCGAAGAAGAGATGGAACCGGGTGCTCTCCAGGCGCAGGCCGAGCGGCGAGAGCCCAGCGGAGGGCGGCGTGGGTGGCAGGGCGTGATGGCGCTGGCAAGCAAGGAGTCCTGCAGCGATGCTTGTCATGACAACCAAAGCAGCAATCCGCACGCGAGCCTCCAGCGAGCAACCGCCAACGAATGACGCCGACCAACCCACGCCATTCAGCGCGCCGCTCAGCACGACACAATTGAAACCAGCTAGCTAGAAGCTCGCCCCCACCGTCGCCCGCAGCGTCCGCCCCGTCTGCGGCACGGCCTTGGGCAGGAACGGCACCTCCAGTCCGGCCGGCTCGAGCGCCTTCTGGTCGAGGAGGTTCTGCACGCTCGCCGAGTAGCGCAGCCCGCCCCCCGTCTGCCCGGCGAGGCCGAGGTTCCAGATCAGCTGCTCGCCCACCAGCGCCTCCGGGTTGGCCTGGTTCACGAAGGCCGTGTACCGGTGCGAGCTCCAGACCGCCTCGCTGGAGACCGAGAGGGCCTCGCCGAAGAGCGGCCAGAGCACGCGCAGCGCCGCGGTGTGCTTGGGCACGTTGGGCACGATGAAGCCGTTGTCGTTGGTCACGCGCGACCACGCGTACCAGCCGGAAACCAGCACGCCGGGGCGCGGCTGCCAGCGCGCCTCCAACTCGCCGCTCAGGCTGTGGGTCTGCGTGTTCCGGTTGCCGAAGGCGATCTTCCCGGGCGACCCGGGCACGCCGGTGAGCCGGAGGATGTTGGTGAAGGCGCTCCAGGAGCCCGCCGCCAGGAGGGAGAGCGCGCCGTCGACCTGGTGGACGTGCTCGAACTCCACCGTGTCGATGGTCTCGGGCACCAGGGGCGCGCACTCGATGGCGTTGCCATTGGCCGGGTTCGCGTAGCAGCTGCGGCCGGTGATCTGGCTTGCCCCGTTTTGGAAGAACCGCTCGTAGAACGAAGGCGCGCGGAAGGCCTTTGCGTAGATGAGCTTCAAGTTGCCCCTCTCGTACGGCTCCACGATCAGCGCGACCCGCGGGTCGACGCTGGTGGCGAACCCGACCACCGCGGCGGCGTCGGCGGGATTCGAGGACGTCGCGTCGGGGTAGGCGTCGATGCGCACGGCGGCGTTCACCTGCACGCGGCTGCCGAGGCGCAGGTCGTCGCCGGCGTAGGCCGAGAGCACCAGCTGCGAGTAGTCGGTGGAGGGCGCGAGCGTGGCTCCGGAGATCGATTCGGCGGGCGAGAACGCCGACAGCCGCACCCGCAGCACGTCCTGCACCTCGCCGCCGATGAAGAGCTTGTGGTGGAAGAGCTCCGGGAGCCGGAGGCGGGCTTCGGCGTCGAGCCACTCTGCCGAGCGGCCGCTCGAACCCGGGTAGGAGACGGCCGGATTGACGGTGGTGGCGGCGGGCTTGAGCTGCAGCGAGGCGTCGTTGCGGCGGCCGTCGTAGGAGAGCCGCGCATCGGCGGCGAGCCCGCTGGAAAATGTATGCGCCCAGGAGAGCTCGGCGAACCAACGCAGGTCCCGCTTGTCGGTGCCCGGGATGCCGAAGACGGTGTCGCCCGGCGCGGTGGAGACGTCCTTGGCGCGCTGGTTCATCGAGGCGGAGAGCGAGAAGTCGCCGAGCTTCGCCCGCAGGTCGACGTGGGCGGCCCGCTCGCCATCGACGTTCTGCGCGACGCCGCTCGCCAGGCCGGCGCTCATCGGCGAGAAGAACAGCCGCTCGCCCTCGGAGCGGTAGGCGCCCACGTGGAGGGTGAGCCACTTGCCTTCGCCCGCGCTGGAGAGCTGCGCGTTGACCGCCGACTGGTCGAGCGCGGTGGCGGCCAGGGCGCCGTGCTCGCCCGCGGGGGGGGTCTTGTGAACGACGTTGACGATGGCGAGGAACGCGGCGCTGCCGTAGATGACCGACCCTGCGCCGCGCACCACCTCGATCCGCTCGACGTCGCCGAGGTCGGTGTCGAAGTCCTGCCCGATGAAGCCCTGGCCGAGCGAGAGGTCGTTGGTGATGTGTCCGTCGCTCAGGACCAGCACGCGGTTGTTGTAGGTGCCGGCCGCCGAGTAGCCGCGTACGCCCAGGGAAGTGTAAGCGCGGTCGTCGGTGGTGAAGAAGCCGCGCACGGTGCGCAGCGCCTCGGCGAGCGTCAGCCAGCCAGCGCCGTGGATCTCGGCCGCCGTCAGGATGGTGATCGAGGACGGCGCGTCGGCCGCCAAGGTCAGCTGCCGCTCCGCCGCTTGCACGCGGGGGAGCGCGTAGCCCAGCTGCGGCTCCACCTCGAGGGACTGGCCCTCGCCGAGCTCGACCTTGTCCTGCACGGGCTCGCGGCCGTCGGCGGAGACCTCGATGGTGTGCTTGCCCGCGATCACTCCGTAGACCACCGTCGGCGAGAACCCGGCCGGCTTGCCGTCGATCTTCAGGAGCGCGCCGTCGACGTTGGCGTGGAAGACGATGGTGCCCGAGGGCGGCGGGAGCGCCACCAGCTTGAAGTGGAGCTGCGCCTCCTCTTCGGCGGCGATCTCCGCCTCGAGCTGCTGGGACGCGAAGCCGGGCGCCTCGACGAAGAGGGTGTGCGGCCCCGGCGGGAGCTTGAGCACGCCGGCCGCCCGCAGCAGCACCGCGCCGGTGTCGCTCCCGTCGCGCAGCTCGAACCTGGCGGGCTCGCCGCTCACCGAGAGCTTCCCGACGATCCGCTGCAGCTCCTCCTCGACGTGGATGGTCTTGCCGACCGCCAGCGGGAGCTCGACCAGCGCGGGCCGGTAGCCCTCCTTCTCGAGGACCAGCTTCACGCTGCCTGCCGGCAGCGCCAGCGTCAGCGGCGTGGTGCCGCGCGCGCCCAGGTCCTGGCGGCCCACGTACACCTGCGCGCCCGCGGGGTCCGACTCGATGCGGGCGAGCGCCAGCGAGGGCGAGAGCCGCTGCAGCGCCGCCAGCACGGCCTCGCGCTCGGCCGGCGGGAGGTCCTTCTCCGCGAGGACCTCGCCGTACCAGCGGTACGCCTCGTTGGGCTTCTTCAGCTGCTCGTAGCAGCGGGCGATGTCGAAGAGGACGTTCTTGTTGTGGACCAGGCGGTTCGAGAAGAGGAACTCGCCGAGGGCCTCGTCCACCTTGCCCGCGCGGTAGAGGGCGGTGGCCTTGTAGAAGCGGTAGTCGGCCTCGTCGGCCGCGGAGTCGGCGCGGGCAGCGAGCGGCGCAGCCACCAGCAAGCCTGCGAAGCAGAGCGCGAGCGAGGCGACTGAGGGGCGGGCGCGGAGCGTAGAGCAGTCCATCAGAGCAGGATACCAGAGCGTCGGAGGGCGCGCGGTCGAGGTGGCCCGCGCACGCACCCGCGGACGGGGGCTCAAGGTTCCCGGCCGCCCCGCCGATAACGGAGCGTGGCTCTCTCGACTGAGATCGTGCTGGGGATCGACCTCGGCACCACCTACTCGACCGCGGCGGCGTTGATCGACGGCCGCTTGCACTACGCGCTCGACGGCCGCGGGGAGTCCTGCGTGCCCAGCGTGGTGCACTTCCCGCGCAGCGGCCCGCCCCTCGTCGGGGCCGACGCAGAGCGGCAGCGCTCGGGCGACCCGCAGAACACCGTCTACGGGATCAAGCGCCTGATCGGCCGCGGCGCCGACTCGCCGCCCGCCCGCCTGCTCGACGCCAGCTCTGCATTCAAGATCCGCGCCCAGCCCGGAGAGGCCGCGGTGCAGGTGCGCAACGGGACCTTCGCCGCCAGCGAGATCGGCGCGATGATCCTCCGCTACCTGCGCGAGCGCGCCGAGGCCCGCTTCCAGCGCAAGTGCACGAGGACCGTGCTCACCGTGCCCGTGCTCGCCACCGACGAGATCAAGGCCGCGATGGTCCGCTGCGGGAAGATGGCCGGTCTCGAGGTGGTGCGGATCATCTCCGAGCCTGTGGCCGGCGCGATCGCCCGCGGCTTCGCAGGACCCGACTGGGGCCGCGAGCCCGTGCTGGTCTACGACTTCGGCGGCGGAACGTTCGATGCGGCGGTGGTGCAGAAGGACTCGAGCGGCCTGCGCGTTCTCGCGGCCGGCGGCGACGACTGCCTGGGCGGCGACGACTTCGACATGGCCTTCGCCCGCTGGGTCTCGGAGGTGGTCTGGAAGCTCCACGGCGTCGAGGTGTCGAAGGACGCCATCCTCTGGGACCGCGTGCAGCGGCAGTGCGAGTCGGTGAAGCGGCAGCTCTCGCAGAGCGCGGAGGCGAAGTTCCTCATCCGCGACGCCATCGGCAGCGGCAGCCGCCTCCAGCACCTCGAGTACCTGATCCGCCGCGACAGCCTGCAGCCGCGCTGGCAGGAGCTGGTCGACCGCTCGGTGGACGCCTCGCTCGCCACCGTGCACGAGAGCGGCCTGGAGAAGCACGAGCTGGGCGCGGTGCTGCTGATCGGCGGCACCACCTACGTCCCCCAGGTCCGCGCGGCGGTGGGGCAGGCGTTCGAGCAGCAGCTGGCGGTCGAGGCGGATCCGCAGACGGCGGTCGCGCGAGGGGCCGCGCTGCTGGCAGCGACTCCGACGGCGCTCGCGGCGTAGAGAAGCAGCGAGGCTGCTGCTACCGGCGCAGCCGCTCCGGCCTCCTCAACGCCGACAGCGGCGCCGCCGCCACGCCGCGGAGCGCCTCTACGAACGCCACCGCAGCCGCCTCCAACTCAGGAAGCTCGCCGGCGAGATACCCGCCGCCGAAGTTCGTCTCGCTCGGCGGCGGAAAGTGCTTCACCAGCTTGACCCGCGCAGCCTTCAGCGCGGCGTCGAGGCCCACCACCGACTCCAGCGGCGGCGCGATCAGGTAGGCCATCGGCGCGCCCGCGGGGATGCCCGCTTGGGCCGACAGGTAGC
Source organism: Deltaproteobacteria bacterium (assembly GCA_043782365.1). GTDB lineage: Bacteria > Myxococcota > Myxococcia > Myxococcales > 40CM-4-68-19 > CAIWCD01. The sequence goes on from JAYWAO010000297.1 coordinate 4,855, forward strand.
GGC
>JAYWAO010000298.1:0-13333 GCA_043782365.1 Deltaproteobacteria bacterium
AGAGGCTTGATGCGCGCCGCGATGGCACCGGGCGAGCCCAAAGACACTCCGCAGCCGGACGGGCGCGACCCCGTCGAGGACCTCGAGCGCCAGTTCCACGCAGGGGAGGCGAAGCCGACGCCCGTCGCTGGAAACGCCACGGGGATTGCCGCGGGTGACGCCACCGAGACCGAGACCGACGCCGAAGAGGAAGAGAAAGAGCGGCTGCTGCGCCAGTCGGCGCTGGGCAGGCGCCTCGCCAGGCGGCGCGGCTACGCGGTGCGGGCGCGCGAGCCGAAGACCCGCACGCTGCTCTCCTGGTGGGGCCTGGGCGGCGTCCTCGCGCTCTCGCTCTGGTCGGCCTGGGGAGCCTTTCCGCAGCTGGCCTGGTGGCTGTCGAGCGCGCCGCCCGTGGAGCTGGGGCACCTGGGCGCGTACGAGCTGTCCCAGGCCCGGGACGGCGCCTTCGCCCGCGTGGAAGGGATCGCCTCGCCCAAGCGGGGCACCTACTCGCACTTCGGCCAGCACGAGCTCTTCCCGCTGATCGCTTCGCGCATCCTGGTGGACCGCGCTGGCGAGCCCGACGAGTCCGCCCGCGGGCTGGCCTTCCGCTACTCGGGCACGGGGCGCCTGCACCTCGCGGGGTCCGACGGGAAGTGGGCCGCGGTGCGCGAGAAGTTCTACTCGGCGGGCGAGCTCGCGAGGGAGGGCGACGTCTGGGTGTTCGAGGACGGCGTCGCGCCCCGCAAGGGCTGGAGGTTGCCCCTGGAGTTCGGCGGCTGGGTCCTGGTGGCGTCGGCCTGCGGCTTGGTTCTGGCCCTGCGCCTCCGCCGAAGGCTCGTCTCGCGGCCGGAGCGCCCCCCTGTGTGACGCGGAGCCTCGGGCCCCGTTGGCTCGCCTGTCCGCCTCGCAGCCAAGAGGGCGGCCGGCCGCCGGGAGCCCGCTCCGGGCCGATTGATCGCACCCATCGCCCGCCCGAGGTTCTGGTAGAAACGGCCCAATGACCTTGCGCCTGTGGAACACCCTCACCGACCGGAAGGAAGAGCTCGTCCCGCGCGTCGCCGGAGAGGTCGGCCTCTACGTCTGCGGGCTCACCGTCTACGACCTGCCACACATCGGGCACGCGCGCATGCTGGTGGCGTTCGACACCGCGGCGCGCATCCTCCGCTGGTCCGGATACAAGGTGAAGTACGTCCGCAACTGGACCGACGTGGACGACAAGATCATCCGCCGCGCCGGCGAGCAAGGCCAGGACCCGGTGGCGTACTCGGCCCGCTTCATCGAGGAGAGCCGGATCGACATGAAGGCGCTCAACATCGCGCCGGCCGATGTCGAGCCGAAGGCCACCGAGCACATCCCCGAGATGGTCGCGCTGATCCAGACGCTGATGGCGCGCGGCCACGCCTACGCCGCGGGCGGGGATGTCTACTTCTCGGTCCGCTCGTACCCGGCCTACGGCAAGCTCTCCAAGCGCAACCTCGACGACCTGCTCTCGGGCGCGCGGGTGGAGACCGGCGACATCAAGCGCGACCCGCTCGACTTCGCGCTCTGGAAGGGCCACAAGGCCGGCGAGCCCGAGTCGGTGGCCTGGGAGACGCCGTGGGGCAAGGGCCGGCCGGGCTGGCACCTCGAGTGCTCGGCGATGTGCCAGAAGCACCTGGGTGTTACATTTGATCTCCACGGCGGCGGCCGGGACCTGATCTTCCCGCACCACGAGAACGAGATCGCGCAGAGCGAGGCGGCGAGCGGCCAGCCGCTGGCGAACCTCTGGATGCACAACGGCTTCGTCACCCTCGACCACGAGAAGATGAGCAAGTCGCTCGGCAACTTCAAGACGCTGCGCGGCCTGCTCGAGACCTGGGACGGCGAGGCGCTGCGGGCGTTCCTGTTATCGACTCATTACCGAAACCCGATCAACTTCACCCAGGACGCCATCGTCGAGGCCGACCGCCGCGTCGACTTCTTCTACGAGGCGATCTCCAAGGCGCAGGCCTACCTCGCGCAGAAGAAGTTCGCCGGAGAGGGGAGGCTGCTGGAGAAGCCCACCGCCGGCTTCCGCGCCGCGCTGGAAGACGACCTCAACACCGCGGACGCGCTGGCCCTGCTGCTCGCGCTCTACTCGCAGGTGAACGCGCGGATCGACGCGAAGGCTCCGCCGCAGGAGGTCGCCGACCTGCTCGCCACCGCGCGGTCGCTCTCCCAGGTGATCGGCCTGTCGTGGCGGCCGCCCCAGGAGACGGTGCTCTCGCGGCGCGCGCTGGCGGCGGCCCGCAAGGGGATCGAGCCCGCGTGGGTGGAGGAGCGGATCGCCGCACGCCTGCTCGCCCGCAAGGAGAAGCGGTTTGCCGACGCCGACGCCATCCGGGCCGAGGTGTCGGGCCGCGGCGTGGAGCTCCGCGACGCACCCGGCGGCACCGACTGGCGCGTCCCGGCGTAGAGTGGCCCGACAGGTAGTACCCGCTTCGGCCGATTTGCAGGTAGCCTGCACGCAGCTTCGATTGGAGAGAACCCGATGCTCCGCCTCTGCGCCGCCGCCCTCTGCGCCTCGCTCGTCTCCAACGCCGCGCCCGCCGCCAACGCCTCGCCCGGCGACCAGGTCCAGCCTGCGAAGCCCGGGCCGGCGACGCCCGCAGACACCTCGCCCGTCAAGCTGCTGGTCGGCGCGCCGCTCGGGGCCGACCGCGCCAAGGGCGACGCCGACCGCCTCGCCGCGCTGCTCACTACCGCGCTCCAGCGGCCCGTGACCGGCGTGGTGGTCCCAGACAGCGAGATCTCGGACGCGCTCTCGGCCGGGAAGGGCGACTTCGCGTGGCTCTCGGCGATGCAGTACGTCCGCTCGGCTGCGCAGCCGCAGGGGTCGAAGGCCCAGGCCGGCGCCGGGGTTGCGCCCGTCGCGCAGCTGCTCCGCGGCGGCCTGCCGTTCTACCGCTCGGTGCTGTTCACCCGGAAGGGCACCAAGATCGTCACCCCGGCCGACCTCAAGAGCAAGCTGCTCGCCTTCGTCCGCGAGGACTCGGCCGCCGGCTACCTGCTGCCGCGGCAGACGCTCCTCGCCTCGGGCCTCACCGACGCGGAGCTGAAGAAGTTCGGCTCGTTCTACGGCGACCACGCGGCCGTCTGCGCGGCGGTGGCCGACGGCAAGGTGGCGGCGGGCGCCACCGTCTCCAACGACCGCGCGGGCCTGTCGATCGCGGGCTGCCAGGAGACCCTGGGCGAGCGGGCGAGCGAGCTCAAGGTCATCTCCACCAGCGACCCGATCCCCAACGACGTCATCGCGGTGCGGCCGGGCTATCCGGCCGAGGGCTATGCGGCCCTGCGCGCGGCCCTCCTCGGGCTCGCGGCCACCGAAGAGGGCAAGAAGTTGCTCGCCGACGTCTTCCACGGCGACGGCTTCTCGCCCTCGGACGACGCCGACTTCGCGCTCTTGCGCGAGACGCTCAAGCGCTAGAGCACCGAACGGTTTGACTCCCGTCAAACCGATCGGCGCTCTAGCGCGACAATCCTGACATCCACCTGACAGCCTCTCCCGTGAACTCGCCTGTGCAGCGCGAGCCCCCTGCCGCTATGCTGCCAGCCCATGCCATTCGAGTTGAAGAGCGACTACACCCCGCAAGGCGACCAGCCGCGCGCCATCGAAGAGCTGGTCGCCGGCCTGCGCCGCGGGGACCGCCACCAGACGCTCCTCGGCGTCACGGGCTCGGGCAAGACGTTCACGATGGCGAACGTCGTCCAGCAGGTGCAGCGCCCCACCCTGGTGATGGCCCACAACAAGGTGCTCGCGGGCCAGCTCTACGGCGAGTTCAAGGAGCTCTTCCCCAACAACGCGGTCGAGTTCTTCGTCTCCTACTACGACTACTACCAGCCCGAGGCCTACGTCCCCTCGAGCGACACCTTCATCGAGAAGGACTCCTCGATCAACGACGAGATCGACCGGCTCCGCCACGCGGCGACCCACTCGCTGCTCACCCGCAACGACGTGCTGATCGTCGCCTCGGTGAGCTGCATCTACGGCCTCGGCACCGCGGAGGCGTACTTCGAGCTGAAGGTCCAGCTGCAGAAGGGCATGGAGTACCCGCGCCACAAGCTGCTGCGCGACCTGGTCGAGATCCAGTACGAGCGCAACGACACCGACTTCGCCCGCGGCACCTTCCGGGTGAAGGGCGACACGGTGGAGATCTTCCCGGCCTACGAGGAGGAGCGCGCCGTCCGCGTCGAGCTCTTCGGCGACACGGTGGAGTCGATCAAGGAGATCGAGCCGCTGCGCGGGAAGGTGCTCGGCGAGATCCCGAAGATCTCCATCTTTCCGTCGAGCCACTACGTCACCTCGGGCGCGCGGCGCAAGCAGGCCATCGTCGCCATCCAGCTCGAGCTGCGCGAGCGGCTCACGCAGCTGCGCTCGCAGAACAAGCTGCTCGAGGCGCAGCGGCTCGAGCAGCGGACCCTGTTCGACCTCGAGATGATCGAGCAGATGGGCTACTGCAACGGCATCGAGAACTACTCGCGCCACCTCTCGGCGCGCGAGCCGGGCGCCGCGCCGCCCTGCCTGATCGACTACTTCCCGAAGGACTTCCTCCTCATCCTCGACGAGTCGCACCAGACGGTCCCGCAGATCGGCGCGATGTACCGCGGCGACCGCGCGCGCAAGGAGACGCTGGTCGAGTACGGCTTCCGCTTGCCGAGCGCGCTCGACAACCGGCCGCTCAAGTTCGAGGAGTGGGAGAAGCTGCACGGGCAGGTGGTCTACGTCTCGGCGACGCCCGCCGAGTACGAGATCCAGCAGAGCCAGGGCGTGATGGTCGAGCAGATCATCCGGCCCACGGGCCTGATCGACCCCGAGGTGATCGTCCGCCCGGTGGGGAGCCAGGTGGACGACCTGCTCGAGGAGGTGCGCCTGCGCACGGCCAAGGGCGAGCGCGTGCTGGTGACGACGCTGACCAAGCGGATGGCCGAGGACCTCACCGAGTACTACGCCGACCTCGGCGTCAAGGTGCGCTACCTCCACTCGGACATCGAGACCCTCGAGCGGCTCGCGCTCATCCGCGACCTGCGGCGCGGGTTATACGATGTATTGGTCGGCATCAACCTGCTCCGAGAGGGGCTCGATATCCCCGAGGTATCCTTGATCGGCGTGCTCGACGCCGACAAGGAGGGCTTCCTGCGGTCGAGTGTCTCGCTGATCCAGACCATCGGCCGCGCCGCCCGGCACGTCGAGGGCAAGGTCATCCTCTACGCCGACCGGATCACCAACTCGATGAAGCAGGCGATGGACGAGACCTCGCGCCGCCGCGCCATCCAGACCGCCCACAACGTCGCGCACGGCATCACGCCGCAGAGCGTGAAGCGGGCGATCATGGACCTCGCCATCCAGGGCGTGGCGAGCGGCCGCGACGAGGCGCTCGCAGGCAAGGACGAGCTGGCGGGCTATCTGCCGGCCGACAAGCGGCAGGTGCCCAAGCTGATCGCGGACTTCACCAAGGAGATGAACGAGAAGGCGGAGGCGCTCGACTTCGAGGGGGCCGCCGAGGTGCGCGACAAGATCCAGGCGATCAAGGACCTCGACCTGGGGATCATGCCGAAGAAGACCTCGGTGCTGAAGGCCGAGGCGCGCGCGGCGGCAGGCATCGCGCCCCGGCCGCCGTACCAGGGTGGGCGCGGCAGGGGCAAGCGTGCGCAGAAGATGAAAAGGTAGGGCAGATGGAAGTGACCACCTCCGACGGCGTGAAGCTCCACGTCGTCGACCTCGCGCCCAGGCCGTTTCCCTCCAGCCCGGCCCCCGCCGAGGCGCAGCCGGATGCGCCCGTGGTGCTCTGGCTGCAGGGGCTCAACGCGCCGGCGGCAGCCTGGAACGTGCAGCTCGCCCACTTCGGGCGGACGCACCGGTCGATCGCGCCGGACCAGCGAGGGGTGGGGCAGAGCGGGGCGCCGTCCGGGCCGTACAGCACGCGCCGGATGGCGCAGGACGCGGTCGAGATCCTCGACGCCTGCGGTGTCCAGCGGGCCCACGTGGTGGGGCTCTCGCTCGGCGGCGCGGCGGCGCAGGAGCTTGCGCTCGGCTGGCCAGGGCGCGTGCGCACGTTGGCGCTGCTCGGCACTTTCCCGGGGCGCTCGCCCCGCTCGGCGGCGCTGCTGGAGGCCTGGCGCGCACTCTACCCGAGCGCGCACCAGAGCGAGGAGCTGCGGGCTGCCTGGGAGAAGCAGGCGTTCGCCTGGCTCTTCACCGACCAGTTCTGGCGCAGCGAGGCCAACGTGCGCGCGGCGCTGCGGTTCGCGGGCACGCAGCCTGCGCAGACCCTCGAGGGCTTCCGCGGGCAGGTGGACGCCGCGCTCGGGCACGAGGCGCGCGAGCGCTTGCCCTCTTTGCGCGTGCCCTGCGCGGTGCTCCACGGGGTGCTCGATCAGCTCGCGCCTGCAGCGGGCGCCGAGGAGCTGGCGAGGCTGATCCCAGGGGCGGTATTACACTTGCTCGACGGCGTCGGCCACGCGGTGAACCTCGAGGGCCAGCGGGCCGTGCACGCCGCGCTGCGCGCGCTCTGGGCGCGGGACCCGTAGCGGCACCTTCCCTTGGTCTCGAGCAGACGGGCCCGAAGCGACTCTCCCGGCCGGCGACCCGGCACGAGAGTTCCGTGGCGCCGTACTGGGCTACACTGACGCGATGAACCTCGCCGTCGCCTTCCTCCTCGCCGCCACCGCCGCCTCACCGCGCGGCGCCGTCGCCACCGCTCATCCGCTCGCCTCCGAGGCCGGGGCGTCCGTGCTCCGCCGCGGCGGAAACGCGGTGGACGCCGCGGTGGCCGCCGCGTTCGCCCTCGGCGTGGTGCGGCCCGCGTCGTGCGGACTCGGCGGCGGCGGGTTCGCGCTCGTCTACCTCGCCAAGGAGAAGAAGACCTGGGTGCTCGACTTCCGCGAGGTCGGTCCGGCGAAGGCGAGGCCCGACATGTACGTCATCGACGGCAAGCCCCGCGGCGATCTCTCGCTCGACGGACCGCTCTCGATCGCCGTCCCGGGCGCGGTCCGAGGGTATGTCGAGCTGGCGCGGCGATTCGGCAAGAGGCCGCTCGCCGAGCTGACCAGCCCGGCCGAGCAGATCGCTGCCCGCGGCTTCCCGGTGACCAAGCAGCTGAACCAGATGATGGAGCGCCGGCTCGACTGCCTCTCTGCCGATCCGGAGGCGGCGGCGATCTTCACGCGGAAGGACGCCGAGCAGGCAGGGCGCCGCAAGCCGCTCGCGACGGGCGACAAGCTGGTGCAGCGGGACCTCGCGCGGACCCTGCACCTGGTGGGCGAGAAGGGCGACGCGCCGTTCTACACGGGCCAGATCGCGCGGCGAATGGTCGAGACGGTGGAGAAGGGCGGCGGGCTCCTCTCGCTCGCCGATCTGAAGGCGTACAAGGTCCGCGAGCGCACGCCGCTCGAGGGGACCTACCGCGGCTGGAAGATCGTCTCGATGCCGCCGCCGTCGTCGGGCGGGCTGATCGTGCTGGGCCTGCTCAACGTGCTCGAGCAGGAGGCGCCGCGCGCCAAGGGTGACGGGTACCGTCCTGAGAAGTTCCTCCACGTGATGATCGAGGCCGAGAAGCGGCTCTTCGCGCGCCGCGAGCGGCTGGGCGACCCCGACTTCAACCCGGGCGTGCCGGCGCTCACCGCCGAGACCATCTCGAAGGAGTTCGCCCAGGCGCTGCGCGGCCAGATCGGCGAGCAGGCCACCGCCACCACCGATCTGGCGCGCAAGGCCGAGTCGCCCGAGACCTCGCACGTCTCGGTGATCGACGAGGATGGCAACGCCGTCTCGCTGACCACCACCATCAACGACTCGTTCGGCTCCTGCGTCGTCGCCAGGGGCACGGGGGTCCTGCTCAACGACCAGATGGACGACTTCGCCATCGCCCCCGGCGTGCCCAACGTCTACGGCGTGCGCGGCGGCAGCGAGAACGCGCCTGGCCCCGGCAAGGTCCCGCTCTCCTCGATGGCGCCGACGCTGGTGTTCGACCCCGAGGGGGCCCTGCGGCTCTCGGTGGGCTCGCCCGGGGGATCGACCATTCCCACCACGGTCGCGCAGGCGATCGTCCACTTCATCGACGACCACATGCCGGTCGACCGCGCGCTGGCCGCGCCCCGGGTGCATCACCAGCTGTTCCCGGAGTACGTGCGCGTGGACGAGAACGGGCTGGAGGCGGCCACGGTGACCGCGCTCGAGGCGCGCGGACATGTCTTCAAGTTCACCGGTCCGTGGGGAGATGCGCAGGCCGTCTCGGTCGATCCGAAGACCGGGCTGCGCGAGGCGGCGAGCGACCCGCGCGGAGATGGGGCGGGCGCCGTTCCGTGAGCGGCCGCTGCGAGCCTGGAGGAGGCGCGACGACGAGCTGCCCTGCCCATCGCCGCCCTCGCTACGGGAAGTAGCCTGATCGGCGCTCTAGCAGGCCGAGGCGAGCGCCGGGGCTGCAGACGGCGCGGCGGTGGGCGTCACCGCGTCGCCCACCAGAGGGCCGTGTCCCAGCGAGAAGCCGTGCCGGTCGGCCATCACCAGCTCCTCGGCGGTCTCGAGGTTGCGCGCCACGGTGAGCGCCTGGGCGCTGCGCGAGAGGCGTGACACCGAGGCGAGCAGCGCGTCGTCAAGCCCGTGCCTGGCGGCGCGGCGCACCAGGTTGAAGTCGAGCTCCAGCAGATCGGGCGCGAGGTGCACCAGGGCGTGCGGCGTCGCGTAGATCCGCTTGTCCACTTCCAGCGCGATCCGCACCCCGGCCTCGCGCAGGGCGACCCTGGCAGAGAGCAGCTCGGCGGTGTGGGGATCGGGGTCGAGCAGCCGCAGGACGAGCTGCGCCGGGGCCATGCCGCGCCGCTCGAGGGCCTGCAGCAGCGTCCGCGCGAACCCGGGCCTCGCCACCGAGCGGCCGTGCACGGCGACGTGGAGCGCCGGCAGCGCCGCGAGCCCGGCCGCGCCCGCGAGCGCGGCGGACAGCGTGGCCTCGTCGACCGACACCTCGATGCCGAGCTCGCGCGCCAGCCTGCCGAGCGCCGCGGGGCTCTCCACCAGCGAACCCGTGGGCCCGCCGCAGTGCGCCTCCCAGCCCTCGAGCGGAGAGTCGCCTTGGAGGAAGACCACAGGGAAGTAGCTGACGGAGACCGCGCCGCTCTCCAGGATCGAGTTCACGCCAAGGGACATTGTCTCCAGGGAAGAGCAAGCGGTGGGCCAGCCAATCCAGGTACTTTCGAGGGGGCCAAGCGGTGGAGAAGTGGGGTACAGGGCCCCTTCCACCCCTGACGGATTGCAATCCCGCAATGAACGCATTGCAGTTGTGCAGTCTTCAAAAGGCAGGTTGCCCGGCCGGCGCGGTCGCGCCGTCGCCAGACCAGAGCCAGACCGCGAGCCCCGCGCAGAGGGCCGCGCCGACCCAGAGCGCGTCGGCGGCGTGAGCGGTGGTGCGGGCCGAGGAGTTGCCCGCGTTGGCTGCGCTCAGCGCGGCGGTCCCGGTGACCGCCGCGGCAGTAGCCAGCGCCGCCGAGCCGGCGGCGGCGACCCACGTTACCGTGCGGTGCGCTGGCGGGGCCGTCGTGGAGACGGACTCGGAGGGAGCAGCTGGTAGGGCCGAGGAGCCCCCGAAGAGGCGCCCCGCCGCGCGCCGGACCGCGGCCTCCAGCGCCGCGCCGTCGCCGAACGGGAGCGACTGCGCGTCGCGAGCGAGCGGCGTCCCCTTGTGCGCGTCGAGGCGCGAGGCGGTCAGGAGGTAGCGCGCGGGCTTGCCATCCGGGCCGTCCGACGTCAGGAGCTGCGTGTTGATCACCTCGTCGGCCCCGAGCGCGCCAGCGAGCTCGACGATGCAGGCGCTGCTGTCTTCGTCGTCGCAGCCGAAGCTGCGACGGGTCTTCTCGAAGCCGAGCAGCGCCTTGAGGTCGGCGCTCACCAGCGGCGCCGAGCCCGTGCGCTGTCCCACCTCTCCGGCCAGCACCTGCGTGAGGTAGGGCCCGAGCGCCGCGTCCACCTTCGGGCCCGTGCGCACGTCGAGCACGGCGATCTTCCTCGGCGCGGCTGCGGGTCCGGCGGCGAGCAGCAGCGCGAGCAGGAGGCCCATGCACGCAAGGCTAGCAGATGTGGCGACGCGTGGCGCTGCGCAGGGTGGGGCGCGCGTCGTCCGCCGCCGCCCGCCGGGGCCGTGTTACGATCAAGGTAATGCCCTCGCCCCTCGGACCCCGCCCTGGCCGCGTGCTCTCGCGGTCCGTCTCCCGGCTGGCCTCGCTAGTCGCGCTCTGCGCGCTCGCCGCCAGCGCCGCCACGCTGCGCGGGCCGGCCACCGTCGAGAGCCTGACCGCGTCTTCGGACCTCGTGGTCCGCGCCAAGGTGAGCGCCGCCCGCAGCGCTTGGGGCGACGGCGGGCCGCGGTCGGGCGCGATCTTCACCACCGTCTCCCTCGCGGCCTCTGAGTGGTGGAAGGGCAGCGGCCCCGCGCAGGTGGTGGTGCGCACTCCAGGCGGCGCGGTGGGCGAGTGGGACCAGACGGTCCACGGCGCGCCTGCGTTCCGCGACGGTGAAGAGGTGGTCGTCTTCTTGAAGCGTCGCGCGGGCACGCCCGACGCCGCGCCCGTCTTCGAGGTGCAGCAGTGGGCGCTGGGGAAGTTCGCCGTCTCCTCGACCAAGGCCGGCGTGCGCGCCGCCCGCGACCGCACGGGGCTCACCTGCGTGGGCTGCGGCGCCGACGAGGCGGATGAGCTCGCGCTCGAGGAGCTCCGCGGCCGCGTGCTGGCAGCCGCGCGGGAGCACAAGTGAGCCTGCGCGGGCGCAGCGCCGTCGCGGGGCTCGTCTGCGCCGGGCTCGCCGCCGGGCTGACCACGGGCCTCGTCCCGGCCAGCGCGGGCGCGTTCGAGCTCAAGCGCGCCGGCGACGGCCAGGTGCGCCGGTTCAAGAAGTTCCCGCTGCTGCTCACGGTGGAGCTGCCCTCGGCGGCGGTGCAGTTCCACGCGCCGTTCGACTGGTTGCCCGCCATCGAATCGGCCGCCTCCAGCTGGCAGGCGGAGCCGGCGGCCGGGGTCTCGTTCCGCTACAGGGGCACTGGCGCGGGGGCCGCGCCAGGCGCGGGCGAGGTGCGTGTTACATTTGACGCCGCCTTCACCGGCGGGCGGGACGTGGCGGGCTTCACCGAGCTGTTCGACGACCCCGTCGACGCGCACGCCATCGCCTCGGCCCACGTCCACCTGAACGCGCGCGACTTCGCCTGGAGCACCGCCGACGCCTCGGGGGTGAGCGGGCTCGACGTCGAGACGGTGGCCCTCCACGAGCTCGGCCACGCGCTCGGCCTCGCCCACCCTTGCGGCGACTCCGACACGCTCACCCCCTCGTGCAAGGCGCTCCCGCTCACTACCCAGCAGACGCTGCAGCGGGACGTGATGTGGCCCTCGATCCAGGCGGGCACGCGGCGCGCGCTCACCGCCGACGACGCGGGCGCGGCGGCGGCTGCTGCGCCCACCAAGGCCGCCGACCCCGCGCCCACGCTGGATGCGCTCCTGCCCGGGTGCACCACCACGCTCTCGGGCATCACGCTGTCCTTGCTCTCGCGGCGGCCCGACCTGGCCGGAAGGCTTTTGCTGCAGCAGGGGGGCGTCACGCTGCTCGAGGCCGAGGTGACCTCCTCGCCCGCGGGGCTCTCGGTGCAGCTCCCGATCACGCCGACCGTCTCCGAGGTAGGCCCGCTGCCCGCGCGGCTCGACGCGCTCTTGACGAGCGCCTCGAGCACCAAGGCCGCGCTGGTCCCGGGCGCGCTGGTCGTCTCCACCACCTGCGACAACAGCGGCGGCTGCGCGAGCGGCGGTACGCCCGGCCTGGGCGCGCTGCTCCTGCTGCCGTTTTTCCTGGGCCGGCTGCGCGCTCCCCGTCGGCGGCGGGGCCGCAAGGCGTGGGGCCTCGCGGTTGTAAGTGTAATACTTTCATTCGCGCCACAGGCGTCAGCCTACAAGCGCTCCGTCAACAGCGGCGGGCTCCACACCTTCTGGTCCACCCGCGGCCACACCTTCATGATCGACGCGCGCGGCACGCCCGACGTGGTCGGCGCCGCGCCCTTCGACGCCATCCGCAGGAGCTTCCTCTCCTGGTCTGGGGTGAGCTGCTCGGACCTCGTCTTCCAGGACCTCGGCCTCTCGCAGAACCCGGCCGACCGACAGATCGGCTACCTGCCCGGCGGCTTCAACCGCAACCTGATCCTCTTTCGCACCGCCAACTGCGCGGGCGGCGCCGTGCCGCCTGGAGACCCCTGCCTCACCAGCGGCGGCTGCGGCAACAAGTACGACTGCTGGGACCACAACGGCGCGGTGATCGCGACGACCACCACCACCTCGAACAAGTTCACCGGGCAGATCGCCGACTCGGACATCGAGTTCAACGACGCGCCCGACCCGGGCGGCGGCAAGTTCGCGTTCACCGCCGTGGACAGCCCGCCCTGCCTCGACCCGGGCCAGACCTCCTGCGTACGCATCGACATCCAGAACACCGCGACGCACGAGATCGGCCACACGCTCGGGCTCGACCACTCATCCGATCCCACCGCCACCATGTACGCCACCGCGCCCGAGGGCGAGACGGCCAAGCGCACGCTCCACCCCGACGACGTGCAGGGCCTCTGCGACATCTATCCGAAGGGCGCGCCCACCGCGACCGACCTGGGCGACCCGATCACCATCGTCCCCACGGGGCCGGCGGGCGGCGGCTGTGGCTGCAGCGCAGGCTCGGCAGCGCCCGGACTGCAAGGGCTCGGGGTCCTGCTCGCCGCGCTCGCCGCCAGGCGGCGGAGGGTCCGGGCGCCGGGGCCCGTGGTAAGCAAGCGCCCATGACTCCGTCTTCGAAGCGGTCGCTCCTCGCGCTCTCCACGCTCACCTGCACCGCGCTCTTGGCGGCCTCCGGCGCGGCCCGCGCTGCGGATCCCGTGGTCGCGAAGTTCATGTCCGCACTCAAGGACGGCAGCCCCACGCGGCTCCTCTCGGTCTGGCCGAAGAAGGGCGCCGTCAAGCTGTTCGGGCAGAAGTTCGACTACGAGAAGGCCGGCTCTCGCGCGAAGTACGACGACGGGGTCTTCGAGCTGATGCACTGGCCGCGGGCCGGCGAGAAGGGCGCGGCCGCCGAGAGCAGCGAGACCAGGCAGGGCCGTGTGATGCTCTACACGGTGAAGCCCGTCGACGCCGAAGGCCCGGTCTGCTTCCTGCGCGCGCCCAAGCCCGGCGTCGATCCGATCCTCGTCGAGTGCCGGGAGAAGTAGGCGGTAGCGCTCTAGAGCGCCGCCTGCTCGGGGCCCTGCTGCGGCGAGAGCCCCGCGCGCAGCAGCCAGGCCTGTAGACCCGTGAAGCAGAGCACCAGCGCCAGCAGCGCGGCCAGCGG
>JAYWAO010000299.1:0-1703 GCA_043782365.1 Deltaproteobacteria bacterium
GGGTGGGGCGGGAGGCGTGACGGCCTTGGGCGCGGCGGGAGGCGCCGCGGGCGGGGGCGGAGGCTGGGAAGGCTTGGTGCAGGCGAGCGCGAGGGCGCAGGCGGCGAGCACGAGCGCGAGGCGGGAGGTGGTCGGCAGCGGGGTGGTCGGCAGCTCGGTGGCGTTCATCGGTCTTCTTCCTTCGACGGGTCCTGCGAAAGGGCGCCGGAATCTAGTCGCTAGGCGCGCCGCATTCAAGGGATCCCGCAGGCCCGCTCGCACCGGCAGCGCCCGGGCTTCAGCTACTGTGCGCCGCGTGCCGCCCTTCCCTGCTCCGATCCGGCCCCGCGCGGGCCTCGCCGACAAGCTGACCTCCCCGAAGGCCGGGGTCTCCGCCAAGGAGCGGAGGAACTTGGAAGCCTGGACGAGGAGGGCCCTGCGCATCGCGCTGGGCCTGCTCGCTGCCTCGGTCGCGGGCTGTCCGGGCACGAAGGAGCCAGCGCCGCCACCGGTGAAGACAAGTGTAGGCGCGCTCTCCGCGCCCGTGCTCCGGGGGGCGACGCTGCTCTCGTCGGCCTCTGGCGCGGCCCCGCGGCTGCGGGTGATCGGCGTCTCGGCCGCAGGCAGCGCGGTCGAGCTGTTCACTGGCCCCGGCTGCAGCGGCACGCCCGCGGCACTTGGCAGCGCGGCCGCCTTCGCCGAGCCGGGGCTCGACGTGCCAGTCCAGCCCGACGCAGCCGCGGCCGAGGTGCGCGCGGCCGCCACCCTCGCGGGCGCGCGCTCACCGTGCTCCGCGCCGTTCAAGCTGGAGCTGCAAAAGGCCCCGGTCGCCGACTCCTGGAAGGCGGCCGGATTCGCCTCGGCAGAGGCAGCGCGGGCTGCGTGGAAGGACACCGCGAAGGCCCAGGCCGCGCTCGCGCAGGCGCTCCCCGCCGCGCTCCGGTCCGCGCTGGAGCAGGCGCAGCTCGCTCCGATCGCACAGCTCTCCAAGCTCCGCGGCCGCACCGGCGCGCTCCTCTCGCTCGACCTCGACGCCGACGGCGTGCGCGACTACGCGCTGATCGTGCTCCCGGCGGGCTCGCACCTTGGCGCCGCGCTGCTCTCGGCGTTCGACGCCGCCGCCCCTCCGCCCCCCGACGCGGAGCTGGGCCCGCTGCTCACCGACCTGCGCCGCGTCTCGCTCGACGGTGGCAGCGAGGTGGCCCTCGCGCTCGGCCGGGCGGACTCGTTCACGTTCTTCAGGCGGCCGGGTAACGGCCTCGCAGGGATCGCGCCGTGGAAGCTGCGCGACCTCTGCAACCCGAAGGCAGAGGAGCTGGCCGACTTCGACTGGCTCGCCGCGCACCACGCGGAAGAGGTGGAGTATCTGGTGGGCGAGAGCGCCGGGAGCGGGTTCCTCGCCTGGGACCGCAGGGGAAAGAAGGTCGCGGACCTCCCGGACCTCTGCAAGTGAGCCCCGAGGCGATGGACCTTTTGCAGGTTCCGCGCAAAGGGTCTAAGCAGTCGCATGCTCAAGCTCAAGGACTTCAAAGCGAACTTCCACCACCACGACGTGCCCGACGAGATCGTCAAGTTGCTGGAGTTCCAGAACGCGCAGCCCGGCGCCTACTCGCGCGGCTTTTCGCTCTCGGTCGACGACAAGAAGCTGCTGCGGCCTTTCTCCGAGAAGCGCGAGTTCCTCGACGCGCTCTGCCCGCTCGGCAAGGCCAACGCGACGGGCAGCC
>JAYWAO010000300.1:0-4855 GCA_043782365.1 Deltaproteobacteria bacterium
GCCCGCGCCGCCTACAAGCGCCGCGCCCGCCGGCTGTCCGAGGCGCTCGCCGAGGCGGAGGCGCGCGGAGACGCACGCGCGGCAGCGACCGCCGGGACCGAGCTGGAGGCGCTCACCAAGGAGCTGTCGCGCGCGCAGGGCCTGGGAGGGCGCAGCCGCCGCGCGGGGGTGGCCGCCGAGCGGGCGCGGGTGGTGGTGCAGCGGCGGGTGCGCGAGGCGATCCGCCGGCTCGGGCAGCTCGACCCGGAGCTGGGCGCGTTCCTCGACGCGGCGGTGCGGACTGGAACGCACTGCTCCTACCTGCCGCAGCGGGCCGTGGCAGGCCACCAGGGATAGCGGCCGGGCTCCCGGTCGGGGCCGCTCGGCCGCTCGCGGCAGGCTGGCGCGGAGGAACGCGGGCCGTCACGGATTGTTCCGGCGGCCGTCACGCCATGGGGGTGCAGGGTCCATCCCGGGCCGCTGCACGACACGCACTGGAGCTCCCCATGAACCGCCTCACCCGCATCGCCGCCCTCGCCGCCGTCACCGCCACCGTCCTGACCTCGCTGCCCTTCGCCGCCCGCGCCGACGGCAAGAAGCAGTTCGTCGTCATCGCGCCCCACACCGCCGAGAGCTGCCTGACCGCCCTCGACAGCCTGGTGGCCGAGAAGAAGCTCGAGAAGTGGGACTTCGGCTGCATGGACGGCGACCACACCGGCTACCTCGTCACCCACGCCTCCACCAAGGAGGAGGCGCTGCAGAGCGTCCCCAAGGACCAGCGCGCGCAGGCCCGCGCGGTCCAGCTGAACAAGTTCTCCGCCGAGCAGGTGAAGTCCTTCCACAAGAAGAACTAGCCGCGCGCCGACCTCCCCGAACCGACCCCAGCGGAGACCGACATGACTCCCGAGACGAAGATCGACGAGGGCAAGCTCAACGCGTTCCTCGGCCAGGTGGTGGGCGACGTCGCCGCCGCCGCCAGCGCGGTGATGGTGGTGCTCGGCGACAAGCTGGGCCTCTACAAGGCGCTCGCCGCGCGCGGCCCGAGCACCGGCGAGGAGCTGGCGCAGGCGACCCGGCTCGCCCCGCGCTACGTGGTCGAGTGGCTGGGCAACCAGACCGCAGGCGGCTACCTGCTGTACCAACCCGCCACCGGCCGCTACACGCTGCCGCCAGAGCACGCGCTGGTGCTCGCCGACGACGCCAGCCCGGCCTTCCTGGCGGGCGCGTTCCAGGTGGTGCTGGCGATGTTCCGCGGGCTGCCGCGCACGCAGGACAACTTCCGCACGGGCCAGGGCGTGGCGTGGGGCGAGCAGGACGGCTGCCTCTTCGAGGGGACCGAGCGGCTCTTCCGGCCCGGCTACGTCACCAACCTGGTGCAGAGCTGGCTGCCGGCGCTCGAGGGCGTGGTGCCCAAGCTGGAGGCGGGCGCGCGCGTCGCCGACCTCGGCTGCGGGCACGGCGCGTCGACCCTGGTGATGGCGAAGCGGTTCCCGAAGTCGTCGTTCTTCGGGTTCGACTCGCACCCGGGCTCGATCGAGGTGGCGCGGCAGCGGGCCAAGGAGGCCGGCGCCGGGGTCGAGGAGCGGGTGCACTTCGCCGTGGCCGACGCCGCGCGCTTCCCGGGAGACGGCTATGATCTGATCGCCGCCTTCGACTGCCTCCACGACCTCGGCGACCCGCTCGGCGCTGCGCGGCACGCGCGCCGCGTGCTGGCGGCCGACGGGACGTTCCTCCTGGTGGAGCCCGCCGCGGGCGAGCGCCTGGAGGACAACCTGAACCCGGTGAGCCGGCTCTTCTACGCGGCCAGCACCTGCCTCTGCGTGCCCTGCTCGCTGGCGACGGGCGGCCCGGCCCTGGGCGCGCAGGCAGGCCGCGCGAGGCTCGCCGGCCTCCTGGGCGAGGCGGGCTTCTCGCGGCTGCGGCTGGCCACGCAGACCCCGTTCAACCTCGTGCTGGAGGCGCGGCCGTAGCGGGCGGGCGGGCGGGAGCTGCGCACCAAGCCTCGCGGCAGCTCCCGTCCGGCCTGCTAGTCGGCCGCGCGCTCGGTCGTCAGCTTCAGGTCATCGAAGGCGACCTCCTGGCCGTAGTAGCCCGGGAAGTCCACGAAGAGGGTGAACCGGGAATGCCCCCGCGGCGCAACTTGAGCAACCCGACGTGGTCCTCCCCGCACCCGACCGCGCCCGTCCGGCGGTTTGCGCAAGCTGCCCGTCCGCGACCAGAGCCTCCGGGCAGGCAACCGGACCGGCCGGCCGTGATCGCCGCGTGCGCGTCTCGTGTCGTACAGTCCCCGCATGGACGACTCCGACGCCTCGCGCGCCGCCCCTCCGCCCTCCCCTGACTCCCGCCGCGAGGTGCTCCGGACCGCCGCCGTCTCCTGCGCTGGCGGGGCCGCGCTGCTGGCGCTCTGGCCGCTCGCCGCCGCGCTGGTGCCCGATGGCGACGAGGGCGCGCCCGGGGAGGCGCCCTTCGTCGATGCCGGCGACGCAGCCGATGTCCGCGCCGGCTCCCCCCTGCTGGTGCCGCTCCGCTTGCAGGCGCGCGATGGCTGGAGCAGCGCGCTGCAGGACCTCGGGGCTGCCTTCCTCCTGCGCACGGCGGGCGGGATCGCCGCGCTGAGCGCCGCCTGCCCGCACCTCGGCTGCGCGGTGGTGGAGGGAGGGGGCGGCTTCTTCTGCCCCTGCCACGACAGCCGCTTCGACGCCGCCGGGAGGCCGCTGCACGGACCCTCGCCGCGCGCGCTCGACCCGCTCCCCGTGCGCGTCGAGAAGGGCCGCGTGCTGGTGCAGGCGCTGCGGTTCGAGGCCGGCGGCAAGAAGGGCAAGGTCCGCTAGTGGCCGGTCAGAGTATTACACTTCTGCGCGACTGGCTCGAGGCCCGCACCGGCTGGTACTCGCGGCTGCGGGAGCGGCTCGCCGAGCACATCCCAGGCGGGCCCCGGCTGCTCTGCGCGCTGGGGCCGGCGGAGACGGCGCTGCTCGTGCTCCAGCTCACCTCGGGCCTCGCGCTGGCGGGCCGCTATGCGGCGGGCACCGCCACCGCCTGGGCCGCGGTGGCCCGGCTCGAGCAGACCGCCTCGGGGCACCTGCTGCGCGCCCTCCACGCCCACGGCGCAGGTGTATTACTCGCAGTCGCGTTGCTGCGGCTGCTCTGGGGCGCCGCCGAGGGGGCGCACCGGGCCCCGCGCGAGCTGGTGCACTGGCTCGGGCTCGCCAGCTTCGGGGTCCTGATGCTCTCGGCGGTCACCGGCTCGCTGCTGCCGTGGGACGAGCGGGCGTTCTCGGCGGCGCAGGTGACGCTGGGCCTGCTCGGCTCGATCCCTGGCCTCGGCGAGTGGCTGCGCAGGCTGGCGGCCGGCGGGGCCGAGCCCGGCAACGTGACGCTGTCGCGCGCGTTCGTGGCCCACGCGTCGCTGCTGCCGCTGGGGCTGCTTGCGCTCCTGGCGCTGCGCGGCCGGCTCCGATCGCGGCACGGCTTCGCCGCGCCCCCGGGGCTCTCCGCGGCGCGGCGCAACCAGCGCACGCCGTGGTGGCCTTCGCAGGCCGCGCTCGACGCCGGGGTGGCGCTGGCCTTGCTGGCGCTGGTCACCGCGCTGGGCCTCTGGCGCGGCGCAGGGCTGGGGCCGCCGGCCGATCCCTCCGCCACGGGCGCGGCGCGGCCCGCCTGGTACTTCCGGCCCGTCTTCGCGCTGCTCGAGCTGCTCCCGCCCCAGCTGGGCATGCTCGGGCTGCTCCTGCCGCTCCTGCTCTTCGGCCTCCTCGCGGCGCTCCCGTGGCTCGACGCGAGCCCGCCGGCGCCGGGCACCGCGGCCGACTCGTGGGCCGCGCGGCGCAAGGTCTCCCTCTGCTTGGGCGCGGGCGCGCTCGCGCTGCTCCTGCTCTCGCTCGTCTCGGTCTGGACCGACCTGCGCGACTCCGACCTCCGCGGGCGGCAGGCGAGCGCCGAGGCCCGCGCGGCGCTGGCCCTCTCGCTGGCGCGCCAAGGAGTGCCGGCCGACGGCGCGCTGGCGATGCTGGAGAACCAGCCCCACCAGCGCGGAGAGCGGCTCTTCTTGCGCAAGTGCGTCGCCTGCCACCAGGTGGGCGACAAGGGCAAGGCGAAGAGCGAGGGCCCGCACCTGACGGCGTACCTCTCGCGCGGGTGGCTGCGCGGCGTGCTCCTCGAGCCCGACGCGCCCGCGTACTTCGGCCCCAGCGGGATGGAGGGCATGAAGTCGCTGGCCCCGCTCGGCGAGCAGAAGCTGATGCTGCTCACCGAGCTCCTCTTCGCGCTGCGCGACGCGTCCGGCGGAGCGCACGAGCTGCCGCCCTCGCAGGAGTCGGGGCGCAAGCTGTTCGAGAGCGAGGGGTGCGCGCGCTGCCACGCGCTCGCGCCGGGGGCGTCCACCGGGATCGGGCCGTCGCTCTCCGGCTACGGCTCGGCGGCCTGGCTGCGCGGGCTGGTGCGTGAGCCGGGCGCGAAAGAGTATTACGGCATCCAGAACAAGATGCCCGCCTTCGGGCAGCAGCTCACCGGCGTGGAGCTCGACGACGTGGTGGCGTACCTGGTGTCGCTGGAGGAGGAGGCGGTGGGCCAGGAGGCGGCGCGGAAGCACGAGCGCTAGACTAGGGCCAATGCCGCTCACTTAACGGGGTCGAGGCACCCGAAGCCGGAGCCCCGGCATTTGCCGGGGCTCCTGAGTGCGACCCCAACCCCGGTGCTTAGGGCGCGCGAAGGAATTACTCATTCGGTCTCTCTGAGCGTCGATATCGGCTGGATATCGACGCCAAGCAAGGATCGACCCCGATCAGGAGCCCCGGCAAATGCCGGGGCTAGAAAAACGGCCGCCCTCCGGGCTGTGAGAAGACTTGGTGAACCGCGACACCTCCCTGGAACGCCT
>JAYWAO010000301.1:0-13274 GCA_043782365.1 Deltaproteobacteria bacterium
ACGCGCATCGTCGAGACGAGGCCGTCCCACGGCGCGATCAGGAGCGTCACCGGAAAGAGCAGCGCCTTCGCCAGCCGGTTGCGCGGCGAGCGCCAGAGGTTGGCGATCATCGAGACCAGGCCCATCGGCGCGATGGGGAAGAAGCGCAGCGGGCTACGCTCGAACCCCTCGGCGACGAAGACGCCGGGACCGCCCTCGCAGGCCCCGCGCAGCACCGCGCCTGCGATGGGCGGCGGCAGGTGGTGGAGCGCGTTGACGATCATCCGCGCCTTGCCCGCGCCCAAACCCGCGGGGATCTGCGTCGCGTCCACCGGCGCTTCGATGAAGTCGATCGCCTCCGGGTCCTGCGCCTTCATCGCGGCCCAGACGTCGGCGTGCGGCATCAGGTCGGTGAGGAGGAAGCGGGGCGGCCTCTGGCCCGCGGCGCGGAGCTCGCGCGCGAGCACCACCGCCGGAGCGCCCGCGCCGGCGCAGAGGTCGAGCACCTCGGTGGCCCTGGTGGCGCGGAGGAACTCGCCGAACGGCCCGGCCATCCCGCGGAGCATCCGGCCCCAGTCGAGCGCGAGCGAGAGCGCTTCGATCAGCGCCTCGCGGATGGGCGCGGGGGCCCACGGGGAGTCGTTGAACTCGAACAACTGGAGACGGGGCAGAGCCATACGTCGCTGTGTAGCACACGCCATGCGGGCCGCAGGCTCGCTCCCCGCGAAGGGCCGCTCAGCGGCGGAAGGACGGCGGCGTTCGTCCTGCCACCGGCGCCGAAGGGCTCGAGTCGCGCAGCGCCGCCACCAGCCGATTCGCGAAGCGGTCGGGGTGCTCGCGATGGAGGAAGTGCCCGCCGGGCAGCGTCTCCACCCGATAGCCCCCCGTGAAGTGGCGGGCCGCGCGCTGGAACTGCTCGGGCCGCGCGAGCTGGTCGCCAGCGCCCGCGAAGGCCACGGTGGGCACGGTGGTCGGCGCCCGCAAGAAACGCGGCGTGGCCAGCGGGAGCGCGCGGTAGTAGCCGAACGCCGCCTCCAGGCTGCGCCGGTCGGCGAAGCAGTCGCGCACGGCGGCGAACTCCTCGGGCGGCGGCGTCCAGTCGGGAGACCAGCGGCGGTAGAGCGCGGGCAGCGCGGCGAAGTCGCTCCTGGCGAAGCGCCGGGAGGCCGCGGGCAGCTTGAAGGCGAGGAAGTGGCGAACGCCCCAAGCCAGGCGCGGGGTTGGCCTGAAGGTGGCCGGATGGGGCACCGCCACTGAGACGAGCCGGGTCACCCGCGCGGGCGCGAGCGCCGCCGCTCCATAGGCCGCTGCGGCGCCCCAGTCGTGGCCCACCAGGAGCGCGCGCTGCTCGCCGAGCGCTTCGATCAGCGCCAGCACGTCCTGCGCGAGCGTGAGGAGGGTGGTGTCCTGCCGCGGGATCCCGCTCGGCGCATAGCCGCGCAGGTACGGGCTGACGGCGCGATAGCCCGCGGCCGCGAGCTGTGAGCGTTGGAGGTCCCAGGAGCGCGCGGTGTCGGGGAAGCCATGGAGCAAGAGCACGAGCGGCCCCGCGCCCGCCTCGAGGTAGGCGAAGCGCAGGCCGTTGGCCTCGACGAATCGAAGTGGATCTCCCACTGCCCCTCCCCGCCAGAGGTCGTATCAAGTTCCTAGCGCCTTACCAACTCGGCAGCCCGCCTGATGATCGCGCTTGCGACATCTTGTCCGCTCGCCCGCTCGAGGCCCTCGAAGCCCGGGCTGGAGTTGACCTCCATCACCTTGGGCCCGCTCGTCGACTCGAGCAGGTCGACGCCCGCCACCTCGAGCCCGAGCACGCGCGCGGCCTTCACCGCCGCCGCCTCGAACGCGGGCTCGAGCGCGTGCGCCTTCCCCGCGCCGCCCCGGTGGAGGTTGCTGCGGAACTCGCCAGAGCGGGCTTCGCGGCGCATCGCGCCCACCACGCGGCCGCCGACCACCAGCGCGCGCACGTCGGCGCCCTTGGCTTCGGCGATGAACTCCTGCAGCAGGATCTCCTCGCCGAGGTCGCGCAGGGTGGTGAGGATCGACTCCACCTCGGCCATGCTGTGGGCGATCATCACCCCCACCCCCTGCGTGCCCTGGAGCAGCTTGAGGATGGCCGGGAGCCCGCCCACCAGCTGCACCAGCGGGCCGAGGTCTCCGCCGCCGCCGCCGCGCGCCAGCACCGTCCGAGGCACCGGCACGCCTTGCGCGGAGAGCAGCTGGAGCGCGCGCAGCTTGTCCCGGCTCGCTTCGATGGCGCGAGAGCCGTTGAGCAGCGGCACGCCGAGCGCCTCCAGCTGGCGCACCACCGCGAGCCCGTGGCCCGTCACGCTGGCGCCGATGCGCGGGAGCCCGACCTGCGGGGTGCGCAGCTCCTCGCCCTTGTGGAAGAGGCGCGGCTTGCCGCTCTCGAGGAGCAGGTCGCAGGCGAGCACGTCGAGCACCTTGGGCCGCAGCCCCTGCGCCTTGGCCGCCTCGACGAGGCGCCGCGTCGAATAGAGCGACCGCTTGCGCGAGAGGATGGCGAGCGTGGGCCTGCGCTTCAAGCGAGGCTTCTGCGGCGCTTTGGTCGGGGCCGGCACGGGGCGCGGACTCTAGCGCAAGCGAGCGACGCGGTGCCGGTGCAGGTCACGCCACGGCCCGCGCGGCCCTGCTGAAAAGCCGCCGCCCTTGCGCTAGAGTCCCCGCCCCATGCCGATCCCCGCCGAGCAGCTCGCCGCCACCACCGTCGAACAAGCCGTCTCCCACGGGCTCGCCCAAGGCGAGTTCGACCGCATCGTCGCCTCGCTCGGCCGCAAGCCGAACCTGGTCGAGCTGGGGATCTTCTCGGCGATGTGGAGCGAGCACTGCTCGTACAAGTCGTCGCGACGCTTCTTGAAGCAGCTCCCCACCAAGGGCCCGCGCGTGCTGGTCGGGCCGGGCGAGAACGCGGGCGTGGTCGACGTCGGCGGCGGGCTGGCGGTCGCCTTCAAGATGGAGAGCCACAACCACCCGAGCTACATCGAGCCGTTCCAGGGCGCGGCCACCGGCGTCGGCGGCATCCTCCGCGACGTCTTCACCATGGGCGCGCGGCCGATCGCCTCGCTCAACAGCCTGCGCTTCGGTGACCCCAAGCACCCGAAGACCGCCGCGCTCCTCAAGGGCGCGGTGGCCGGCATCGCCCACTACGGCAACTGCATGGGCGTGCCCACCGTGGGCGGCGAGGTGGCCTTCGACGCGAGCTACAACGGCAACTGCCTCGTCAACGCCTTCACGCTCGGCGTCTTGAAGACCGACAAGATCTTCAAGGGGACCGCGAGCGGCGTCGGCAACCCGGTCATCTACATGGGCTCGCGCACGGGCCGCGATGGCATCCACGGCGCGACGATGGCCTCCGCTGAATTCGACGAGGAGAGCGAGAGCAAGCGCCCGACCGTGCAGGTGGGCGACCCGTTCATGGAGAAGCTGCTCCTCGAGGCGTGCCTCGAGCTCTTCAAGACCGACGCGCTGGTCGGCATCCAGGACATGGGCGCCGCCGGCCTGACGTCGTCGGCCGTCGAGATGGCCAGCCGCGCCGGCTCGGGGCTCGACCTCGACCTCGACCTGGTCCCGCGCCGCGAGACCGGGATGACGCCGTACGAGGTGATGCTCTCCGAGTCGCAGGAGCGGATGCTCTTGGTGGCGAAGAAGGGCCGCGAGCGGGAGGTCACCGACATCATCGAGAAGTGGGACCTCGCCCACGCGGTGGTCGGCCGCGTCACCGACACCGGCCAGATCGTGCTGCGCTCCGAGGGGCAGGTGGTCTGCGCGCTGCCGATCGGCCCGCTCACCGACGACGCCCCGCTCTACGACCGGCCCCGCGCGCGGCCCGCGTGGCAGGACGCCGTGCAGGCCCTCGACAATGATTCAATTGCCGAGCCGAAGGGGCCCGAAGCCCTGCAGGCCGCGCTGCTGCAGCTGCTGGGCGCGCCCACCATCGCCAGCAAGGCGTGGGTCTACCGCCAGTACGACCACATGGTCCGCCTCGGCACCGCGCTGCGCCCAGGCGACGGCGACGCGGCGGTGGTCCGCTTCACGGGCCAGCGTGAGGGCGGCGTGGCCATCTCGATCGACTGCAACTCGCGCTGGGTCTACCTCGAGCCCAGGCTGGGCGCGGCCCACGCGGTGGCCGAGAGCGCGCGCAACGTCTCCTGCGTGGGCGGCGAGCCGCTCGCGGTCACCGATTGTTTGAACTTTGGTAATCCGCAGCGGCCCGAGATCCTCTGGCAGTTCGAGCAGGCCTGCCTTGGCCTCGGCGACGCCTGCGTGGCGCTGGAGACACCGATCGTCTCGGGCAACGTCTCGCTCTACAACGAGACCGACGGCACCGGCATCTACCCCACCCCGATGGTGGGCATGGTGGGCCTCGTCGACGACTGCAAGAAGCACGCGGGCATGAAGTTCGTCGAGGCCGGCGACGAGGTGGCGCTGCTCGGGCCTGCGGCGGGCACGCACTTCGGCGGCAGCGAGTACCTGCGCACCGTGCACGGCCGCGTCCAGGGAATGCCGCCGCCGCTGGACCTTCCGCTGGAGAAGAAGGTCCAGGGAGCGGTGCGGGCGCTGGTGCGGGCCGGGCTGGTGCGGACTGCCCACGACTGCTCCGACGGCGGCCTCGCGGTGGCGCTGGCGGAGTCCACGTTTGGCTCGGGTCTCGGCGCGAGCCTCGTGCTGCCCGGCGAGGGCCGCGCCGACGCGCTGCTCTTCGGCGAGGACGCCTCGCGCATCGTCGTCGCCTACCCGAAGTCGCAAGCGGCGGAGGTGGCGGCGCTCGCCGCGCAGCACGGCGTCGCGCTCACCGTGCTGGGCCAGACCGGCGGAGACCGGCTGGTGCTCTCGCGAAGGTCCGGCGAGGTGCTGCTCGACGCGGCGGTGGCGGCGCTGAAGAAGCCGTGGGACGAGTCGATCCCGGCCGTCGCTGGCGAGGCGTTCGACCCCACGCTCGCAGCGTGAGCAGCGCGGGCGACGCTGGTCGAGGCGCGGAGCGGCCGGCCGCGCTGGTGACGGCGCGGCTATCGGCGTCCTCTGCCTCGGACCTCGCGCAAGCGGCCTCGCTGCTGCGCCATGGCGCGCTGGTAGCCATCCCCACCGAGACGGTCTACGGGCTCGGCGCGCTCGCGCTCGACCCGCTCGCCGTCCGCGCCATCTACGCTGCCAAGGGGCGGCCCTCGACCAATCCGCTGATCGTCCACGTCCACTCCGTCGAGGCCGCGCGCGCCCTTTGCGCGGAGTGGCCCGCGGCGGCGCAGAGGCTCGCCGACGCCTTCTGGCCCGGGCCGCTCACCCTCGTCCTCCCGCGGACCGCCGCCGTCCCCGACGAGGTCACCGCTGGCGGACCCACCGTGGCAGTGCGAATCCCCGCCCACCCAGCCGCGCTGGCGCTGCTGCGGCTCTTGGACGCTCCGGTGGCCGCGCCCAGCGCCAACCGCAGCGAGCACGTCTCGCCCACCTCGGCCGCGCACGTGCTGGCCGATCTCGCGGGCCGCATCGACGCGGTCCTCGATGGCGGCGACTGCGCGGTGGGTATCGAGTCCACCGTGGTCTCGCTGGCGCACGGCCGGCCGCGCCTGTTGCGGGCGGGCGGCGTTCCCCGCGCGGCGGTCGAGGCGCTGCTCGGCCCGCTCGCGAACGGCCAGGGCGCGGTCGCCGGCGGCGTCCTGGCCTCGCCCGGCCAGCAGGCGCGCCACTACGCGCCCGCGGGCAGCGTGCGGCTCGAACCGGGCGCGCGCATCGAGGCGGCGCTGCGCGAGGTCGACGCGTGGGGCGGCGTGAAGTGCGGGGTCATCCTCTGCGGCGACGCGACCGCCACGCCCTCCCTGGCCGCATTGGTGCGATTACCTGGCGATATGCCCGGATATGCCCGCGGGCTGTATGCGGCGCTGCGCGCGCTCGAGGAGCAGGGGTGCGGCGCGCTGTTGCTCGAAGAGGTGCCGGGCGGCGGCGAGTGGGAGGCGGTGCGCGACAGGCTGCGGCGGGCGGCGGGCTGATGCCGGCGCCGCTCACCGCGACCGCCCCGCCGGCGCCTTGGTCGGCCTCTTCGCCGGCTCCTGCGACGGCGCCCGCCGAGGAGGTGCCCGCGCTGGCGCGCAGCCCGGGCTCACCTGCCGAACCCCGCGCGCTTGCCCGGGTGCTGCCCGGCCCACGCCGCCGCCACCAGACCGGCGACGCGCGCGTTCTCCACCAGCAGCGCCGCGTTCGCCTCCAGCGTGCGCCCGCCGGTGGCCTTCGCCAGGGCGCCCAGCAAAAAGGGTGTTACTTCCTTTCCCGGCAGCCTGCGCCGGGCCGCCTCCAGCAGGGCGGGGGCGAGCGCGGCCTCGAGCTCCGCGCGCGGCAGCGCCTTGGGCGGCGGCACGACGAGTAATACACCTGTCTGCTGCCCGAGGCCCCAGTGCAGCGCGAGCAGCCGGGCTGCCGCGTCGGCGGTCTCCACCCGGTGCTCCAGCCGCACGCCGCTCTCGGTGGAGTAGAAGGCCGGCAGGTCGCTGGTGCCCCAGCCGATCACGGGCACGCCGAGCGACTCCAGCACCTCGGCGGTGGCCGGCACGTCGAGGATCGCCTTCGGGCCCGCGCACACCACACAGACTGGGCGGCGCGCCAGCTCCGCGAGGTCTGCCGAGACGTCGAGCGGCTCTCGCTCCGGGGACCGCCGGTGGACGCCGCCGATGCCGCCGGTGGCAAAGAGCCTGATCCCCGCCAGCGACGCCGCGAGGCAGGTGGCCGAGACGGTGGTGCCCGCGTCCAGCCCGGCAGCGAGCAGGGGACCCAGGTCGCGCGCGCCCGCCTTCGACGGCTTGCGCGCGGGGTCCGCGAGCCGCTCGAGCATCTCGCCGGTGGCGCCGATCACCAGCTTGCCCTCGATCACCGCGATGGTGGCGGGCACCGCGCCCGACCCGCGGACCGCCTCGGCGCAGCGGTGGGCCACCTCGAGGTTGTGCGGCGCGGGCAGGCCCTGGGCGACGACGCTGGTCTCGAGCGCGACCACGCGGCCCTCGCGGGCGGCGGCGCGCACTTCATCGGAGATGTGGAGGAACGGCGTGAGCGGGTGCATCCGCACAGGCTAGTCCAAGTCGAGCGCCGCCGTTCAGCGCTTCCCGGGCTCGCGCCACTCCAGCGGCTCCCGCGGCTCGAGCCCCAGCGCGGCCGCCAGCCCGGTCCCGTACCAGGTGCGCGACGACTCGCCCTCTCCCCGCTCGGCCCGCGCGCGCGTCTCCGCGTAGCCCGCGTAGCCGTCGGCCAGCCCCACCACCGAAAGCGGCACCGCCGAGCCCGCGCGGGCGAGCAGGCCCAGCTCGCCCACTGGCTCTCCGGGCACACCGACCAGCCGCAGCCCCGGCAGGTCGAGCGTGGTCTGCAGCGCGGCCCGCGGCGCGAGGAGCCGCAGCAGGTTGGTCGCTGCGGTGCGCAGCGGGTAGACGAGCGATCTGCCTCCCTCGGGCGCGGGCAGCGCCACCAGCTTCACCGAACAGGCGAGCCGCACCGGCAGCGGCGTCTCGTCCGCGTCCCGGGATGGCGCGCCCGCCGCCTCGCTCCCCGGCAGGGCCGAGGGGAGCTTGCCCGAGAGGAGCGCCAGCGCCCGCAGCGCGACCTTCGCGCCCAGCCGGTGGGCCTCCGCTTCATCGGACGTCAGCGCCGGTCCCAGGCTGGCGCCGCTCCCGAGGCCCTCGCGGAGCGAGTCGACCAGCCCGCTCGACCCGCCGCGCGGCCAGGTCGCGTCGCCGCCCGCGCCCTGCAGCACGAGCGCTGGCCCGCTCCCCGCCTGCTCCAGCGCACGCGCCGCTGCCTCGGGCCAGTCGCCGGAGAGGGTCCGCTGCGCCCGCGAGATCACCGTCGGGTGCATCCCGTAGATGGCCAGCAGGCCGATCGACCTGCCCGCCGCGTCCAGCGCCTGCACCGCGCTGAGCGCCGGGTCGAGCACGTGGGGACCGCGCGGCGAGGCCGGGCCCTGCGCCCAGTCGGCCTGGGCCACCGCGAGCCTCGCCGGCCGCGTCTGGGCACGGGCCTGCGCCATCGCCTGCACCGCGGCGGAGGCGAGCGCGTCCCTGCGCTCCGCGGAGAACGCGCCGGTGGCCCCGATCACCCCGAGCGGGCTCTGCCAGTAGCCGCCCGGCCCCGAGTGGGTGTGCGTCGCCGCCAAGAGCAGGCAGGCCCTCGGGCCGAGGTTCGAGAGCTGGAGGACGCGCTCTTCTAGATCGGGCGAGATCAGCAGCACCGGCAAGGACACCACCGCGACCTGGAGATCGCCCGCGTGCAGCACCAGCGCGCGGGCCGCCATCCTCGCGCCCGGACCGAGCGCGCGCCGGGGCGCGGGATAGCCCGCGATCGGCCCGCCCGGCTCGGGTGTGAGCTCCACCTCGGCGGCGCCCGCGAGCAGCCGTCCCGTGCTCTCGGATTCGAACGCCATCCGGCCCGACACGAGGTCGGGCAGCGCAGGCGTGCCCGCGGGGAACGGCACGACGAACACCAGAGCGAGGGGGCCGAGCAGTCCCAGGAGCAAGCGGAGCCGCCGGCGCTTCGTCGCGGTCGATGCGACCGGCGCCGCTGACGCCGAGGGCGCCAGGTCGATGTCCTTGCCAAGCCCGTTCGCGCGCACGCGCCCCTACTTCAGCACGCGGCGCGCGCCGAGGTACTTCGTCTGGAAGTACCGCTTGGAGAGGTTCTCCTCGATCACCCCGCGCGACGACGACGCGTGGATGAACTTGTGCGACGCCGGGTCGATCATCATCGCCACGTGGCTGACGCCGCTGCCGAGGGTGTCGAAGAAGATCAGGTCGCCCTCCTTGAGGTCGTCCTGCTTGGTGATCGCCTTGCCCTCGGTCCACTGCTGCTTGGCGACGCGCGGGAGCACCACCGCGATCTCGTTGTACGAGCCCTTGGTGAGCCCCGAGCAGTCGACGCCCTGGTGGGTGACGCCGCCCCACACGTACGGCGTGCCGAGGTAGCTGCGCACCGCGCGGTCGAGCGCGGGCCACGCCGCCGACAGCTCCTTGCGGGCCGCGCCCGTCGATTCGGAGCCGGTGGTGCCGGGCTCGCCTCCCCTGCTGGTGGCCTTGCTCCCGCCCGACCTGCTGCCCGAGGACCTCCCGGCGCTCGCCCTGCTGCCGCCCGCCCGGCTCCCCTTGCTGCCCGCGCCCTTGATCACCGTCTCCGGGTCAGCGACCTTGGGTGGGTCGCTGGGTCCGTCGGGGACGTTGTCGGCGGTGAGGCCGCCGTTGGGCACCCACTTGCCGCCGCCGCTCCCCGCCTGCCTGGAGGCCGCGCTGCCCTTGCCCTTGCTCTCCGGGGCGGTCGCGTCCCGCTCGTGCGCCGGGAGCGGCTCGAGCCCGAAGGCGCCCTGGTAGTCGGGCCGCGGGACCGGCTTCTTGGTGACCTTCGCGTGGCTGAAGTCGTGCGCGGTCATCGCCGCCACCTGGCCCGGGTGCGACGGGTCCTTCTCCAGCCGCGAGAAGAGCACCGCCGCGTAGAGCCGGGGCTCGTAGCCGTTCTTCACGCCCGAGACCAGCGCCCACTTGAGCGTGTCGAAGGTGTGGTCGTTCCAGTCGTGCTCCATGGCGTTGCGGATGAGGTCGGCGGCGACCTCGTCGGGCACCCCGTTGCCGGCGGCGAGCCGGTAGCCGTTGGCCCACAGCGCGATCCGGTCGGCGGCGATCTTCTTGCGGTACCCATACAGCGCGACCCCCTCGACCACCTCGGGCGCGCCGCCGCGGAACACCGCTTGGTAGGCGGCGAAGGCGACGTCGGCGATCCGCTCGTCGGAGAGGTCGTCCATCTTGCCCTCGCCGATCATCCGCAGGGCCACCTGCGCGCCGTCGGGCTTCTC
This sequence comes from Deltaproteobacteria bacterium, assembly GCA_043782365.1. Classification (GTDB taxonomy): domain Bacteria; phylum Myxococcota; class Myxococcia; order Myxococcales; family 40CM-4-68-19; genus CAIWCD01. The sequence goes on from JAYWAO010000301.1 coordinate 9,809, forward strand.
CGGATCGACCACCGTGGTGCCGTAGCCCGCGAACCGCTCGCGCAGCGCCGCCAGCAGGCTCGCCCGCTCGGCGGCGGTGAAGCCGTCGTCCTTGGCGAGCGCGCTCTCGACGTACTCGAGGACGTTCTGCCGCTGCTTCGCGTGGGCCGGCGACGCGAGGAGTCCGCAGCAGACCAGCGCTACGAGTAGCGATCGTTGCGCCACGGGTGCGCGCTGTTGCTGTACCCGCGCAGCTCCCAGTACCCCTGCTGGTCGCGGGTCAGCACCTCGAGTCGATGGATCCACTTGGCTCCCTTCCAGGCGTAGAGCTGCGGCGTGATCACCCGCACCGGCCCACCGTGCTCGAGGCCGAGCGGCCTCCCCTCGGCGGTGTGGACGAGCAGGACGTCGTCCTTGAGCGCCTCCACGAGCGGCAGGTTGGTGGTGTAGCCGTCGTAGCCGTAGGTCATGAGGTGGGCCGCGCTGGCCTTGGGGCGCGCGAGGCCGAGCACCGTGGACAGTTGCACCCCCTTCCAGGGGACGTCCAGTTTCGACCAGGTGGTGACGCAGTGGAAGTCGCTGGTGTCCTCGGTCTGCGGCAGCGCCTGGAACTGCGCCCAGGAGAGGCGAAGGGGCTCCTCGACCTCGCCGTCGATGACCAGCTCCCACTTCTCGAGGGCCACCTTGGGCTGACGACCCAGGTCGAGCACCGGCCACTTGGTGGTGAGCGTCTGCCCGGGCGGGACGGCGGGCATGCCGTGGCGGTTCTTCGGGCCGGTGCCGAGCGGGCGCGCGTCGGCCTGGGCGGGGGTGCCCTTCATCTGCTCGACGAAGCGGGCCCGCAGCTTCATCCGGGCCTCGATGATGCGGGCCTCCTTCTCGGTGGCGGGGGCGGCCGGGGACGCGCTCTGTTCGGGTGTGTCGGACATGGCGGCGATACTACAAGCTGGGCGCTCTCTGCGCAGAGCCCCCCGCTGTAGGTGCAGGGCCGAGACGCACCGAGCGCCAGGCCCGCCGCCGGGGCAAGGCCGCCGCCCTCTGTCCTCCACGTGCGCGATCGATGGACCGGCAGCACCGCGCGCTACTGATTCCACTCGGTGTGGCCTGCCACCCGCAGGGTGTGACCTTGCGACAAGAGGAGCAGTCGTGCTCCGCCGCCCGCGTCGCTCCAGCGCGCGATCACATCGGGGACGCCGTCACCGTTGAGATCGCCCGCCCACTCGACCGCGCACCCGTAGCCCTCGTTGCCCGGCGTTCCCATCGCAGGGAGTGTCGCGCAGTCCGGCAGCGGCGCGGGGCGCACGGAGCCTGGCTTGAGCCCGTGGAGGCCAGCGCCGAGGACCGCGACCGTCTCTCCCGGCGCGCAAGGGTCGGCATAGAGGTACTGCCAGACGAGCTGGTTGGTCGCGTCGACCGCGAGCTGCGCGTGCCTGCCGAGCAGATGGAACGCGGGGCGCAGCAGGCGATCCCGGCAGAGGGCATAGCTGCGCGGAGCGATCGCGTGGGTGCGGCCCACGAGCGCTTCGACCGAGCGGGGCCCTGGGCCGGTGTCGGCGATCGCGTCGAGCGTGCGGCGCGGGACTTCGCCCATGGTGTCTCCGGTGGTGTCGTCGAGGGGCTGCGTGGCCGAAGCCAGTGGGTCTCCTGCGTCGATGCGAATGGACTCGAGGACTTCGTCGCCCGAAAAGCGGCGCGCGATCACGCGGAGCGTGGCTCCTGGTTGCGGTGCGTACAGGACGTACGCGATCTGGCCGCCGGCACCGCGGCTCACCGCGAGGAATCCGCGCAGAGGAAGCCGGTCGATCCTTTTCACGCAGTCGCTCAAGCAGACCTGGGCCTCAATCTCCAGACACGCGCGGAGCGGGGACCAATCCGGCGCCTCGCCACGACGGGCCTCGGGGATGCCGCAAGCGGCGCGTTCCCGCTCGTTGCGCGAGGTCAAGAGGTGACCAGCGGTCTCGTCGCGCAGGAGCAGGTCGTCGACCGGCACGCGCTCCGCAAACGCGCGCGCGCATTCGGCCGGGGCCTTGTGGGCCACGCAGTCAGCGAAGTGTGCGTCGGAGCGATCGCGAAATGACTGGAGCAGCGCGCGGCCGGCGGCGAGCCGGGCCTCGACCTCGCGCGAGGGGGCTGCGGACGCAGCGGTTGCAAGACTCGCGAGGACGACGAAGAGTACGACGAGGGCGGCGCGCATGGAGATAGGACTCTGCTATGGACTCTGGCCTGAGCGAATCGGACACAGCCTTCGTCCTGTTGGCAGGCGGTGATTGGCGGCCTTGACGGGCTCCACAGCCGGACGTACAACATTGATGGTGGTTGTACGTCACACCCGAGACCGCCATGCAGACCAAACTGACGCTGCGCTTGGACGACTCCCTCATCCGCAAGATGAAGCGCTACTCGGCCGCCTCTGGAAAATCCCTCTCCCGGCTCGTTGCCGACTACTTCGCTCTCGTCGATGCAGCACAGACCACAGCCGGTGAGGCCCTCACGCCGCGGGTCAAGTCGCTCTTCGGCGCGCTCGCGGACACGGGCGTTTCGGAGGCGGACGAACGCCGCCACCGCGAGCTGAAGCACCGGTGAAGGTCCTCCTCGACACCAACGTCGTGCTCGATGTGCTGCTCGCGCGCGCACCGCACGGCGGACCCGCTGCGCAGCTCTTCAACCTGATCGATCGCGGCCGCCTCAAGGGCGCTCTCTGCGCGACGACCTTCACGACCATCCACTACCTGGCCGCCAAAGCGGCCGGGCGCCAGCTCGCCAAGAAGCAGGTGCGTCAACTCCTCGCGATGTTCGAAGTCGCTCCGGTCGATCAGGTCGTGCTGTCTCGCGCGGTCGAACTCGCCTTTGGCGACTTCGAGGACGCGGTCGTGCACGAGGCCGCGCGGGCCATCGGAGCGGAAGCGATCGTCACTCGAAATGGCAAGGACTTCGAGAGCGCGACTGTTCCGGTGTTCTCGCCGATTGAGTTCCTCTCGGGCATCGATGCGGCGAAGTCTTGAAGAGCCCAGCGCGACCAGTCCCTCCGCCAACCGTGGCGACGGCGTGTTCCGGAGCGCGGGGTCACGCTGCGGGGTGCCGGTAGCGAGCGTCCCCTCCTAGCCCAAGGTTGCATTGCGCCTTCGCGCGCCGGGCCTTAACCTGCGGCACCTTTGCCGCACCGCCCTGGAGGCGACCTTGTCCGACCTCGACCCTCGCTCCGACGACAAGTTCCACGACGAGTGCGGGGTCTTCGGCATCTTCGGCCACGGCGAGGCCGCCAACCTCGCCTACCTCGGCATCCACGCGCTGCAGCACCGCGGCCAGGAGTCGGCTGGCATCGCCGCCGCGCACGACGGGAAGATCGCCGTCCACAAGGGCATGGGCCTGGTCGCCGACGTCTTCGGCGACAAGAACACGCTCGCCGGCCTGCCGGGCTCTGCCGCCATCGGCCACACCCGCTACTCGACCGCGGGCCAGTCGGTGCTGGAGAACGCGCAGCCGATGG
>JAYWAO010000302.1:0-4835 GCA_043782365.1 Deltaproteobacteria bacterium
GGCCGCGACGTGAACCCGGCCCGCACCACCGGCAACTTCTGGTCCGCCGCGAACGCCGTGGTGCTGCCAGTGGGCCACGAGCACAAGCTCGTCACCACCCAAGAGCACCACACCATGGACGGCCGCGCCATCGCCCTCCAGACCACGCTCGAGGCGCTGGAGAAGAAGGAGATCGAGCACATCTCCAAGCTGAACGGGCCGCTGCCCACCATGTACGAGGGGGCGCACGCCTACCCGGGCTTCAAGTGGGCGATGGCGATCGACCTGAACTCCTGCACGGGCTGCAACGCCTGCGCGCTCGCCTGCCAGGCCGAGAACAACATCTCGGTGGTCGGCAAGGAGCAGGTCGGCAAGAGCCGCGAGATGCACTGGCTGCGCGTCGACCGCTACTACATCGGCAACGAAGACGCGCCCGAGATGATCGTGCAGCCGGTGATGTGCCTGCACTGCGAGAACGCTCCCTGCGAGTACGTCTGCCCGGTCAACGCCACCGTGCACTCGGAGGAGGGCCTGAACGTGATGGTCTACAACCGCTGCGTCGGCACCCGGTACTGCTCGAACAACTGCCCGTACAAGGTCCGCCGGTTCAACTTCTTCTCCTACACGTCCAACTACACCGACGTGGAGAAGATGGTGATGAACCCCGACGTCACCGTGCGCGCCCGCGGCGTCATGGAGAAGTGCACCTACTGCGTGCAGCGCATCGAGCGGGTCCGCATCGACACCCGCGTCGCCGGCAAGGACATCAAGGACGGCGACATCGTCACCGCCTGCCAGCAGGCCTGCCCGAGCCAGGCGATCACCTTCGGCTCGCTCCACGACCCCGACTCGAAGGTCTCCAAGCGCCACGCCGACCCGCGCCGCTACGACCTGCTGCACGACCTCGGCACCCGGCCGCGCACCGCCTACCTCGCCCGCGTCAAGAACCTCAATCCGGAGCTGGCATGACCTCGGCCTCCGCCGCCTTCAACCTGACCGACGTCCGCGCCAAAGCCAAGGCGGCCCGCGCGGAGCTCGAGCCCCCTCCCTGGATCGCCTCGCCCGCCGTCTCGGGCATGGCGCTCGAGGACGGCGCGATCAACAAGAGCATGCTGCAGTTCATCTGGCAGAAGCCCGGCAAGCAGTGGCTGGGCCTCCTCGGGCTCGGGATGGCCGGCATCGGCCTCTTGGTGTTCTCGATCGCGGTGACGGTGGTCGGCGGCATCGGCATGTGGGGCAACAACATCCCGGTCGGCTGGGGTTGGGGCATCACCAACTTCGTCTGGTGGATCGGCATCGGCCACGCCGGCACGCTGATCTCGGCGATCCTGCTCCTCTTCCAGCAGAAGTGGCGCACCTCGATCAACCGCTTCGCCGAGGCGATGACGCTCTTCGCGGTGGTCTGCGCGGCGCTCTTCCCGGTGCTCCACACCGGCCGGCCCTGGCTCGCCATCTACTGGCTGTTCCCCTACCCGAACACGATGTGGATGTGGCCCAACTTCAAGTCGGCGCTGATGTGGGACGTCTTCGCGGTCTCGACCTACGGCACCACCTCGCTGCTCTACTGGTTCCTCGGCCTCATCCCCGACTTCGCCAGCCTCCGCGACGCTTCGGTGGGCAAGCGGCAGCGGATGATCTACGGCATGCTGGCCCTCGGCTGGACGGGCTCGGCCCGCGCCTGGAACCACTACAAGATCGCCTACCTGATCCTGGCCGGCATCGCCACGCCGCTGGTGCTCTCGGTCCACACCATCGTGAGCTTCGACTTCGCCGTGTCGGTGATCCCGGGCTGGCACACGACGATCTTTCCGCCCTACTTCGTCGCCGGCGCCGTCTTCTCGGGCTTCGCGATGGTGATCACGCTGATGATCCCGATGCGGAAGTTCATGAAGCTCGAGCACGTGGTGACGATGCGCCACCTCGAGCTGATGACCAAGGTCATCCTCGTCACCGGCATGATCGTCTCGTACGGCTACCTGGCGGAGCACTTCGCCGCCTGGTACTCGGGCAACCAGTTCGAGTACTTCGTCTTCTACAACCGGCGCAACGGTCCCTATAAGTTCATCTTCTGGCTGATGGTCACCTGCAACGTGGTGACGCCGAACATCTTCTGGTTCGCCAAGGCCCGCACGAGCCTCGCCATCATGTGGATCGCGTCGATCGCCATCAACGTCGGCATGTGGTGCGAGCGGTTCGTCATCATCGTCACCAGCCTCCACCGCGACTTCCTCACCTCCAGCTGGGCGATATTCACGCCCACCTGGGTGGACATCTCGCTCTACGTCGGGACGCTCAGCCTCTTCGGCACGCTCCTCCTGCTCTTCGTCCGGTACGTCCCGGCCATCGCGGTCAGCGAAGTGAAGGAGCTGGCGGTGGAGATGAACCACGCTGCGCAAGGCGCCTCCGATGGCGCCAGCCAGCACGGCCCGCACGGCGTGCCGGCCGGTGTCCCCGCAGCGCCGCTGTCCGGAAAGGAGGGGTAGCCTCGATGGGCTCCTGGAAGGTTGCAGAGAAGACGTTCGTGCTCGGTGAGTTCAGGGACACGGCCACGCTCTTGTCGGCGGGCCGCGCGCTGCGCGAGGCCAACCTCGGCAAGCTCGACGCCTATTCGCCCTACCCGGTCCACGGCATCGAAGAGGCGCTGGCCATCCCCAAGAGCATCGTGCCGCGCATCGCGCTCACGGGCGGCATGATGGGCGTGATCGGCGGCTACTCGCTGCAGTACTGGTGCAACGTCATCGACTACCCAATCAACGTCGGCGGGCGGCCGCTGCACGGCTTCCCGTCGAACATCCCGATCACCTTCGAGAGCGGCATCCTCCTCACCGCGCTCTCGATCTTCTTCGGGTCGATGTTCCTCTTCGGCCTGCCCCGGCCCTACCACCCGGTCTTCGAGAGCGAGGCCTTCCGCTCGGCCTCCCTCGACCGGTTCTGGCTCTCCATCGAGAGCGACCTGCTCCCGCAGGACCTCGAGTCCCATGAGGAGAAGCTCCGCGCGCTCGGCGCAGTCCACGTCGAGACGGTGCGTGGGGCGATCGAATGAACACCCGACCCGAGCAGCACCGCGACCTGATGCGCTCCGCGGGCCTCGCGCTCGCTTTCTCCCTGGGAAGCCTCGCCTTTGCCACCGGCTGCAGCCAGGAGGACATCGACCCGATGATCAAGCAGGCCAAGTACAAGGCCTACGCTCCCAACCCGTTCTTCGCCGACGGCCGCGGCATGCGCCCGCCGGTCGCGGGCACGGTGGCGCGCGAGCAGACGCTCGGCCCCGCGCAGCTCATCCGCGGGGTCGACGAGAAGGGCCTGGACATCACCAACTTCCCGCTGCCCTTGACGGCCCAGCTCTTGGAGAACGGGCGCAAGAAGTACGACATCCACTGCGGCATCTGCCACGGCCTCGCCGGCGATGGGATGTCGCTGGTGGCCTCGCAGATGTCACTCAAGCCGCCGCCCAGCCTGCACACCAAGCGCGCGGTGACCAACGGCCACCTCTACAAGACCATCGCCGAGGGGTACGGTCTGATGGGCGGCTACGCGGCCGAGCTCTCCGTCGAGGAGCGCTGGGCGGTCGTTGCCTACGTCCGCGCCCTGCAGCGCTCGCAGTTCGCGAGGCTCGAGGACGCCACGCCGGAGGCCCGCACGGTGCTGGCAGCGCAGGCACCCGCGCCGGCAGCGCCCGCCGAACCGCACGACGCCCACCCCGTGAAGGAGCACCAGTGAGCGCGCAAGACACCCACGCGTCCGGCACCACGCAAACCGTCGACGGCCTCGTGCCGCTCGAGGGGGGCGCCTCCACCCTGCGCATCGCCGCAGTCCTGGGCGTGCTCGGCCTCGGCGCCACCGCCGCCGGCGGCATGATGGGCCCCTCGAAGGAGGCGATGGTCTCGTACCTCGTCGCCTTTGCCTACTGGTGCGGCCTGTCGCTCGGCGGCCTGTTCCTGGTGATGATCTTCAACGCCGCTGGCGCGCGCTGGACCGTGGTGCTGCGCCGGGCGATGGAGACCCTCGCCTCCGCGCTGCCGCTCTTCGTCCTGCTCTTCCTCCCCATCGCGCTCGGGGCGAAGAACCTCTACGTGTGGCTCGAGCCCGGCAAGCTGGTGGGCGAGGCCAGGGAGCTGGTCGAGCACAAGCACCTGTGGCTCAACCAGACCTCGTTCTTCCTGCGCGCGGCTGCCTATTTCGCGATCTTCGTGGTGCTCCAGCACCTGCTCTACGGCTGGTCGGTGAAGCAGGACTCCCAGGGGAGCGCGCAGCTCACCCGCAGCCAGCGCCGGCTGTCGACGGGCGGCCTGCCGATCCTGGCGCTCGCCTTCTCGGTCGCGGGCATCGACTGGCTGATGACGCTCGAGCCCACTTTCTCGAGCACCATCTTCGGCGTCTACTTCTTCGCGGGCAGCTTCCTCGGCGCCATCGCGCTCCTGGTGGTCGTCACCGCGCTCGCGCGGGGCGTGCCCTCGGGCCACGCCGGCCTCGTCTCCACCCACCACTGGCACAACCTGGGCAAGCTCTGCCTGTTCGGCGAGCCGGACGGGGGCTTGACGGGAAAATGTTTGGGCGCGACCACCTGCGCGAAGGCAGGGGCGAGCTGCGGCCCGATCGGTGACGGGTGCGGTGGCGTCCTCGATTGCGGCACGTGCGCCAGCGGATCGTGCGGCGGCGGCGGAAAGCCTAGCGTCTGCGGCACGCCTCCCTGCACGCCAAGGACGTGCTCGAACCTGGGGTTCAACTGCGGTCCGGCCGGCGACGGCTGCGGCGGTCAGCTCTCGTGCGGCACGTGCAGCGGCGCCAACATCTGCGGCGGCGGCGGCATGGCCGGCGTGTGCGGCCACGGCACCACCTGCGTCCCCAAGACATGC
>JAYWAO010000303.1:0-4834 GCA_043782365.1 Deltaproteobacteria bacterium
GGCACGGTGCCCGACTTCGTCCGCCACTCGCTGACTGCGCTCGGCATCCCGGGCACCAAGGTGCTGCGCTGGGAGGTCGACCAGGGCCGTCCGCGCGACGTGAAGGGCTTCTCGAAGGTCTCGGTCTGCGTCACCGGCACGCACGACAGCGACACGCTCCACGTCTGGTGGGAAGAGCTGAGCGACTGGGAGCGCGGCCTGCAGCTCGGCCAGGCGCCGCTGCGCCTCCTCGCGAACCAGGACGCGCGCCGCTACTCGCCGGCGGTCCGCGACGCGCTGCTCACGCTCGCCTACTCGGCCTCCTCCGATGCGCTGCTGACGCCCGTCACCGACGCGCTCGGCTGGCCCGACCGGATGAACACGCCGGGCACGGTGGGCAAGCACAACTGGACCTGGCGGCTCCCCTGGAGCATCGGCGGAGAGCTGGAGGGCCACACCGAGATCCGGGCGATGCAGAGCAACCTCTTGCACCTCGCCCGGCAGAGCGGCCGCGAGAAGTAGGCGGCCTACCCGCGCAGGAGGGCGATGGTGACCTGGTCGCCGCCCTCGTGCTGCTCGGCGGCGCGCGCCTTCTTCACGTAGGGGCTGCGGGCGAGGTGCTCGCGGACGGCCTGCTTGAGCGCGCCCGAGCCGTGCCCGTGCAGCACGTGGACCTGGTCTGCCCCCTCGCGGATGAACCTGTCGAGCCCCTCTTCGAGCGAGCGGAGCGCCTCGTCGACGCGCTGTCCGCGGACGTCCACCGTCGGTAATGTGGTCACCAACGGCGCGGCCCGCGCCGCCTCGCCGCGCTCGAGCTTCTCGGCCTTGGTCTTCTTGAACTGCACCTCGGGCGCGCGGGCCCGGCGCGCGAGCGGCACCAGGTCCTCCAGCGCCACCTTGGTCTTGAGCGCGCCCAGCTGCACCATCGCTTGCCCGCCCGAGAGCAGCTCCACCAGCACGCCCTCGCTCCCGAAGCGCGCGTGGCGCACCGGGGCGCCCGCGACCAGCTGAGGCTCCTTGCCGGCCTGCGGCTTCACCGGCTGCGTCGGGCGTTCGGCCTCGGCTGCCTCGCGCTCGACCAGCGCGCGGCTCCTCGCCCGCGCCGCCTCCTTGCGCTCGGCCTCCGCGCGCGCCGCCAGCTCCCGCTGCAGCTCGACGGCGCCCGCGATCGTCGGCCCCGCCGCCTGCAGCTCGGCCACCAGCTTCGCCGCCTCCAGTCGCTTCTGCTCGAGGTCCTCGATGAGCAGGTCGCGCGCCGCCTCGCGGGTGGCCTTCTCCAAGGAGCGCAGCGCGCGGGTCTCGCGCTCGAAGCCGAGCCGCTCCTTTTCGAGCCGCTCGCGCGTCTCGGCCAGGTCTGCCTTCAGCGCCGCGAGCTCCTGCCGCTCGCGGTCGAGCTTCTCCACCGCCTGCGAGACCGCCGAGGTCCCGCCGCCCAGCACGGTGCGCGCCCGCTCGCAGACCGAGGCGGGCAGCCCCACCCGCCTGGCGATCTCGATCGCCGACGACGCCCCGGCCTCGCCCAGCGCCAATCTGTACGTGGGCGCCAGCTTGCTCAGGTCGAAGCCGACGCTCGCCGAGGAGAAGCGCGGGTCCGACAGCCCCAGCGCCTTCAGCTCCTCGAGGTGGGTGGTGATCAACACCTGCGCGCCCGCGGCGACCAGGTGCTCGAGCGCCGCGACCGCGATGGCCGCGCCCTCGCGCGGATCGGTGTCGGCCGCCATCTCGTCGATCAAGACCAGCGTGCCCGGGCCCGCGGCCTCGAGGATGTGGCGCAGCGCGGTCAGGTGCGCGGTGAAGGTGGAGAGGTCGCGCGAGAGGTCGCCCTCGTCGCCGATGGCGGTGTAGACCGTCCGGTAGAGCGGCACCTGCGAGCCGGACGCCGCCGGCACGGGCAGGCCCGCGCGGGCGAGCAGCGCGCAGAGCCCCACCGCGGTGATGGTCACCGTCTTGCCGCCCGCGTTGGGCCCGCTGACGATCAGCGCCCGCGCCGCGCCGGGCAGCAGCACGTCGTTGGCGATCACCGTGCGGACCCGGGAGGGGTCGGCCTTCACCTTGGCCTGCTGCTGCAGCACGAGGAGCGGGTGGCGCAGGCCGCGCAGCGAGAACGTCGAGCCGCTCGCCGCCTCCAGCAGGGCGGGCGGGTGCGCGTCGAGCGCGTCCGAAAGCCGCGCGCAGGCGGTGACCTCGTCGAGCCTGCCGAGCGTCTGGACGTCCTCCAAGAGCGCGCTCGCGTGCTTGCCCACCTTGGCCGAGAGCTCGGCGAGGATCCGCTGCTCCTCCTCGAGCGCCCCCGCCTCGGCGATGGTCAGCTGGTTGCCCAGCTCGACCAGGACCTGGGGCTCGACGAAGAGCGTCTGCCCGGTGTTGCTGGCGTTGTGGACGATGCCCGGCAGGTGGGTCTTGTGCTCGGCCCGCAGCGGCACCACGTAGCGGTCGCCGCGCACCGAGTAGTAGCTGTCGCGCAGCATCGCGGTCAGCTCGGGGTCGAGCAGCATCTCGTCGAGCCGGGCCTTGATGTTGCGGTGCAGGCCCCGCGCGCGCTCGCGCAGCTCCGCCAGCAGCGGGCTGGCGCTGTCCTGCAGCGCGCCGGCGGCGTCGAAGGCCCGCTCGAGCTCGGCGGCGAGCGGCGACAGCTCGGTGAGGGTCTCGCCCCAGGCGAAGAGCAGCGGCGCGCGGTCGGCCTGCGAGCCGAGGAAGCGGCGCACCGAGGAGGCCGCCTTGATGAAGCGGGCGACCTGGAGCAGCTCGAGCGGCTCGAGCGTGCCCTCGCGGGCGGCCCGGCCGAGCGGCGCGGTGACGTCGAGCGCCTCGGCGAGCGGGACCTCCTTGTCGAGGCGGTGCAGCAGCCGTCCTTCTTCGACGCGGTCGAGACGGGCGCGGGTCTCGCCGGCGTCGTCGCCGGGGAGGAGCGCCAGGCAGCGGGCCTTGCCCATCGGGGTTCGGGCGCGCGCGGCGAGGCCGGAGCAGAGCTCGGGCCAGCCGAGCTCGTGGAGGGTCTTCTGGGGGATCTCGCCGAGGAGCATAGGGGGCGGGGAGATTAACAGGAGGAGGGGCGCGGCGCCCTGCTCCTGCTGGCAGCCGGACGAGCGCGGGTTCGCCGGGCGTTCGCGGGACCGTCAACCGGACCAGCAGTTCTACTCGACCAGATCTACCTTCTACAGAACTTGCCTCGCCGCCTCCCCCACCCTTCCACCAGCGCTTGCGCACGAGCGGGAGCGCTGCGTGCAGCCCACTTTCGCTCTGTGCGCCCCCAAATCGCCCTGTGACGACCCCGTGGCGTGATCCCCGTCATCGTCCCGAAGGTCCCCGGTGCGACAAGAAAGTCAGGCAGAAGTCCGCGTGACGGTCGCCACGCGTGGCTCCAACCCCCTGATTTCCGGATCCCCACCCGCCAAGGCTGGCATGGGCACGCCGGCTGCTAAGAGACATGAGCCTCGCGACGATGCAGACCGCACAGGTCCCGACAGAGTCCACCACCCAGAAGGCCACCGGAGCCGGCGCGGCCGATCCCGGGACGCGCGCCCCCGCGCCTGTCCTGACGTTGGTGACCGGCGACCGGTCACACGACGCCGCCCTGGTGGCCCAGGCGCTGCGCGGCGGACCGCACGGCGCCCGCGCCGAAGAGAGCCTCTACCGCAAGTACCGCGCGGCCGTCTCGCGCATCGCGGGCTCCTTCAGCGAGCTCGACGCGGACGAGGCCGACGACGTCACCCAGGAGGCCTTCGTGCGGGCCTTCCGGGCGCTCGCCTCGCTCAAGGACACCGAGCGGTTCGCCGCCTGGCTCTTCACCATCGCCCGCAACCGCGCCCGCAGCTACCTGAGCTCGCGGGGCACCCACCAGAAGGCGGCCGAGGACGCCACCCGCGAGTCGCAGCTCGCCGGCGACCACGCCCCGGCAGCGAGCGACCAGCTCGAGCACGAGGCGGCGCTCAAGGCCGTCCGCGACGTGATCGAGGCGCTGCGCGAGGGCCCCGAGAAGGAGACGGTGCGGCTCTTCTATCTCGAGGGCAAGCTGTCGGCCCGCGAGATCGCCCAGCGGATGGGCGTGGGCAAGAGCGCGGTGACCATGCGTCTCGAGCGGTTCCGCGCCAAGGTCCGCGCGCAGATCCTCGAGCTCGCGGGCTAGCTGATCCGCATTGCCCCTACGCTGGGTCGACCCGGAGGATCTGGTCGCCCACCAGGAGCAGGTCGCCCGCGTTCACCGGCGCGCTCTGCGTGACGCGGACGAAGGTGCCGTTGGCCGAGCCCATGTCCTTCACCGCGATGGCGCCCACGGCCACGCTGATGGTGGCGTGGCGGCTCGACACGTAGCCGTCGCCCGGGAAGCTGACGTCGCCCGTGCCGCGGCCCACCAGGTTGTCGCCGGCCTTCAGCGGGTAGACGTCGCCCTCGCCGCCGCCCTCGAGCAGCTGCACGGCCCGCGCGAGGTAGCCCGGGTTGGGGCTGCCCCAGAGCGGCTGATCGGTGATCTCCTCGGGCTCCTCGGGCATCCACTCGATGCGCAGCCGCTGCCGGCCGATGCGCAGCTCGTCGCCGGACTGCAGCGCGCGCTCCTTGAGCCAGAGGAAGACGCCGTTGGGAGTGCCGCCGTCCTGCACCAGCAGCTGCTCGCCGTCGAAGCGGAAGACGGCGTGCACGGGCGCGATGAACGGGTCCTTGTCGAGCTTGACCTCGCCGTCGGCGACGGCGCGGCCCACGCGGGTCTCGTCGCGGGTGAGGACGAAGTCGGCCGAGCGCGAGCCGTCGCGGGCGATGGCGCTGACGCGGGCGCGGGCCCTGGGCGGCGGCGCGGGCGCGGGCTTGGGAGCCGCCTTGGGCGCGGGCTTGGGCGGCGTGGGCGGAGGCGGGCGCACGG
>JAYWAO010000304.1:0-1695 GCA_043782365.1 Deltaproteobacteria bacterium
CACCTCTCGATCGACCTGCGCAAGCTCAACGACCAGAGCGTGCGGGTGACGGGAAAGAAGGTGCAGATCGTCCTGCCGAAGCTCGAGACCAAGGTGGAGCTGAAGCCGGCCGAGACCGAGATCATCGGGTCGAACCTCGACTCGAAGGAGACGGCGGAGCTGTTCGCGCTCGCGCACGACGCGTTCCTGCGCGAGGTGTCGGGCGACGCGGCGCTCAAGGAGAAGGCGACGCAAGCGGCGAAGCGGTCGTTGCAAGCGCTGATCGGGACGCTCGGGTTCTGGCAGGTGGAGTTCGTCGACGCGCTGCCGCCGGCGCCGATGCTGCAGTAGGCGGGCCGCTGGCAACGCCGGACCGCCGCGTGCCACAGTAAAGGTCCCGCTTCGACCACGGAGAGCACCGATGCCCGAGACGACCGCCCGCTTCCACCGCTGGGCCGAGGTACCGAAGGAGGAGGTCACCGACCTGATCTCCCGCCGGCTGATCACCTGCAACCGGATGATGATCGCCCACGTGTACTTGAAGAAGGGCGCGATCGTGCCGCGCCACTCGCATGAGAACGAGCAGCTGACCTACATCCTCGAGGGAGCGCTCAAGTTCTTCCTCGGCGAGCAGGGTGAGCGCGAGCAGATCGTCCGCGCGGGCGAGGTGCTCACCATCCCCGCCAACGTGCCCCACCGGGCCGAGGCGCTCGAGGACACGCTCGACGTGGACATCTTCGATCCGCCGCGGCAGGACTGGCTCGACAAGTCGGATGCGTACCTGCGCACCGGGGTAGACGACCTGCTGCGGAAGCGCTGAGCGGCCTCATGGACCTCGGGCTGCGGGGCAAGGTGGCGCTGGTGACGGGCGCGAGCCAGGGGCTCGGCTACGCCATCGCGGAGGAGCTGGCCGCGGAGGGCGCGACGGTGGTGCTCTCCGCGCGCCGCGCCGCGGTGCTGGAGGAGGCCGCGCGCGCCCTCTCGGCCAGGACGGGTAGCCGGGTGGTCTCCCACGCCGCCGACCTCTCGGAGCCCGGCGCCGGCACACGGCTGGTGGAGGCCGCGCTCGCCGCCTGCGGCCGCGTCGACATCCTGCTCGCCAACGGCGGCGGGCCGCCCTCGCTCCCGTTCGAGCAGACCACAGAGGAGCAGTGGGACGCGGCGCTGCGGCAGAACCTCCTCTCCGCGCTCGAGCTGTGCCGCGCGGCGCTCCCGGGCATGAAGGAGCGGCGCTTCGGGCGCATCCTCACGCTCACCTCGATCAGCGCGAAGCAGCCCGTAGAGAACCTGGTGCTCTCCAACAGCGTGCGGGCGGCGGTCTCGGGCTTCGCGCGGACGCTCGCCACCGAGGTGGCGCCGTTCGGCGTCACCGTCAACAACCTGCTGCCCGGGTACACCCGGACTGAGCGGCTGGAGGGCCTGGCCGCGAGCGTGGGGGCGCGCCGCCAGGTCGAGCCGGCCGCGGTGTTCGGCGACTGGGAGAAGCAGATCCCGATGGGCCGCCTCGGCGAGCCGCGCGAGCTCGCGGCGCTGGCGGCGTTCCTCGCCTCGGAGCGGGCGGGCTACCTGACGGGCCAGTCGGTGGCGGTGGACGGCGGCTTCATCAAGTCGCTCTTCTAGAGCACCGATCAGCTTACCGGACCGAGCCCGGGTGGTGAGGGGCAAGCAGATCTAGGAGCGACGACGAGTCAACCCGTCGCGGTTTCCGAGGAGGAG
>JAYWAO010000305.1:0-4832 GCA_043782365.1 Deltaproteobacteria bacterium
ACCCTGGACGCGGCCGAGGCCCGCGAGGCCGGCACGTCCGACCTGCTCGGCGAGGCCGAGCGCGCGCTCTTGGCGAAGCTGGTGCTGAAGACGGGCCTCGCGCCGCGGGACGTGATCGCTCGCGCGCTGCAGGCATTCGGCGCCGCCAACGCGTGGGCCTCGAAGACAGCGTCGGCCTCGGTGAAGGCGCCTCCGGTCGCCGCGGTCGCCGACGACGCGCAGGCCCTCCGCAGGCTGCTGGTGTCGGTCGATGGCAAGCCCGCCATCGGCATCGACCGCGAGCCGTTCGTCGTAGGCTCCAGCGAGGAGTGCGACCTGCGCATCCAGCTGCCGCTGATCGCGCCCAAGCACGCGCGAATCCTGGTGCGGGAGGGCCGCCACATCTTCGAGGATCTCCAGTCGCCGCGCGGGTCCTACCTGCACGGGCAGCGCATCGAGGTGCGGCTCCTGGAGGACGGCGACGAGATCGACCTGGGCGGGTTCCTGCCGCTGCGGTTCAAGCTGGCGTGATCTTTCTCACGCCGCGCGTGTAACCTTCCCTTGGGCTGGCGGTTCTCAGCACCGTGAAGGGCGCGGCGATGGCCGCGAAGGGCGACTCCGATGGCCAGCCTGCAGAGCGACAACCAGCGCGGGACCCCGGGCGCCACCGCCGAGGACGAGGCGCTCCTGCGCGAGGCGCTGTGCCTGCTCCCGGCCGTCCCCCAGCAGGAGCCGAGGCCCGGCTTTGCCCAGCGGGTGGCAGCGCGCGCGGCCGAGGCGCAGGGCAGGTCGTGGCTGACCACGGTGCTGGCCGCGCCCGCCTTCCGCTGGACGATGTCGGGCGCCGCGGTGGCCGGGGCCTTGGCGCTGATCGTGGTGGCGCGCGGCCCGGTCCAGCAAGCGAAGCCCGGCGGCGAGGTGCTCGCGCAGGAGGTTCCTGCGGGGGCCGAGCTGGCCCTGGCGCAGCGGCTCGACCTGTACGAGGACCTGACGGTCGTGCAGGACCAGGACGCCCTCGAGGACCTCGACGTGGTCTCGGTGCTGCACGAGCTGCAGACGGAGGGCAAGCCGTGAGGACCTTCGCGCTGTCGGTCTGGTTGGCCGCCGCGCTCTTGTGCGCCGCCGCGCCGGTTCGGGCCCAGGCCCAGGCCGGCTCCCCCGCCGACTCCGCCGCCGCGGAGCGGTTCCGCAACCTCCCTCCCGAGAAGCAGGAGGAGCTGCGCGAGCGGTTCCGCGAGCTGCAGCGGCTGGGGCCCGAGGAGCGGGCCGAGCTGGAGGGGAAGCTCGAGCGGCTGCAAAAGATGCCGCCGGGCGACCGCAAGGCGGTGGAGGAGAACTTCCGCCGCTTCCAGCAGCTCCCACCCGAGCAGCGGCAGCGGGTGCTCGACGCCTGGAAGCGGTTCCGCGACCTGCCCCCCGAGAAGCGCGCGCAGCTGCGCGGTGCGCTCGGCCGGGTGATGGCCGCCGACCCCGCAGAACGCGAACGCCTGCTCGAGAACATGCGCCGCTGGCGCGAGATGTCGCCCGAGCAGCGGCAGCAAGCGCGCGAGAAGCTGCGCGAGCGGCGCGAGGATCTGAAGCGGCAGCGCAGCCAGGACAAGCAGAACCGGCAGGAGCGCCGGGAAGAACGGCGCGACCGCCGTCGGGGACGCTAGCCCCGTGCGCGCTCCATTCTCGCGGTGGCGGCCGCGCGCCGTCTTGGTGCTCGTGCTGGCTGCGCTCGCTGGCGCGGCGGGCGCCCGGGAGGGGCAGAGCACGCCGCCGCCGCAGGCCCGGCCTCCGCAGCAGAAGCAGGAGCGGCTGTCGCTCTCCCTCGAGGACACGGCGCTGGTGCAGCAACTGGCGCTGATCGAGCAAGTGGAGCTCTTGCGGCACCTCGAGCTGTTCGAGAAGGAGCCTTCGTCGCCGCCCGGGAAGCGTCAGTAGCAGCGGCGCCGCCCGTGGCGCGGGTGGCCCTCGTTCCTGCGTCCCGAGGTCTCCGCGCGGCTGGTCTGCCGCTGAGGCGCGGCTTTCGCTCGTGGCTCCTCTCAGCCGGGGCGTTCGCTGGCGAAAGGGCGCTCGGGCGCCGCTGGCTCGGCGAGCACCTGCGCGTCGATGCGGTCGCGCACCTCGGCGAGCAGCGCCGAGAACGAGAGGTGCCGCCGGGCCGTCTCGCCGAAGCCCCACGCCATCAAGCGCAGCAGCGCCAGCCCGAGTCCGGGCGTAGGCCCTACGCCCCCTTCGCCGCCTGCCGCTTGAGCACCTTCGCGAGGTACTGCCCCGTGTAGCTCGCCTGCACCCGCGCCACGTCCTCGGGCGTGCCAGCGGCCACCACGTATCCGCCCTTGTCGCCGCCCTCGGGCCCGATGTCGATCAGCCAGTCGGCGCACTTGATGACGTCGAGGTTGTGCTCGATGACCAGCACCGTATTCCCCGCGTCGACCAGCCGGTCGAGCACGATCAGCAGCCGGCGGATGTCCTCGAAGTGCAGGCCCGTGGTCGGCTCGTCGAGCACGTAGAGCGTGCGCCCCGTATCGGTGCGGGCCAACTCGCGCGAGAGCTTGATGCGCTGCGCTTCGCCGCCCGAGAGCGTGGGGCTAGGCTGGCCCAGCTTGAGGTAGCCGAGGCCGACGTCGTCCAGCGTCTTCAAGATGCGGATGATCTCCTTGTGCACCGCGAAGTGCTCGATCGCCTCGCGGACCGAGAGGTCGAGCACCTGGGCGACGTTGAGGCCCTTATATGTAACACGAAGGGTGGCGTCGTTGAACCGCTTGCCGTGGCAGACCTCGCACGGGACGTAGACGTCGGCGAGGAAGTGCATCTCGACGACCTTCATGCCGTCGCCCTCGCACGCCTCGCAGCGGCCGCCCTTCACGTTGAAGGAGAAGCGACCGGGCTCGTACGCATACGCGCGCGCCTCCGGGGTGCGGGCGAAGACGTCGCGCACGGTGTCGAACACCTTGGTGTAGGTCGCCGGGTTCGACCGCGGCGTGCGGCCGATCGGCTTCTGGTCGATGTCGATCACCTTGTCGAGGTGCTCGATCCCCGAGAGCGCCGTGTAGGCCCCCGGCACCTCGCGCGAGCCGTAGAGCGCGCGAGAGAGGGCAGGGTAGAGCACCTTGTTGATCAGCGTCGACTTGCCCGCGCCCGAGACGCCCGTGACGGCGGTGAAGACCCCGAGCGGGATCTCGACGTCCACCGACTTGAGGTTGTTCGCGGTGGCTCCGTGCAACGAGATCCGCAGGCCGTTGCCGCGCCGGCGCTTGCCCGGGATCTCGATGCGCTTGCGGCCCGAGAGGTACGCGCCCGTCAGCGACCGCTCGACCTTCTTCACCTGCGCGGGCGTCCCCTCGGCGACGATCTCCCCGCCGAGCTCGCCGGCGCCTGGCCCGAAGTCGACCAGCCAGTCGGCCTCCTCCATCGTCTCTTCGTCGTGCTCGACGACGACGACGGAGTTGCCGAGGTCGCGCAGGCGCTTGAGCGTGGCGAGCAGGCGCGCGTTGTCGCGCTGGTGGAGGCCGATGCTCGGCTCGTCGAGGATGTAGATGACGCCCGTCAGCTCGGAGCCCATCTGCGAGGCGAGCCGGATGCGCTGCGACTCGCCGCCCGAGAGGGTGGGCCCCGGACGGTTGAGCGTCAGGTACGAGAGCCCCACGTCGAGCAGGAACCGCAGCCGGTTGCCGATCTCCTTCAGCAGCTCGCTGGCGATGGTCGCGTCGTTGCCGGTCAGCGGGAGGTTGCCGACGAAGTCGGTCGCGGCGTCGATGGTCATGTGCGAGACGCCGACGATGCTCTGCCCGTGGATCTTCACCGCGCGGCTCTCGGGCCGCAGGCGCTCGCCGGCGCAGGCCGAGCAGGCCTTGTCGGAGAAGTAGCGCAGGTAGTGCTTGCGCATGCTCTCCGAGGTGGTCTCCTTGAAGCGGCGCATCAGGGTGGGGATCACCCCCTCGAAGGCGGTCTTGTAGGTGCCCGTGCGGCCGCCCTCGCTCCACTTGATCGAGAGGGTGTCCTCGCCGGAGCCGTAGAGGAGGAGCTGCTTGACCTCCTTGGGCAGGTCCTTCCAGGGCTTGTCGAGCGGCACCTTGAACGACTGCGAGAGCGACTCGATCATCCGGAAGGTCCAGCCGCCGCCGCGCTCGAGCGCGTGCGTCCACGGCTCGACCGCGCCGTTGCGGATGGTCTTGTGCTGGTCGGGGACGATCAGCTCCGGGTCCATCTCCGGGCGGGCGCCGAGGCCGTTGCACTCCTGGCACATGCCCATCGGGTTGTTGAACGAGAAGCTCGAAGGCTGCAGCTCGGGGAAGCTGATCCCGTCCACCGGGCAGGCGAGGTTCTCGCTGTAGATCGAGTGGGTCTCGCCGCCGTCTCCCTTCTCGGCGGCCGCCCCCTTGCCCTTGCCCGCGGGCAGGGTGGTGAGCGCGTGCAAGACGCCCTTGCCCTCGCGCAGCGCGGTCTCCACCGAGTCGTTCAGGCGCTTGTCCGTCTCGCTGCCGCCCTTGCCGCCGTCTGCAGTGGAGGCCGCCTTGATGACCAGCCGGTCCACCACCAGCTGGATGTCGTGCTTCTTCTTCTTGTCGAGCTCGACGTCTTCGTCGAGCGGCTTGACCACGCCGTCGATGCGGGCGCGCGCGAAGCCCCGCTTGCGCGCATCGGCGAGGACCTCCTTGTGCTCGCCCTTGCGGTTCTCGATCAGCGGCGCGAGCAGGGTGAGCTTGGTCCCCTCGGGCAGCCGGGAGAGCTCCTGCGCGATCTGCTGCGCGCTCTGCTTGCCGACCACCCGGTTGCAGACGTGGCAGTGCTGCTTGCCGATCGAGGCGAAGAGCACGCGCAGGTAGTCGTGGATCTCGGTGATGGTGCCGACGGTGGAGCGCGGG
>JAYWAO010000306.1:0-33482 GCA_043782365.1 Deltaproteobacteria bacterium
CGCAGGTTGCGGAAGCGCTGCGTGCTGACGCTGAGGAGCAGCACGGCCTCTACTCCTGTATTACTCTTTGATGCAGAGGTCGATCGGCACACCCGACCCTGCCGAGCGGCACTGGTAGTGCGGCGGGCAGCGCGGCGGCGGCTTCTTCTTCGCCTCCTTCACGTTCTCAGGGCTGGGCTCGAGCGGCTGGCCCGGGATCACCTGCGTGAGCCCCGCGTCGATGGCGAGGCACGGGAGCACGCAGAAGCCGACCTCCAGCTCCTTGCCGTTGGCGTCCATCTCCTTCATGCAACGCTGCGCCTTGCTCTTGCAGGGTGCGTGGCCGTTGCAGGTGGTTCCCAGGCCGGTGGTCCGCTGGTCGGGCGCGATGTGCTTGCGGCCGCGTCCGGCGTGGGCGGCCGGCGCGTCGACGAGGCTGAAGAGGGCTGCCAACGCGAGGCCGGCGTGCAGCCTGCTCGTGCGGGCGGAGGCGCGGCGCGGCCGCGGAACCTGAACCATCTTCAATCTCCCTCTGGGGAGCGTGGTTGGGTCGCGAATTTTTTCAGATCCTCATCGGCATGATCACAGCCGTGTAGCGGGCCGCGTTCTCGCCGCCGTCCGGCTTGAGGACGCCGGGCGAGAGCTCGTCGCACAGCTCCAGGTTGACGTTCGGCGTGTCGACCACGTTGAGCACGTCCATCAGGTAGCGGGCGTTGAAGCCGATCGAGAGCGCTGGGCCGCTGTAGGTGACCTGGAGGTCTTCCTTGGCGTCGCCGAGGTCGGGGTTCTGCGAGGTGACCCGCAGCGTGCCCTCGGAGAGCTCGAGCCGCACCGGGTTGGTGGCGCGATCCGAGGAGATCACCACCATCCGCTTGAGCGTCTCGAGGAAGCGCGCCCGGTCGATGGTGGCTGTCTTCTCGGCCTCCTTCGGGATCACCTGGCCGTAGTCGGGGAACGACCCGTCGATCAGCCGCATCACCATCGTCAGCTCTCCCGAGTGGAACACTCCCGAGGTCTCGGAGAAGCCCAGCTCGCAGGGGACGCCGTCGCCCGCGGTCTTCTCGTCGAGGAGGCGGCGCAGCTCAAAGAGACCCTTGCGGGGAACGATGACGCCCTTCTTCAGGCCGAAGTTCCCCTTGACGGGCCGCTCGCAGAGAGAGAGCCGGTGGCCGTCGGTGGCGACCATCTTGGCGACGTCCTGCCCCCCCTCGAAGAAGACCCCGTTCAGGTTGTGCCGGGTCTCGTCGGTGGAGATGGCGAACTGGGTCTTCTCGATCATCTCGAGGAGCTGGGTGGGCTCGACCGGAATAAGTATTACCTTATCAACCCGCGGAAACGGAGGGTAGTCCTCGGCGGGCTGGCCCACCAGGTTGAACTCGGCGGCGCCGGAGGTGATGCGGACGCGGTTGTTCGCCTCGCGCTTGAGCGTCACCAGCTTGTCCGGGAGCGAGCGGATGATGTCGTAGAGCTCCTTGTGCTTGAGCGCGACCGCGCCGGCCTTCTTCACCTCGGCGGGGTGCGAGCCGGTGACGCCGATCTCCAGGTCGAAGGCGGAGACCTTGAGGCGGCCTCCCTGCGCGCCCTCGGCGCCTTCGCCTCCGACCAGGCTCGCCTCGAGCAGCACCGAGGCGAGGATCGGCATGGTGGACTTCTTCTCGACGATGCCCTGTGCGCGGTAGAGGGCGCGGTTGAACTCGTCCCGATCGATCTGCAGTTCCATGTCCCTGTCAGCCTTTCAGGAAGTCTCTAGAAGAAGCTCATCGTTGCGATAGAGGCTGTGAACTTGTGAGCAGTGCAGCCAGCCCCCCAAGATCGCTCAGAATCCTCTTCTGGACAACTTGGGAGCGTGATGTGCGGAGGCTGTGTAGCAACGGGGGTGCTGGGCCGTCAACAGAGGAGCGCGGAGGTTGTCCCCAGGGTTTCGCGGAAGGTTGGCCCCGGGCGCTGGCTGGCGCTCGGATCCCCGCCTCCCGGGCCGGAGGGGCAGGGTTGGGGTCCCGCCGGCTCAGACATGCACGATGCGCCCCTGGGCGAGCTACCCGTTGAGGCGGCGCTGCAGCGACTCCACCAGCGCGCGCAGCTCAGGGTCCTGCCCGGACAGCTCGGTGATGCGCTGCTCGGCGTTGATCACGGTGCTGTGATCCTTGCCACCGAACTTCTCACCGATCTGCGGATAGGACATCGCGGTGATCTTGCGGGTCAGGTACATCGCCACCTGGCGGGCGCGGGCGATGCCCTGCTGCCTGCGGTCTCCCTTGATGTCGGACGGTTTCACCTGCATCGCCTCGGCGACCACCTTGATGATGGTGTCGACGTCGGGCTTGTCGCCGCGGACGACCAGCACGGCCTTGAGCACGTCGCGGGCGAGCTCGACGGTGATGGCCGCGCCCGTCAGGGAGGCGAAGGCGGCGAGCCGGATCAGGCTGCCCTCGAGCTCTCGCACGTTGCTGCGGATGTGCGTGCCCAGGAAGAGCGCGACGTCGTCGCCGAGCGCGATGCGGTCGTTGTTGGCCTTCTTCTTCAGGATGGCGACGCGGGTCTCTACCTCGGGAGGCTGGATGTCGGCGATCAGGCCCCACTGGAACCGCGAGCGCAGCCGCTCCTCGAACCCCTCGATCTCGCTCGGCAGCTTGTCGCTGGTGACGAAGATCTGCTTGCCCGCCTCGTGGAGCGCGTTGAAGGTGTGGAAGAACTCCTCCATCGTCTGCTTCTTGTTGCCGAGGAACTGGATGTCGTCGAGCAGCAGCACGTCGCACTTCTCGCGGTAGCGCGCGCGGAACTCGGGCATCCGGTGCATCTCCAGCGCGTGGATCAGGTCGTTGGTGAACGACTCGCTCGACAGGTAGACGATCTGGCAGGCCGGGTTCTGCTTGAGCGCGTGGTTGCCTACCGCGTGCACCAGGTGGGTCTTGCCCAGCCCCACCGGTCCATAGAGGAAGAGCGGGTTGTAGTGCTTGCCCGGCGCGTTGGCGACCGAGGTGCAGGCGGCGACGGCGAACTGGTTCGATGGCCCGACGACGAACGAGTCGAAGGTGTACTTCGGGTTGAGCAGGAGCGGCCGCACCTGGGGCGGGGTCGAGTCGGCCCTGTCTGATCTGGTGGTGGTGACGCTCGCAAAGACGGGCTGCGGGCCCTGGGGAGGCCCTGGGGGCTGGGAAGCGGGCGCGGAGGCCCCCGGTGCGCCTTCGGACCCGTCGCCGCCGGCGCGGTCTCGCACGGTGAACCGGACCTCCACGGGACGGCCCAGCTGCGCCTCGAGGTCTTGCAGGAGCACGTCGAGCAGGTTGTCACGAACCCAGTCGATCATGAACTTGCTCGAGTGGGCGAGCACCAGGTCGCTCCCCTCCAGGGAGATGGGTCGGATGGGCTCGAAGTAGGTCTGGAAGGTGTGCCGGGAGAGGCGGGCCCGGAGCCGCTCGACCGAGAGCTTCCAGAGGTCGCGGGCGGCCAGCGCTGCTTCTTCGGGGGTGGTCATCGAGGGGAGCGCACCAGAGGCCATCGGATCGTGGTCCGATCCGTCCACAGCGTTGTTCACAGCTGTGGACAAGGAACCCGACATGAGAGCAACTCCTGGAACTATCAGCGTAAAAAAGGTGCCCTGCGAGCCTCGGGAGGCGCGCTGAGGAGGCTGGTAGCTAGTGGGGCGGTGCGGCATCCTCCCTGACTTCGGCGCGGACCGTAGCAAGGCCTGCCAGGGGTGATCAAGCGAGATCTGGCAAGCGGTTGGATCTCGTCGGGATCAAGCGGGGCGCGGTCTGCCCGCTCGTGGAGGCGAGGCGATGAGGCGGCGAGTCAAGAGGTCGTTTTGCCGCCGCTCGACAGCAGGGGGTTGGTCGGATCATTCTTGGCACCCCACCCCGTTCGGATCTTTCTTCGCCGGAAAGCGCCGGATCGGCGATCTGGAGGGTGCGCTCCGCGCCGCGATCCGCTAGAAGGGCGGCGCAGCACAAGCGGTGGTAGTGCAGGGCCATGTTCCAGCGCCGCCGCGGTGCTGGAAAAAGATCGACTTTCCTTGACATTCAGCGCTTCCTAGTGCTTAGGTCACGCGCTTTTTCGAACCGTTGGCATCACCGGAGGCATCGCCGTGAAGCGTACGTACCAGCCGAGCAAGGTCAGGCGGAACAAGGAGCACGGGTTCCGTAAGCGGATGAGCACCAAGGCGGGCCGCAGGGTCCTCAAGCGCCGGCGTGACAAGGGCCGCAAGCGGCTCGTGGTCAAGGCCGCGTCGAAGTAAGCCATCACCGGCCGACGCCAAGGCGTACAGGAGGTGGGCGAGCGCGCAGCGCGTCCCATCTCCTCCCCTCTTGCCTTCCCGAAGAGTGCCCGGCTCCGCGTGCGGGCCGAGTACCTGGCCGTGAAGGAACAGGGTAAGAACTTCGCTGAGGGGCCGCTGGCGGCGAGCTGGCGGCCCCGGCTTGCCGCGACCACGCGCAGGGGGGAGGCAGGAATGCCGCCCGCCGTGGCGCGTGTTGGAGTCACCGTCTCTTCCAAGGTGGGTGATGCGGTGGTGCGCAACCAAGTCAAGCGGCGCCTCCGTGAGGCGGTGCGCCACGAGCTCGCCCGCCTGCCCGCCGTAGAGATCGTCCTGGTGGCGCGGGCATCGTCGACCGCCGCCACGGTGGCTGACCTGCGCGCGTGGCTGCGCCGGGCCGCGCGCCGCATTGCTGCCGCCCTCCCCTCTCCGGGGCCGGCCGGAGCGGCGACGTGACCTCTCGCCAGAGCGGTCTCTTCGCGGCGCTCTCACGGGCGCTCACCCTGCCCTTGCGCGCGCTCATTTCCCTCTACCAGCGGCTCGTCTCGCCGGTGCTCCCCTCGGCTTGCCGCTATCACCCCACTTGCTCGGCCTACGCGGCCGAGGCGCTGCGGGCCCATGGCGTCCGAGGCGTGCTGCTCGCTGCCCGCCGGCTCGGCCGCTGCCAACCGTGGGGCGCAGGCGGGTTCGACCCGGTTCCCCCGGCCGCTGCGCTGCCCGTGCGCCCGCCCGACGCTGCCAGCCCGCTCTCTTCACCACTCTCGACAAAGTCTTCGCATCCCTGAGGCGTCGCTCCCATGAACGATCAGAACCGCCGGCTCCTCCTCACCGTGGTCTTGTGCATGGCCGTCTATACGGTCTGGTCCTACCTCTTCGGACCGAAGCCGAAGCCGCCTGGCGCTCCGCAGACCACGGCGCAGACGGCAACCCCCACACCCTCTGGCTTGTCCCCCTCAGTTGTTCCTGCAGCGGCCTCGGCCACCCCAGGTACGCCCGGGGCTGCGGCCGTCGCCGATGTTCCACGTGAAACAACCGCCCTGCCCCGCCCGCCCACGCGGAAGCTGACCCTCACCTCGGAGAAGCTCAAGCTAGTGGTGACGACCGACGGCGGCGAACTCGAGTCGGCGATCCTGCTCGGCGCCAAGTTCCGCAAGGCGGCGGTGAAGGAGACGGCGGCCTCACAGCTGGAGTTGGTGAACCCAGTCGTGCGCCCGCTTCCGCTCGCAACGCAGGTGACCGCGGCAGACGGCAAGGTGCTCCTCGGGAGCGACGTCGGCTACGAGGTAGTGGCCGAGTCGCCCCGCTCAGTCACCCTCCTGGCCCGTGCGCCGGGCCTCGAGGTCACGCGGAAGCTCGAGCTCGACGCGGAGACCTACAAGCTTGGCGTCACTGTCGAGGTGAAGAGCACCGTCGCTCTGGACGGCAAGCTCACCGTCACGGCCACTGGCTTTGCCGATCCCCACGTCAACTCGGGCATGTTCTCGCAGCGCAGCGACCCGACCCAGGTGATCTGCCAGGCCGGCGGCAAGACCGAGCGCATCACCGGCGGCGACAAGACTCCCACCTGGGACGGTCCGGGCCCCGCTGTTTTCGCCGGGATCAGCGAGCAGTACTTCCTCACCGCGCTGGTCCCCGAGGTGGGACGCTCCACCTGCCGCATCGAGGCCGACGCCCGGGGCTGGCTCAAGGCCAACCTCGAGACGCCAGTGAAGCTCGCCGCCGGCGGTACTTTCACCCAGTCCCTGGCCTTCTACGCCGGACCCAAGGACACCGAGGAGCTGGGCGCGGTGGCGGTCCCGCTGCGCGAGTCGGTCGACTTCGGCTTCTGGTCGGTGATCGCCAACTTCCTGCTGGTGGTGATGAAGTTCTTCTACAAGGTCTTCCCGCTCCACAACTGGGGCATCGCCATCATCCTGCTCACCCTCTCGGTGAAGGCCGTCACCTTCCCGCTGCAGTGGAAGTCGATGAAGTCGATGCAGGAGATGCAGCGCATCCAGCCCCAGATCGAGGAGCTCAAGAAGCGGCTCGGCGGCGACACGCAGCGGTTCAACGAGGAGCAGATGAAGCTCTTCAAGGAGCACGGCGTGAACCCGATGGGAGGGTGTCTGCCCATGGTCATCCAGATGCCGGTGTGGTTTGCGCTCTACACCACCCTCCGGGTCTCGGTGGAGCTCTACAATTCGATGTTCATCCCGGGCTGGCTGGTCGACCTGACCTCGATCGACCCCTACTACATCCTCCCGGTGGCGATGGGCGCGACCATGCTGCTGACGCAGATCCTCACGCCCCAGCCGATGTCGAACCCCAGCCAGAAGACCATCGGCTACGTGATGACGGCGGTGTTCTCGGTGATGATGGTGAACCTCCCCTCGGGACTCACCCTCTACATCTTCACCAACAACCTCCTCTCCAGCGCCATGCAGATGTACCTGAAGCGGGTGCTCAACATCACGCCTCCTGCCAAGCCCGCCGCAGCGTAGGGATGACCGAGCCAGGAGATGGAGCGCCAGGCCAAGGCGAAGAAGAACCCGCTCCTCGGGGCGGCGGTGGTGAAGCAGG
The DNA here is from genome assembly GCA_043782365.1 of Deltaproteobacteria bacterium. Lineage (GTDB taxonomy): Bacteria > Myxococcota > Myxococcia > Myxococcales > 40CM-4-68-19 > CAIWCD01. The sequence goes on from JAYWAO010000306.1 coordinate 6,791, forward strand.
CGCTCCGCCGCCAAGGGCCCTCGGCGTCCAGCGCGCTCTACCAGGGCCTGCTGCGCGACCTCGGCGTGAGCGACGAGCAAGTAGAGGAGTACCTCCGGGAGAACGCTGAGGCGGTCGAGGCGGTGCTCCAGACCCATGGGCGCAGGGGCTAGCCCGATGCCGACCCCACGAGAGATCTTGGTGGAGGGGGCCGCCGCGCTGGGGGTCTACCTCGAACCTGCGCAGGTCGCGCTGCTCGAGCGACACGTCGCGCTCCTGCTGAAGTGGAACAAGAGCATCAACCTGACGGCCTTGGTTGACCCCGCTGAAGTGGCTGAGCGCCACGTGGTGGACTCGCTCGCCGCCGCGCCGCTGCTGGAGCCGGGGCTGCTGCTGGATGCCGGCGCGGGGGGCGGCTTCCCGGGAATCCCGCTCCGCATCGTCCGACCCGATCTCGACGTCTGGATGGTCGACTCGGTCGGCAAGAAGGTCGCGTTCCTCAAAGCGGCGCAGGTTGAGCTCGGCCTGCCGGGGCTGCAGTCGAGGTCGGTGCGGCTGGAGGGCAGGCCCGAAAAGGAGGGGCTGCCCAAGGTGCGCACCGCCATCTCCCGGGCCTTCGCGGCGCCGGTCGAGTGGCTCACCCTGGCCGAGCGCTACTTGCTCCCTGGAGGGTGCGTCTTCTGTTTGCTCGGCCAGAAGGACACAGCGCCGGAGCGACAGGGCAACCTGGTGCGAGAGCGGGAGGTGAGCTACCGCCTGCCGTTCTCTGGGGCGCAGAGGAAGCTCGTCGAGTACCGCCTGAGACCGGTGGAGTAGGGCGATGGTGTTCCACGTGGAACAGTTGGAGACCAACGCCTGGGGCCAGGCGCCGGGGAGTAGGACCGGTCGCGATGGCAACGAAGGGCCTGAACAGTCGACCGGAGCAAGGCAGTCGCGATCCGAGGGGCGATACGCCGCCGCTTCCCCACAACGATGTTCCACGTGGAACAGGTCGTTCGGTGCTCTAGACTAGCTCTAGACTTCGATGCCGCTCACTTAACGGGGTCGAGGCACCCGAATCCGGAGCCCCGGCATTTGCCGGGCCTCCTGAGTGCGACCCCAAGCCCGCTGCCAAGTGACCGGCATTGGCCCTGGGTTCTAGAGCCGCTCGCCGATCTCTCAAACCCAGAGCGCCCCGAGCGCGAGCAGGGCCGGGATGCCCTGCACGAAGAAGATGCGCTTGTTCACCGAGTAGCCGCCGACGATGCCGGCGACGAAGACGCAGGCGAGGAAGAACGTCAGCCGCGCCAGCGCCAGCTCGGGCGGGGAGGCGAGGCCCCAGAAGACGCCGGCCGCCAGGAACGAGTTGTAGACGCCCTGGTTCACCGCGAACGACTTGGTGGCCTCGGCGCGCTCGGGCGTGTTGCGGAAGGTCTTCATCCCCAGCGGCGTGGTCCAGAGGAACGTCTCGAGCACGAAGACGTAGACGTGGAAGACGCCGACGAAGCCAGCCAGCATTAATGCGAGGGTATGCATGCCCGAGATATCTCACGAATCGCAGCAGCTCGCTCGCAAGCAGGGAGGCGCGGGCGGCCACGCGGCGCGCAGGCCGAGCCGACGAACCCCTCCTGGTGTCCTGGTTTCCTCAGGGATCCGCGCTCCCCCTCGCCCAACGCCAGCCGGACGCCCGAGAAAACTCCTTGCAGCGCGCACCCGCTTCGGTGCATCTCCCGCGCATTATGACCCTCCTCCGCGCCGCCGACCTGTCGCTCGCCTTCGGCGTGCGCGTCCTCTTCGAGAAGTTGGAGCTCGTCATCGAGGAGGGCGAGCGCGTCGGCCTGATCGGCGTCAACGGCTCGGGCAAGTCCACCTTGATGAAGATCCTCGCGGGGGCCGGCAAGGCCGACTCCGGCGAGCTCCAGGTCCAGCGCGGCACCACCGTCACCTACCTGCCGCAGGAGCCCGAGTTCGCGCCCGGCGCCTCGGTGCGGGACGAGCTGCGGGTGGCCCACGCGCCGCTGCGCGCCGCCATCGCGGCCCACGAGGCGCTGGTCGCCCGCTTCTCCACGCAGCCCGAGGGAGAAGAGCACGACAAGATGCTCGTCCAGCTCGGCAAGCTCTCCGAGCAGGTCGAGTCGCTCGGCGGCTGGGACACCGAGCACCAGGCCCGCACGCTGCTCGACAAGCTGGGCGTCAAGGAGTGGGACGAGCCCGTCGCCAGCCTCTCGGGCGGCCAGCGCAAGCGGGTGGCGGTCGCGCGCGCGCTGCTCTCGCGGCCCGATCTGCTGCTGCTCGACGAGCCCACCAACCACCTCGACGCCGACACGGTGGACTGGCTCGAGGAGGAGCTCGACGGCCTCCCGGGCGCGCTCCTGCTGGTGACGCACGACCGCTACTTCCTCGACGACCTGGTCGACCGCATCGTCGAGGTGCAGCCCGGCGGCGGGCTCATCTCGTACCCGGGCAACTACGAGGCCTATCTCCTCCAGAAGGCCACCGCAGAGGAGGAAGGCGAGCTGCAGCAGCACAAGCGCTCCCGGTGGATCGCCCAGGAGGTGGCGTGGCTGCGCCGCGGCGTCGAGGCCCGCCGCACCAAGAGCAAGGCCCGCATCCAGCGCGCGCAGAAGCTGATGGCGGAGAAGGGCCTGGTCGCGCCCAAGGCCCCCGAGCTGCTCATCGCCACCGCGCCGCGGCTCTCGCAGACGGTGCTGGAGTGCGAGCACGTCTACCAGTCGTACGGCGACAAAAAGGTGTTACAGGACGTCTCGCTGATCCTCCAGCGCGGCGAGCGGCTGGGCATCGTCGGCAAGAACGGCGCGGGCAAGACCACGCTGATCCGCACGCTGCTCGGCGAGCTGCCGCCGCAGCGCGGGACGGTGATCGTCGGCAAGAAGACCAAGGTCGCTTACTACGACCAGCAGCGCGTGGAGCTCGACTCGGAGGAGACGGTCTACCAGTCGGCGGGCGGCGAGGAGTACGTCGACCTCGGCCACCGGCGCGTGCTCCTGCGCGAGTACCTCGACGACCTGCTCTTCCCCGTGCCGATGCAGCGGATGAAGGTGAAGGCGCTCTCGGGCGGCGAGCGCAACCGGCTCCTGCTCGCCAAGCTCTTCCTCCAAGGCGCGAACCTCCTGGTGCTCGACGAGCCCACCAACGACCTCGACCTGATTACACTAAACGTCCTCGAGCGCCTGCTGCTCGAGTTCACCGGCTCGGTGCTGCTGGTGACGCACGACCGCTACTTCCTCGACAAGGTGGCGACCTCGATCTTGTCCTTCGAAGGCGACGGCAAGGCGGTCCGCTACCCGGGCAACTACGAGACGTACAAGACGCTCAAGGAGCAGTCGGCCCGCCGGGAGTCTGCCGCGCGCAAGGAGGCCGCGAAGGGCGGCGCTCCGGCGCCAGCGGCCAAGGAGGTCGCCAGGACCGCGCCGGCTGCGCCCGCCAAGAAGGGGGTGAAGCTCTCCTTCAAGGAGCAGCGCGAGCTCGAAGGGATGGAGCAGGAGATCGAGAAGGCCGAGGCCCGCAAGGCCGCCGCCGAGCAGAAGATGGCCGACCCGGCGAACTACGCGGGGCCGAAGGCGGCGCAGATGCACGTGCTGCAGCGCGAGCTCGACGAGGCGGGGAAGGCGGTCGAGCAGCTGTTCGCGCGGTGGCAGGCGCTGCAGGAGAAGGCGGGCGGCTAGGGCGCCGTCGGTCGGTGCCGCATCGGCCGGCAGCTGGTCGTCTACTCCGGCACGCGCACCGACTCCGACTTCAGCGTCTCCTCGAACTCCGCCACCTCGTGGCTGAGCCGGTCGAGCTCCTGGTTGACGTTCCCGCTCATCGCGTCCACCGCTTGCCCGTCGAGCGCGCGCATGTGCACCACCCGCGCCGGGAGCGCCTCTGCGGTGGCGACGATGCGGACCACGTTGGCGTGGATCCGCTCGAGCGCCTCGGAGAGCTGCTGCAGCGTCGAGAGGTGCTGCTCGCGCGCGGCCTTGGCGGCGAGGTACTGCTCGCGCGCCGCCGCGTCCTGCGCCTTGCGCGCCTTCGCGTCGAGGTCCTTGATCTCGCTCTGCACCCGCTCCTGGCTCTGCGAGCGCAGGTAGCGGAAGAGCGCGTCGCCGCGGTTCACCAGCCGCGCCGCGCCCGCGTCGAGCTGGTTGGCGTTTCCCAGCGCGAGGTCGAGATAGGCGGCCATCGCGCCCCCGCCCTTCCGCTCGCGCGCGAGGTCCTTCTGCGCCTGCAGGAGCTGCCGCGTGGCCCGCTGCAGCGCGGGGTCGAACAGCGCCGAAGGCTCCGGCAGCTCGCTCTGCGCGCGCGGATCGCCCACCTCGCGCCGGGCCCGCTTCCACAGCTCCGCCTTGGAGAGATCGCGCAGCGCCAGCGCGCCGTACACCGCGCCCGCGCCGATGGCCACGGGCAGCGAATGCATCTGCCAGGCCACGGCTGCGCCGAGCCCGCCGAGGAAGAGGTTCATCTTGCCGAGGAACGCGAGCGACAGCGCCCTCCAGAAGGCGCTGCCCCGTCGCTCGCTCACCGCCATGTCGGTCTCCGTGCCATCACCGCGCCACCATCTCACACGCAGCGCCGCGCGAAGGCGGCCATCGCGGAGAGCACGGCGTCCTCCTGGTCGCGGTGGGGCGAGTGGCCGCAGTCGTCGAGCAGCAGCGTCTCCACCGGCCCGCGCACGCCCGCACGGATGGTCTCCAGCTGCACCGCGGTGCCGTACTCGTCGTCGTTGCCCTGCAGCAGCAGCAGGGGCGCGGTGATCCCCGGGAGCTGCGGCGTCAGGTTGAAGCGGCGGAACGCCGGGTCGAGCCAGGGCCCGCACCAGCCCCAGAACGCGGCGGTCGGATCCTGGTGCCAGCGGCCGAGGCGCGCCTGGAGGTCGGTCTCGTTCCAGGCGTCGCGCATCTTGGCGATGCTCTGGATGGAGACCTCCTCTGCGAAGACGTGCGGCGCTTCCAGCATCAGGCCGCTGATGCGCACCTCTCTGCCGGGCTCGCCGCTGGCCTCCTCGGCTCTTTCGGCGAGGCCCTGCGCGCCCGCGAACGAGAGCGCGATCGAGGCGCCGTCGCTGTGGCCCACCAGGATGCAGTCGCCGATCCCGGCCGCCGCCAGCACGTGCGGGAGCAGGCGGCCCTCCTCCTCGAGGTAGGTCGGCATGCGCGGGATCGGCGCCGCCGAAGACTGCCCGTAGCCGGCGCGGCTGTAGACGAACCCAGGCAGGCCGCTCGCAGCCGAGAGCCGCGCGGGGAAGTCGCGCCAGAGCCCGAGGCAGCCGAGGCCCTCGTGGAGGAACACCAGCGCGGGTCCGCCGGCCTCGAGCGGCGGCCCCACCCAGGCGCACTCGAGCTGGTGCGGGCCCACCTGGAGGCGCTGCGCCGGGAGGTGTTGGGGTGCGGACATCTGCAGATCTCCCTCGAAGCCCGTGAGGCCCGGCCCAAGTTGGCTGGCCCGGCCCGCGCCCGGCTGGCACTATAGGCGGATGCGGCTGAACAGACGCATGCGCGCCCACCTCCACGACCTGCGCCGGCGCGAGGTCGACGGCGAGATCGATCCCGGCCTCGCCGCCACGCGCGCACCGCTGAACCTCGCCGAGTCGCAGGGGATGGTGCTCCTCGCGCAGAAGAGCGCCCGCGGCTGGCGCTCGCGCCTCACCGAGTTCGCCGACCAAACCAACCTCGAGTGCACGGCGAACAAGCTGTCGCTCGGCGACTTCCTCGACGAGCGGCTCACCGCGACCTGCCCGCTCCTGCTCTTGCTCGCGGGCCTCTTGATGGCCGAGCGGGTCTCGCGCGCGCTGGAGCGGTTCGAGGGGCGCTTCAACGTCATCCTCTCTTACGATGGCGACAGCTGCGCGCTGCGCTTCCACCGGCAGCGTCCCGGGGAGAAGTGGCTGCACGCCGATCTGGAGGAGTACGACGACGAGGAGGGCGTGCTGGTGTTCGAGGCGGGGCCTGCGGCGGAGGGGCTGAAGCTGCTGGGGGTGCGGACTCCGGGTTGAGCCTGATCGATCGCCGAAGGTGCAGAGCAATGCGTCCCCTGCCGCGGAGGCTGATCTACTCTGACTTGTCGTCAATCTTCCAAATCGCGACGGCTTTGTCGGCCAAGCCAGCCTGCCGCGCGTTGATGGCTGCGGGTGTCCATTCTTCTTGCACAATGGCTTGCGTCATCCGGTACGGGCTGCGTGAGTACTCTTCGCGCTTCCTCTCGAAGCTGGCGGTGCCGAGCCTCCGGTTGGACGAGTAGTCGAGCAGCGTCAGATTGCCAAGCCTGCGGACGTAGTCCAACCGCTCCTGGACGCCGAAGGCATCCCACCCATCCGATGCGTTCTCGGGAAGAACATGCTCGATGGTGGCCTCAGACGCATCAAAGTCGACCCGAGTCCCTCCGAACGCGACCTCCAATTCAACCAGCAGGTGTCTGACAAATCTCTTTCTCGGACCCTTCGGGTCGAGATTGAGTTGGCTGAACGCGGACCGGAACTCGTCGTCAGAGGGCGTGACCTGCTGGAGGGCCCGTGCAATCGAAAGGGGACTCTTCAACTCGCCGCGTTCTACCCGCAGCGCGGTGCTTTGGTAAGCACCTTGGAGAGTGCCAGTGTTGACGCGACAGACTTGAGCGCGCAGGGACACGACGACCAAGTGCTTGAGGAGACGAGCGAGCTTCTCCGGACGATCTTCGAACCGCGCGAACGCAGCAAGAATCACCGGGCGGCACTGTTCAACCCGGAGCGTGTCCAGGATTCGAACCTGAACGCGGGTCTCGGGGGAATAGTCCAGCCAGAACTCAGATTCCGGTGAAGCAAGCGCTGAGTAGACCTCGGCGGTGCTCTTGAGCTGTTCGAGGAATGCAAAGACGGACTTGGTGCGCGGGACGAGGAGCTTGACCTCCGAGAACACCTTCTTCTCGCGAAGGTTCGGCACCAGCGTGCTCAGGTGGTGGAACAGAAACGTCGCCAGGTTCTCGAGTGGCACCAGGTTGACGATCTGGTCCCACCACATCTGGGCATGCCGGAAATCATCCGCCCCGCCCTTGTGCGCGGTCGCGAAGATGAAGTTCTTGAGCAAGTCCGCAGTGCCCAACGCAACACCGCGAGCATTTAGTGTTTCGAACACCGAGAACGCAGTCTCTTCATCGTTTACGTTGATCTCGATGAACTTCAGGCGTAGCGCGACGGTATCTTCAAGAAATCGTGCCAGATCAGCGCCGGAAGCCTCGGGTCCGAGCAGCGACTCAAGGGCCCTGTCGAAGAACAGGAACCCTTTGTACAGCTTGGCATTCGACCCCTTGAGCGCGGCGGGACGCAGCGGTTCGCGGCCCTGCACCAAGTACGTCTCGTAGAACGGATTGTCGGTTTCGTTCAGCTCCAACCTGCTCCGGCGCTGAAGAGATGCGGAGTCCTTGCTGCTGACGAACTTCTCCTGCAACAGCCGAACCCGCTCCTTGTTGTCCTCTGCCTCGACGCCGCGCTCGACCAACTTCTGGACGCGCCTGATCAGCGCCAAGGCCAGGAGGCTGAGCGTCACGAGACGCTGCTGGCCATCGATGATGCGATATTGGGATTGGCGCTCGGTGGATTGCAGAACCAACGCGCCGAGATAGTGATTCGCGCGCTCGTCGCTGGCTCCGCGCAGCGCAACCAAGTCTGCCCAGAGTTCAGCCCATTCGCTCTCGTCCCAAGCGTAGTCCCTTTGGAAGGGCGGGACCAAGTAGCGCTTCCCGTTGCTCAGGACATCCGAGAGGCTGACCGGCTTGGCTGAGAGGGTCTCGTTGATGGGCATCGCGGCCTCTTCCCTTCAGAGCTTGTCGGAGTCGCTCTCCGGCGGCGTCCCGGCAACACAGGGTAGCATGCGCATTTCCGGCAGGGTGAAAGCGCCGCCGTCGATGGCTCGGCGTGGCTTTAGCCGCCGACGCTCACCGACCTCGGAAACGTGGGCGCCCTGCGCGCCCGGCTCGCCTGCTCGAACGCGTATCCGAGCTGCAGCAGCGTATATTCCTTCGAATCGAGCCCGCCGCGCAGCACGCCCAGCCGCTCGCCGGCGAGCGCGCCCTTGTCGAGGAGCCTCGTGTAGTCGGTGGCGTGCAGACCGGCGTCCTTGGTGGCCTCGTCGCGTGGGTCGGGCCCGGCGAGCGCGGTCAGCAGCGCGTGGCCGCCCGCGGTGTTGGCGGGCGCGATGGCGAACCCGTTCGACCCGCCCGGCTCCTTCAGCGCGGGCCTCTCGCGGGCGGGCAGCGGCAGCGCGGGCCGCTGCCCGCCGTAGAACGCAGCGAGCTGCCCGAGGTCGATCGACTCGATGTCGCCGCCGATGCTCCCTCGGTGAACGAGAGCGCCATCCAAGGCTCGAAGCGCGCGAGCAGCTTCGGGCGCACCGCCGGGTGCGTGTGCAGGTAGAAGCAGCCGCAGGTCGCTCCAGAGCGCCTCCTCGCCGCCACCTCCGCGAGCCGGCCGGGCGCGTTGAGTTAGTTCAGCTCCACCCGGTTGAAGTCGTCCTCGGCCTGCGCGAAGAGCAGCCCGAAGACCGCGTCGGCGTCGCGCTTGCCGAAGATGTGCGGGATGCCCCAGGTGTCGCGCAGGATGGTGACCCGCGCGGCCTGCGCCTGCCAGCGCGCGAGGTCATCGGAGCGGGCGGGCCGGGCGGGGAGGGCGAGCAGGAGCAGCGAGGCGACGAGGACGAGGCGCAGGCTGGGCATGCGCTACCTACGCACCAGCGCGCGGCCGGTTCAACCCCGAGCGTCCGCGGGCGCCGCGCGTTAGGCTCGATTGTCTTCGGTCGGCAGGTCGTCCCGAGAGGAGCGCGGATGCGCGTCGTGGTCGTCGGCACTGGCGGAGTGGGCGGGCTGGTGGGCGCGCTGCTCGCGCGCGCTGGAGCGGAGGTGGCCTTCGTCGCCCGCGGCGCGAACCTCGAGGCGCTGCGCACCAGGGGCCTGCGCGTCGAGGGCGCCATCGGCAACTTCGCGGTGCTGCCGCTGGAGGCGAGCGACGACCCCGCGCTGCTGCGCCCCGCCGACGTGGTGCTGGTGGCGCTGAAGACCTGGCAGGTGGCGGCGATGGCGCCCCGCCTCACGCCGCTGCTCGCGGGCGGCGGCTTCGTGGTGCCCCTGCAGAACGGGCTGGAGGCGCACGGCCGGCTCGCTGCAGGGCTGGGCGCGGAGCGCGTCGTCGGGGGCCTCTGCCACATGATCTCCTGGAGCGAGGGCCCGGGCCTCATCAAGCAGACCGGACCGGCGCCCGGCATCACCGTCGGCGAGTGGGGCGGCGGCCTCTCGCCCAGGCTGGAGGCGCTCGCCGCGCTCCTCACCAGCGCGGGCATCCGGCCCACGCTCACCAAGCGCGTGCAGGCCGACCTCTGGGAGAAAGCGCTCTTCGTCGAGGCCTACGGCGCGGTGGGCGCGGTCGCGCGGCTTCCCTTGGGCCGGCTGCGCGCGGCGCCCGAGACGCGCGCGCTGCTCGAGCAGGCGATGACCGAGACCGCTCGGGTGGCGGCCGCGAGCGGCCAGGTGCTCGCCGACGGCCCGGTCGAGCGGGCGATGGCCCGGGTCGATCTGCTCCCCGCGGAGGCGACCGCCTCGATGCACCGCGACCTGCTGGCGGGCAGGCCCTCGGAGCTGGATGACCAGACGGGCGCGATCTTGCGCGCCGCCCAGCGCGCCGGGTTGGGTGATTCGGTGCCGCTGCACCGGTACCTCTTCGCCTGCCTCTGGCCACACGAGCAGACGGCGCGCAGCGGAGCCGCGCAGGGGTAGGCGCAAGGATCGGATGGACGGGAGCACTCCGGGGCCGCCCGGCGGGAATCTCCCCTCGGACGATCGACCACTTTCCTTCCCCGCCGATGCGGGGGATTGCAGTGGGCATGAAGTCATCCCTGTCGAAGAACGACGTGGCCCGGGCACCCGTCGCGCGCCGCCTCTTCGCGCTCCTCGCGCTCGCGCTGGCCTCGGCCTGCTCCTCCACCGCGGTCGAGCCCACGCGCACGCCGGTGCGCTCGCCGCCGGCACCCGCGGTGCCCGCGTCGCTCACCACCTGCAACGTCCTCGGCGAGCTGCAGGGCGCGCGGCGCTGCCGCATCTACGACACCAAGGCGCAGGCCTTCAGCGACACGGGCGCCGGCAGCCCCACCGGCGCCGACGCGCTCGCCCGCCGGGTCTTCCTCTTCGAGCGCTGGCTCGACCTTTACGTCGCGCCCGAGAAGCAGGTCGTCGTCCGCAACATGACCGAGGCGATGGCCGACACCGACCCGGAGTCGCGCTTCGGAGACGAGAAGTACCTCGGCTTCTGGGACGACCACGGCGACTCGGCGGGCTTCGGCGAGCCCGGGCAGATCGCCGCGCTCTACCGCTATGCGGTGACCGGCACCGAGGCCGACTACCAGCGGCTCGAGGCGTGGGTCCGCGGCGCGGTGATGCAGTGGGACGCGACGGGGATGGACGGATACCTCGCGCGCTTCCACTTCGGCGGGGTCCCGCCGGGGACGCCGCTGAAGAACGCGCTCTCGCTCAACCCGCTCGACCCGAACGACCACAACCGGTTCGACATCCCGCCGGCGGCGCTGCCGCGGATGCCCGCGTATTACACCAACGGCGTCGACACCGGCGGGCAGCACGTGGCCGTCAAGCCGTCGTGGGAGGGCCACGTCTCGATCGACGCCTACTCGGGCCCGATGCACGCGTGGCCGCTCGCCTACGACCTCCTCCGCGACCCGGCGCTGAAGGCGCGGATGGCGCTCCACTATGGGTGCTTCCTCAAGCGCCTGCGGCCGTTCCGCATCTACCACCTCTCCAAGAACGCAGATCTACAGTCGGCCGTCTCCAAGTACCTGCAGTCGGGCGTGGTCACCTTCGATGCCGACGACCCCGACCTCACCAAGGCCGACGAGGTCTGGGGCTTCTACCTGCCGCAGTACAACGCGCTCTCGGCAGCGACCTATCCCACCGCCTGCCCCGCCACGCTGCAGCGCGAGCCGCTCGAGCAGGACTCGATCGACGTCACCGCCCCGGGCTACACCAGCAAGCTGGTGCTCTTCTTCCTGCGGATGGACGAGAACAGCGACCACAAGGACGGGATGGACTTCGCCTACGTGGCCGGCCTGCGCGCAGGCGACGCGGTGATGCTCTCGGCCTACGCGCTGGGCGCGTACCACCTCACCAAGGACCCGGCGTTCCTCACCTGGCGCGACGAGGTCGTCCACGGAAAGGCGCACGCCGACCAGGTGCTCCGGACCACCGGCGCCTTCAAGCTGCCCAAGGCGTGCCGCGTGTATTACAGAAACGCGAACGTCTACACCTCACACCTCATGAGAACGCTGCTCGACAACGACCCGGCCTCGCGCGCCTTCGCGCAGGACATGTGGAAGCGCAAGTTCGCCGGCAAGGAGGAGCTGGGCCTGCGCGACGCGCTCTTCGCGGTGATGTACTCGGCCGGGATGGGCGCGGCGCAGCCCGAGCTGGCCGATGCGATCCCGGAGCTGCTCTCGTTCGGCGGCACCCAGGCGCACCTCGACAGCCCCCGCCGCAACTACTCGACCGACCTCGCGCAGAGCACCCCGCCGGGCGTCACCTACCGCAAGGCGCCCAAGGCCGACCAGGACCTCTGCGCCACGCCCATCTCGGTGCTGGGCCTGACCATCCCCTCGCTCGCGCCCGACCCCGACGTCCTCTACTGCGACGCGCCGCCGCCGGTGATGCAGCGGCCGCCCGACAACTGGATCTGGGAGAAGGACCCGTTCGAGGTGGCCCACACGCCGGGCGACGCGGGGCACCAGCAGTACCCGGGGCTCGATCTCTCGGAGCCGTATTGGCTGGCGCGCTACCTTGGTTATCTGCCCGATTCGCACCTGGTCCTCGCCTGGGGGCCGCAGTAGCCCGAGCACGATCCTGAAATATCTCCCCGGCGCCGCGGTATCTTGCGCCGACATGGACGATCCCTCCGTGGTGTCTCCTCCGCGACGCCCGTCTTCCCGGCAGCTCGCACCGCCGGGTAGCGGGCTGCGCCCCTCGGCTTCCCCTCCTCTCCTCGACCTGGGCCGCGCCAGCGCGCTCGCCGCCCTGTGCTGCACCCTGGCAGGCGCACCTCCGGCGGGGGCCGCGCCTCCGCAGCTCGCGCTCTCACCCTGCCGGCTGAAGGGCGGCGTCCAGGCCGAGTGCGGCACCTTCGACGTCCCCGAAGACCGCGAGCACCCCTCGGGCCGGCACCTCAAGCTCAAGGTCGCGGTCATCCCTGCGCTCGCGCGGGCCACCAAGCCCGACCCGCTCTTCCTGCTCGCGGGCGGTCCGGGCCAGGCCGCCACCGAGGCCCTCCCCGAGCTCGCGCAGCACGCCTTCGAGCGGGTCCACCGCAGCCGCGACCTCGTGCTGGTCGACCAGCGCGGCACGGGCTCGTCGAACCCGCTCAAGTGCAAGCTCACCAGGCCCGGCGCCCCGCTCGCAGAGCGGCTCAGCGAGGTGGGCTATCCCAAGGAGCGCCTGCTTCAGTGCCTGAAGGGATACGACGCTGACCCCAGGTATTACACTACGTCGATCGCCATGCAGGACCTCGACGAGGTCCGCGCGGCGCTCGGCTACGGGCAGATCAACCTCTGGGGCGGAAGCTACGGCACGCGCGCGGCGCTGGTCTTCTTGCGCGAGCACCCGCAGAGCGTGCGCGCGCTGGTCCTCGACGGCGTCGCGCCGCCGACCATGCGCCTGCCGCTCCACTTCGCCGAGGACGCCCAGCGCTCGATGGACCTGCTCTTCGCCAACTGCGCCGCGGAGCCCTCCTGCGCCAAGGCGTGGCCCGACCTGCCCGCGCGCTTCAAGCGGCTGATCGACGGGCTGGAGAAGGCCCCCGTGCGCACCACCGTGGCCGACCCCACCACCGGCGAGAAGGTCGAGGTGACCATCACGCGCGACCTCTTCACCAGCGTCCTGCGCGCGGTGCTCTACCAGCCGTGGCAGGCCTCGCTGGTGCCGCTGATCGTGGGCCGCGCCGAGGCCGGTGACTTCGCGCCGCTGGTCGCGCTCGGCGCGTCGTGGAGCGAGAGCCTGGGCGATTCGATGGCGCTGGGGATGATGCTCTCGGTGCTCTGCGCCGAGGACATCTCGCGCTTCACCGACGCCGATCTGGCCGCGCACACCAGGGAGACGTTTCTCGGCGCCAGCCTGATCCAGTCGTTCAAGGACGGCTGCGCGGTGTGGCCCAAGGGCGAGGTGGCGGCAGGCTTCGGCGAGCCCGTCAAGAGCGACAAGCCCGTGCTCCTGCTCTCCGGTGAGCTCGACCCGGTGACGCCGCCTTTCTGGGCCGACGAGGCGAAGAAGACGCTCCCGCGCAGCGCCCACTTCACGGTCCCTGGGGTCGGCCATGGCGCCAGCGCGGTGGGCTGCGTGCCCAGGCTGATCGAGGGTTTCCTCGACAAGGGCTCGGTCGAAGGCCTCGACGGCGCCTGCGTCGGCAAGCAGAAGCGGCCTCCCTTCTTCGTCACCTTCGCGGGGCCCACGCCATGATCGAGGTCCAGGGGATCCACAAACGGTTCGGCAGCGTCGTCGCGGTGGACGACGTGTCGTTCACCGCCGCCGACGGCGTGGTCACCGGCCTGCTCGGCCCCAACGGCGCGGGCAAGACCACCACCCTGCGCGTGCTCTCCACCCTGATCGTCCCCGACCGGGGCCGCGCGCTGGTGGACGGCCTCGACGTCGCGCTCGAGCCCCTCGAGGTGCGCCGCCGGATGGGCATCCTCCCCGACGCGCGCGGGCTCTATCCGCGCCTCACCGCGCGCGAGCACGTCCACTACTATGGCGAGCTGCACGGGCTCCCGACCGCCGTCATCGCCCGGCGGTGCGACGAGCTGATGGACCTGCTCGACCTGAAGGGGGTCGCCGACCGCCGGGTCGAGGGGTTCTCCAACGGCGAGCGCACCAAGGTGGCCCTCTGCCGCGCGCTGGTCCACGACCCGGGCAACATCCTGCTCGACGAGCCCACCAACGGGCTCGACGTGATGAGCACCCGCGGCGTGCGCACGCTGATCCGCCAGCTCAAGACGCAGGGCCGCTGCGTGGTCTTCTCCAGCCACGTGATGCAGGAGGTGGCGGCGCTCTGCGACCGCATCGTGGTGGTGGCCAAGGGCCGGGTGGTCGCCGACGGCACCCCAGGCGAGCTGAGGGCGCGCACCGGCAAGGACAACCTGGAAGAGGCCTTCGTGCAGATCATCGGTTCGGACGCGGGGCTGCAGTCATGAGCATCTTCGATAAGTTCGGTAGCTGGAGGCTCACCCGCGTGGTGCTGCGCAAGGAGCTCAAGGACAACTTCCGCGACAAGCGGTCGATGAGCTCCGGCTTCCTGATGCCGCTGCTCGGGCCGGCGATGTTCCTCCTCTCGCTGACGGTCGTCGTCGGCATGAACAAGCAGGACAAGCGCCTCAACGTCTCCGTCCGCGGCGCGCAGTATGCCCCCTCGCTGGTGGCGTTCCTCGAGCGCAACGGCGTCGAGGTGCAGCCGGGCGGCGCGGAGATCGAGCAGCTGGTGAAGGACGGCAAGATCGACGTCGGCCTCGCCATCCCCGCGAGCTACGGCGAGGAGTTCTCGGCGGGCCACACCGCGCGCGTCGAGGTGATCGTGGACGGCTCGCGCAACCAGTCGCGCACGCCGTTCCGCAGGCTGCAGCGGATGCTCACCGCGTACTCGTCCACGCTCGGCTCGCTCCGCCTGCTCGCGCGCGGGGTCAGCCCGTCCTTGGCGATGCCCGTGGCGGTGGAAGAGGTCGATCTCGCCACGCCTGAGCGCACCGCCGCAGCGGTGCTGACGATGATCCCGCTCTTCCTCCTGATGGCCGTCTTCATGGGCGGGATGTACCTCGCGATCGACGCCACCGCCGGCGAGCGCGAGCGCGGCTCGCTGGAGCCGCTGCTGATCAACCCGGTGACCCGCGCGCAGGTGGTGGTGGGCAAGTGGGCGGCGGTGGTGCTGGTGAGCTGGGGTGCGCTGCTGGTGGCGCTGTTGGGCTTCTCGCTGGCGCTGCAGCGGGCGCCCCTCCAGGAGTTGGGCATCCGGGCGGAGCTCGGCGGGATGACCTCGCTCAAGCTGGTGCTGGTGCTGCTGCCCCTCTCGCTCTTCGCCGCCGCGCTGCAGATGCTCCTCTCGCTCTTCGCGCGCACGTTCAAGGAGGCGCAGACGTACCTGCAGCTGATGATGATCGTCCCGATGATCCCCGGGATGATGCTCTCGCTCTCGCCCATCGAGGCGAAGGCCTGGATGATGGCGATCCCGATGTTCGCGCAGACGCTGCTGCTCAACGACGTGCTGCGCGGCACGCCCGCGGTCCCGGGCTTCCACCTGCTGGCGGTGCTCTCCACGGTGCTGGCCGCCGCCGCGACGGTGGGCGTGGCGGTGTGGATGCTCGGCAAGGAGAAGATCGTCTTCGGGCGCGGGGCCGGCGCGTAGCCGCCTTCGCTGGAGATCGCCTGCCGCGCGCCTGGACCCAGGGCCCTTGCGCGACGGGCGCCAACGGCGCCGACAGAGGGACGCGCATCGTATCGCTGGGCGCCTTCGGCCGGCCCGCGCACCAGCACCGACTCCCTCACCCGTGCGACGGTCGATTGACAGGCCTTGCACCCCCGCGCTACGACCCGACACCATGGCCGACCCGCTCGACGATCTCGCCGCCGCCATTGCGGAAAAGGCCCTCGCCCGCCTCCGGTCCGAGCGCGCTGCCTTCAACGGGAAGCACAACCCGACCTGCAGCCCCAACGAGAGCGCCAGAGACGACGAGCCCAAGCACTGCGGGCCCGGCGGCTGCTCGCCGTGTGACCAGAACGGCTCCTGCGGCGCCTCGCAGCTTGGCTCGCTGGGCGTCTCGCGCCTGACGCCGATCAACATCCGCACCAGCAAGGACCTCGCGCCCTACATCGACCACACCCTGCTCAAGGCCGACGCCACTCGCGACGACGTGATCAAGCTGTGCGAGGAGGCGCGCAAGTTCGGCTTCGCGACGGTGTGCCTCAACTCCAGCTTCATCCCGTTGGCGGCTCGCATCCTCCAGGGCAGCGCCACGCGGCCCATCGCGGTGGTCGGCTTCCCGCTCGGCGTCGGGGCCACCTCGTCGAAGGTCTTCGAGACCCGCGAGGCCGTCCGCGCGGGCGCCGCCGAGATCGACATGGTGATCAACCAGGGCGCCCTCAAGGGCAAGGACTACGCCCTGGTCGAGCAGGACATCCGCGCCGTGGTGGATGCCGCGCGCCCCGCGCCCGTGAAGGTCATCCTCGAGACTGGCACGCTCACCCGCGACGAGAAGATCATCGCCTGCGCGCTCTCCAAGGCGGCCGGCGCGGCCTTCGTCAAGACCAGCACGGGCTTCGGCGTCGGCGGCGCGACGGCGGAGGACATCGCGCTGATGCGGTCGATCGTCGGCAGCGACGTGGGCGTCAAGGCCTCCGGCGGCGTGCGCACCACCGAGGACGCAACCAGGATGATCGCCGCCGGCGCGAGCCGCATCGGCGCCAGCGCGTCGGTGGCCATCGTCATGGGCTTGAAGCCCGCGGCCGGAAAGTACTGATGTCCCGCTTCGTCATCCTCGTCCTCGACTCCGTCGGCGCCGGCGCGCTGCCCGATGCACCGGCCTATGGCGACGCCGGGGCCAACACCCTGGGCAACTGCGCGAAGTCGGTCGGCGGAATTGTATTACCCACCATGCAGAGCTGGGGCCTCGGCAACCTGACCGGCATCCAGGGCTGCCCGGCGGCGTCGTCTCCGCTCGCCTCGTTCGGCACCATGGCGGAGCTGTCGCAGGGCAAGGACACCACCACGGGCCACTGGGAGATGATGGGCATCGTGCTGGAGAAGGGCTTCACCACCTTTCCCAACGGCTTCCCCGACGATCTGATGAAGGAGTGGCTCACCAAGTCGGGGGCGCCGGGCTTCCTCTGCAACAGGCCCGCGTCGGGCACGACCATCCTCGACCAGCTCGGCGAGGAGCACCTGCGCACCGGCCTGCCGATCGTCTACACCTCGGCCGATTCGGTCTTCCAGATCGCCGCGCACGAGGAGAAGGTCCCGCTGCAGACGCTCTACGCCTGGTGCGAGGCGGCCCGCGAGGTCGGCAAGCGGCGCGGCATCGCCCGGGTGATCGCGCGACCCTTCGTCGGCGCCGGCAAGGGCCACTTCAAGCGCACCTACAACCGGCACGACTTCTCACAGCCCCCCTCGCGGGAGACGGTGCTCGACGCGCTCAAGGCGGCGGGCGTGCCCACCATCGGCGTCGGGAAGATCCCCGACATCTACGACGGCCGCGGCATCTCGCAGGGCGTCCACACCGAGGGCAACGCCGACGGGCTCGCCAAGACCGCCGAGCTGATGAAGACGATGGACCGCGGCCTCCTCTTCGTGAACCTCGTCGACACCGACATGCTCTATGGCCACCGGCGCGACCCGGCGGGATATGCCAGGGCCTTGGTCGAGATCGACCAGGCATTGCCCAACATCGCGGCGCAGCTGCGCCCGGATGATGTCCTGGTGATCACCGCCGACCACGGCAACGACCCGACCTTCCCCGGGAGCGACCACACCCGCGAGCAGGTGCCGCTGCTGGCGCTCCAGACCAGCCGCAGGGCCGGCGCGGCGCTCGGGCAGCGGGCGACGTTTGCTGACCTCGGCGCCACCGTGGCCGACTGGTTCGGCGTCGAGCCGCCCGCGGGCGCGCTCGGCAAGAGCTTCCGCGGATCGCTGGCGTAGCAGGAGCCGTGCGCCGCCCTAACGCGTCCAGTCCTCGACGACCAACTCCTCGATCCGGCCGAGGTGCTTGACGTTGGCCGTCACCAGCACCGCCCCGAGCGCGACCGCGTGCGCGGCGATGGCCAGGTCGTCGAGGCGCTGCCCCCGCGTCTCCAGCGAGGCCTTCAGCGAGCCGAAGGCGCGGCTCACCTCCCAGGTCCAGGGCGGTGACTCCAGCTCCTCCCGCAGCAGCTTCGCGCGTGCATCCAGCCGCTGCTTGCGCTTCGAGGCGGGCAGCCGCTCGATCCCGTAGGCGATCTCCGCCCAGACTGGCTGCGGCACCAGGACGGCCCTCCGCGCCGCCCGCTCGAACCGCGCCAGGATGGGCGGGTCGCCGCGCATCAACCCGGCCACCACGTTGGTGTCGAGGACGTACCTCACAGGCGCGGCGCCGGCTTGCGCGAGCGGCGCCGGCGGAGCGACGCGACTAGGGCGTCGCCGTCAGCCACCTCCTCGGATGAGAGGTCGCGCAGGGCCTCGATGAAGCCGGGCGACCAGCCGCCGGTGGGCTCTTCGTCGCGCTTCAACGCCTCGGTGATGTAGCCGCTCCGGCTGAGCCCGAGCCGGCGAGCGCGCTGGTCCACCCGGAGGAGGAGGTCTGCGGGGAGGTGGACGCTGATCGGCATGGAGCTAACATATTCGCGCACAGGTTTGTCCGCAACCAGCCCTGCCGGACGGTCCTGGGCGCCCGAACAAGAACCCACCGCTGGCCACGGCCGGGCTACACTCGGCCCTCGGAGGAGCCCCAATGAGCGAGATGGAACTGACTCCCGAGCAGCTCGAGGCGCTGGAGGCCGAACGCGGCCGCCTGGAGCGCTCGTTCAAGTTCACCCACGGCCACCGCGTCCGCTACGACGAGATCGACGCGCAGGGCGTGATGGGCAGCGGCTCGTGGCTCAACCTGCTGCACCTCGGGCGGGTCGAGTACCTGCGCAACCTCGGCCTCTTCCTCGAGGGCGGCGGCGCGCCGATCCAGCTGGTGGTCCGCCGTGTGGGAGCGGAGTTCCTCGCCCCGGCCCGCTTCGACGACGCGGTCATCCTCCGCGTCCGCGTCGCGCAGCTGGGCAACTCGAGCTGCCGGTTCGAGTACCTGGTGGACAACGGCGCGCCCCTGCGGCTCTTGGTGGCCGAGACGCTGGTGGTCTGCATCGACGTGGAGAACCAGCGGTCGATCGCGCTGCCGCTCCTCCTGCGCGAGCGCATTGCCGAGTACGAAGCGGAGAACCTGATGGTCGGGCACGACGCGCAGTAGCCCGCGGCGCGCCGGAAGGGCCGATGCGGTAGCTAGCGCCCCTCGGCCTCATACGGCACGCCATCCGCCGCCGGCGCCCGCGACCGCGTGCTGCCCACCGCGAGCACCAGCAGCGTCAGCGCGTACGGCAGCGCGAGGAAGAGCCCCTCGAGGTGCAGGTCGGCCGCGTGCAGGGCGAATCCCAGCTGCCGCTGCAGCGCCTCCGCGAGCGCGAAGAAGGCCGCCGCGCCCGCCGCGCCGAGCGGCGTCCACCGCCCGAAGACCATCGCCGCCAGCGCCATGAAGCCCTGCCCCGCGGGCATCCGCGCATCGAACTGACCGAGGATGCCCACCGAGAGCGCGCCGCCCCCGAGGCCCGCGAGCACGCCGCTGCCGAGCACGCAGAAGGCGCGCAGGCGCAGCACGTCCACGCCGAGGGTGGCGGCGGCGCGCGGCTTCTCGCCCACCGCGCGGATGCGCAGGCCGGTCGCGGTGTGGTTCAAGAACCAGTGGAAGACAAACGGGAGCGCCAGCGCGATCCAGGTCGGCGCGGCCAGTCCGAAGGAGCCCCGGGCAAGCTGCGGCGCGGGGGGCGAGACCCCGGCGCTGCCGAAGAGCACCTCGAGTAGAAATGTAATCAGGCCGAGCGCGACCAGGTTGAGCGCGACGCCGCTGACCACCTGGTTGGCCTGGAAGCGCAGCGAGAGGACCGCGTGCACGCCAGCTGCGGCGGCCCCGGCCAGCGCGCCGCCGACGAGGCCCAGCCAGGGCGAGCCCGTCCAGATGGCCACCGCGACGGCGAAGAAGGCGCCGAAGCGCATCATCCCCTCGAGGCCGATGTTGACCACGCCGGCCTTCTCGCTGAGCACGCCGCCGAGCGCGGCCAGCACCAGCGGCGGCGCGAACTCGAGGAGCGAGAGGAGGGCGTTCCCGAGCAGGTTCACGGCCCGTCTTTCTGCGGCAGGGTTGGTGTAATACGTGAAAGTGTAACTCTATTACCGCGCAGGCGCGCGAGCAGCGGGTGGAAGAGCCGCGGGGCTGCCACCAGCAGCACCGCGAGGCCCTGGATCAGCTCGGCGAAGCTCGGGTGGATGCCCACCAACTGCAGCCGGGTGGCCCCCGCGCGGATGGCGCCGAAGAAGAAGCCCGCCAGCACCGAGCCCGCCGCGGTGCCGCCGCCGATCAGCGAGACGGCGATGCCGTCGAACCCGTAGCCCGTGCGGAAGACCCCCGGGTAGCGGTGCTCGGTGCCGAGGATGAGCAGCGCGCCGGCGACGCCGGAGAGCGCGCCCGAGAGCGCCATCGCCTCGGCCACGCAGCGGGCCACGGGCACGCCCTGCGCGCGCGCCGCCTCGGGGTTGGAGCCCGCGGCGCGCCACTCGAAGCCGCGGCGGGTGCGCGAGAGGAAGAGGCCGACGCAGAGCGCCAGCCCGAGCGCGATCGGCAGGCCCAGGTCGAGGCGCGAGTTGAAGAGCAGGCGCGGCAGCTCTGCCTCGGGCCGGATGGGCGCGGTGCCAGCCACCGAGACGTCCGAGTTGGTGGTCGCCGCGATCGCCAGCGGGCCCGCCACCAGCCACGAGTGGACGAGGTGGATGGCGATCCAGTTGAGCAGGATCGTCGAGATCACCTCGTGCACGCCCCGCGCGGTCTTCAGCCACGCGGGGATCAGCCCCCAGAGCGCTCCGGCGAGGGCGGCGCAGAGGAGCGCGGCGGGCACGGCGAGCGGCGCGGGGAGCACCAGCGCGCGTCCGGCCACCGCGGCGGCGAGCGCGCCCCAGATCAGCTGGCCCTCGGCGCCGATGTTGAAGAGCCCCACCGTGAAGGCGACCCCCACCGAGAGGCCGGTCAGCATCAGGACGGCGGCCTTGATCGCCGTCTCGCCGAACGGACGCGGCCCGCCGAGCGCGCCCTGGAGCAGGTAGCCGTAGCCCGCCACCGGGTCCTTGCCCGTGGCGAGGATGGCGAGGAAGCAGACGAGGAGCGCCAGCGTCACCGCGAACGCCGCGCTCCAGAGCGGGCTGCGCGAGGGCGCGAAGAGCCGCGCGCGCCAGGAGGGCGGGGCCGCCGTCGCAGTCGCCGCGGGCGTGGAGGCGGGCTCAGACATGGGCCACTCCGTACTCCAGGCGCGCGCCATCACCGAGCATCTTGCGGCCGAGGTCGTCGTCGCTGGCGGTCGGCGGGAAGAGCCCGGCGGCGCGGCCTTCGTAGAGCACCAGGATCCGATCGGAGAGCGCGCGCAGCTCGTCGAGGTCGAGCGAGAGCACCAGCACCGCCGCGCCCGCACCCCGCGCGGCCCGCAGCGCCTGGTGCACGCGCGCGGTGGCGACGAAGTCGAGCCCGCGGCTGGGCTGGACGGCGACCACCAGCTTGGGCGCGGGGCCCCCGGCGAGCTCGCGCGCCACCACCAGCTTCTGCTGGTTGCCTCCCGAGAGCGCGCCCGCGCGCGCGAGCGGATCGGGCGGGCGCACGTCGAATGAGGCGAGCAGCGACTCCGTCTTGGCGCGGCGGCCGGGCTCGTCGATCAGCCGGCCCTGCGCGCGGGCCCAGGGCGGGAGCCAGTGGAAGCCGAGCGAGGCGTTCTCCTCGACGGAGAGCTGCTCGCAGAGCGCGTGCCGGTGGCGGTCCTCGGGGAGGTGGACCACGCCGGCCCTCCGCGCGAGCGCAGGCGCGGTCGCCCAGCCGTGCGGAGCGAGGCCGTACGCGCCGTCGAGCACGAGCGTGCCGCTCCCTGCGCGCAGCCCGCAGAGCAGCTCCGCAAGCTCACCCTGGCCGTTGCCGTCGACGCCGGCGACCCCGAGCAGCTCACCCGGGCCGATGGTGAAGGAGAGCCCGCGCAGCGCCGGCCTCCCGCGCGCGGACAGGCAGGTGAGGTCCTTCGCGACCAGCCGCGGCCGCACCGCCTCCTCCTGGCCGATGATCGCCAGCTTGAGCCGGCCATTCGCGCTCGTGCTCGAACGGCCGCGCCCAGCGAGCTCCTCCCCTTCCTCCGCACCTCCCTGCGGATTCGAAGTGGAGGCCGCCGCCGCGCTGCCCATCACCGCCTCGGCCAGCGTCTGCGGGCTCGCCTCGCACGCGCGCTGCTCCAGCACCAGCTTGCCCCGGCGCAGCACGGCGACCCGATCGACCAGCGCCAGCACCTCGCGCAGCTTGTGGGAGATGAAGACCACGCTGCGCCCCTCGGCGGCGAGCCTGCGCACGGTGGCCGAGAGCTCGCGCGACTCCGCGGGCCCCAGCACCGCGGTGGGCTCGTCGAGGATGAGCACCCGCGCCCCCCGCCAGAGCTGCTTGACGATCTCCACCCGCTGCTGCGCGCCGACGCCGAGCGTCTCCACCGCGGCGTCCACGTCGAGCGAGAGCCCGGCCTTCTCGGCGGCGGCCTTCACCTCGGCGCGGGCCCGCTCGCGATCGATGGCGCCGAGCGCCCCGAGCAGGCCCGCGCGCCGCGGCTCCTGACCGAGGACGACGTTCTCCCAGACCGTGAGCGGGCCCACCAACATGAAGTGCTGGTAGACGACGCCGAGCCCCGCGGCGATGGCGGCGCGCGGGTCTCCGGGCGGAAGTGTGTTACCGAAGGCCCGCACCTCGCCGTGGTCGGCCTGGTAGAGGCCGCAGGCCACCTGGATGAGGGTGCTCTTGCCCGCGCCGTTCTCGCCGAGCAGGCCCACCACCTCGCCCTCGGCCACCGAGAGCGAGACCGCGTCCACCGCGGTGAAGGCGCCGAACCGCTTGGTGACGGCGCGCAGCTCGAGGGCGGGCGGGGGCACGAGTATTACTTCTTGCCGGCGGCAGGGGCAGCGGCCGGCGCAGCGGCGGGAGCGGGCGCGGCGGGAGCGGGCGCGGCGGCGGGAGGAGCGGCAGCGGCCGGCGCGAGGCCCATCGTCTCCCGCGATGGCGGTGCGAACTTCTCCAGCTCGTCGATGGTCGCCGGCACCGCGAAGGCGCCCGCGATGATGGCCACCTTGATCTTCTCGACGTCGGCGAGCGCGGCCGCCTTGAGCGCCGCGTTGATCTCCGGGACGGCGTCGCCGCCGAGCGGCGCCAGCCCGACGCCGCCCTCCTTGAGGCCGAGCGCGACGTTGCCTGCGGTGAACCTGCCCTGCACCACGTCGCGCACGCCCGCGTAGACGGCGAGGTCCCCGTGCTTGACCATGCTGGTGAGCACGTGGTGCGGCGCCACGTGGGCCTGGTCGCTGTCGACGCCGACCACCAGCTTGCCGGCCTTCTCGGCGGCCTTGATCACGCCCAGGCCGTCGAGGCCCGCGCCGTGGAAGACGATGTCGCAGCCGCGCGCGTAGAGGTCCTGGCCCACCTCGACCCCCTTCTTCTCGTCGTCGAACGAGCCCGTGTAGGCCACCAGCACGTTCTTCGCGGCCTCGGGGTTGACCGTCTTCACGCCCGCCCGGAAGCCTGCCTCGAACTTCTTGATCAGCGGCACCTGCATCCCGCCGACGAAGCCCACCTTGCCGGTGCGGGTGAGCAGGCCCGCGAGCGCGCCCACCAGGAACGACCCCTCGTGCTCGCGGAAGACCACCGCGCGCACGTTGGGCCGCACCACCGGCTTGCCGCTCGCGTCGAGGACGGGCGAATCGAGCAGGAGGAACTTCGCCTCGGGGTTCCGCGCCGACACCTCGCGGACCGCCTTCTCCATCATGAAGCCCACCGCCACCGTCAGCTCGCTGCCCTGGTCCACCAGGAGCTGGAGGTTCGGCTCGTAGTCCTCCTGCGCCTTGCCCGAGAGCACCAGCGGCGGCGGGATCCCCAGCGCCGGGAGGGGCGTGCCGCGCAGGTCGAGCGGCACCAGCGCCAGTCGCTGCTCCTCGGTGAGCGGCTGGTAGCCCTTCGCCCCGTAGGCGAGCCCGGCCGCCATCCCCTCGAGCCCGCGCAGCGCCCCGTCGTTGAACGACTGGTCACCGCGCCCGCCGACGTCGAGCGCGAGCCCGATGGTGTGGGCCGGCCGCGGCTTCTTGCACGCTGGCGCGGCGAGGGCGAAGAGCGCGCAGAGCGCGAATCGGGTGAGCGGGCTGACGAACCGGGCGAAGGTCGGGCGCATGGAGAACCATGAAACGTGAGCGCCGCTGGCCAGTCAATCACGCATCGTGCGGCGCCGCGCCAGCCGCTACTGCAGGACGGGCTCCGCGCTGACCGCGAAGTGGTCCGACGGGTACTGGCTCTTCACCCCATCGTGCTACCTCCGCAAGAGCCGCTGGCGAGCAGGAAGAGTGTTACCGCGAGCGCGCGGGCGGGGGTTGGGTGCATCCCGCGATGAAGTCCGGATCCGGCCGGGCGGGCAAGCCGCTCGTTGACCGACCCGGCCCGCCGCCTGCGTTAGATCGCCAACTGCTCCCGGAGCGCCTCCGCCGTGGTGGCCGGCAGGCCGCAGGCTCCGTGGCGGCAGACGTAGGCCGTCGTCGCGCCCGCCAGCGCGGTCCGCTCGCGCACCAACGGCGTCACCGCGGCGAGCGCCTCCAGGCCCGGGCCCTCCTCGGCGCGCACCAGCACCTGGGCCGGCGAGAAGCGGGTCCGCAGCACCTCGAGCAGGGCCGCGTCGCTGCCGCCCTGCGGCCGCAGCAGCACCACCTCGCGCGCCTGCTGGTGGAGGAAGTCGAGCGCGAGCAAGGCCTCGCCCAGCGCGGCCGGGGCGGCGGCGAGCGTGGCGCCGAACGCGCGCAGGAGCGCCTCCGCTTCGACGCGGTAGCCGTCGTCGCCCGTGAGGGCCGCGAGCCTCAAGAGATTCAGCGCGGCGACCGAGTTGCCCGTGGGCTCCGCGCCGTCGTACGCGGGCTTCTCGCGGGCGAGCAGCGCCTCGTGGCCCTCGGGGGTGCGGAAGAAGCCGCCCGCCTCGTCGGCGAACCGTGAGCGCAGCGTCTGCTGCAGCGCGCGCGCCTCGGTGAGCCAGCGCGGCGCGCCGGTGGCCTCGAACAGATCGAGCAGCCCCGCGGCGAGGAAGGCGTGGTCCTCCAAAAGACCCGGGTGGCGCGGCACGCCCGCGAGCGAGGTGCGCAGCAGCACGCCGCCCTGCTGGTGCGTCGAGAGCAGCTCGTCTGCCGCCCGCTCGGCCCGCTGCACCAGCGCGGGCTCCGCGAAGGCCAGCCCCGCGCGGGCGAACGCCGAGATGGCCAGCCCATTCCACGACGCGAGCACCTTGCGGTCGACGAGCGGCCAGGGCCGCAGCGCGCGGGCCGCATACAGCTTCGGGCGCGCCCGCTCCAAGAGCGCCAGCTCCTCGCCCTGCGGGACGTGCGAAAGCGAGAGCACGCTCTTGCCCTCGAAGTTGCCTTCAGGTGTAACACCATAAAGCGCGGCCAGCTTCGCGCCGTCGTCGTGGCCGAGCGCCGCGGCGAGCTGCAGCGGCGTCCAGACGAAGAAGGTGCCCTCCTCGCCCTCGCTGTCGGCGTCGGCCGCCGACCAGAAGCCGCCGCGCGGGTCGGACTGCTCCTTGTCGAGGTAGGCCAGCGTCTCGAGCGCGATCCGCTTGCAGAAGGCGGCCTTCACGCTCCACGCCATCCCGTCGGGCGCGTCGCCCGCGAGGCCCGAGAAGAGCTGCCACGCCTCGGTGTAGGCGATGGCGAGCAGCGCGTTGTCGTAGAGCATCTTCTCGAAGTGGGGCACCAGCCACTGCGCGTCGGTGGAGTAGCGGTGGAAGCCGCCGCCCACCTGGTCGTAGAGGCCGCCGAGCGCCATCTTCTCCAGCGTCAGCCAGGCCATCCGCAGCGGCTCCTGCGCGCCCGTCCGCGCATACGCGCGCAGGAGGAAGCGCACGTTGAGCGACGAGGGGAACTTGGGCGCGCGCCGCACGCCGCCCTCGCGAGGGTCGAAGACGTGGAGGTAGTGGTCGAGCGCGCCGTCGAGCGCGGACTTCCCCGGCAGCGTTGCGGGCTTCTCCGGCCGCAGCGACTTCTCGACGGCGCTGGCGAGGTCCTGCGCGCTCTCCTCCGCGCGCGGCCGCTCCTCGGCGAAGATCCGCGCGAGCTGCGCGATGACGGTGAGGAAGCCGACGCGCGACCCGCGCTGGCCGTCGCCTGGAGGAAAGTAGGTGCCCGCGAAGAACGGCTTCTTCTCGTGGGTGAGGAAGACGCTCATCGGCCAGCCGCCGTGGCCCGTGAGGAGCTGTACAGCTTGCATGTACACCGCGTCGACGTCGGGCCGCTCCTCGCGGTCCACCTTGATGCAGACCCACCGCTCGTTGAGCGCCTGCGCGAGCGCGGGGTCCTCGAACGACTCCTCCTCCATCACGTGGCACCAGTGGCAGGTGGAGTAGCCGATGGAGAGGAACACCGGCACCCCGCGCGCCTTCGCCTCGGCGAACGCTTCCTCGCCCCACGGGCGCCAGTCCACCGGGTTGTGCGCGTGCTGCAGCAGGTACGGGCTCGTCTCCAGCGCCAGCCGGTTGGTGAACATCGGCTGGCCATCGGCGAGCAGGTTGCGCGTGCGCGGCGGGCCCTCGCGGCGCAAGACGGCGGCGGCGAGGCGCTGCACGAGGGCGGCGTCGAAGGGGGCTGCGCCGGGAGGTTTGCCGAGGTGGAGCGTGCCGGTGGGGAGGGCCATCCCGGGGTGAGTAGGGGAGGTGGGGCGGGATGGCAAGCGGCGGACCCCCGTCGGAGCCCAGGATACGAGTAAGGGAGTGTCGAGGAGCCCTGAACCAGACTTGGTCGACCGCGGCGCGCGCCTCGACGGCCCGGTCTAGCAGGGCCGCCGGCCCGCGTCCCAGATCACTGGTCGACTGGTGGGTGCCCGTCCGATCCGAATGTGCACCTTGATCACGGCCACCCGACTCGCGG
>JAYWAO010000307.1:0-13255 GCA_043782365.1 Deltaproteobacteria bacterium
CCTGCCCCACCTCGGTCGCCGTGTCGATCCGGTCGACCGGCTCGCCGACCTCGGCCGCGACCACGCGGACCCGGCGCACGAACGGCGACGTCGTCGTCCCGTAGAGCTTCAACAGCGCCAACTTCTCGAGCATCGCCACCGACGCCAAGGGCGTCATCCAGATCTTCAACGTCGGTGCGGAGCGAATGCTGGGCTATGCCGCGGCCGAGGTGATGAACAAGATCACGCCGGCCGACATCTCCGATCCCGAGGAGGTGATCGCGCGCGCCAAGGCGCTCAGCGCCGAGCTCGGAACACAGATCACGCCCGGCTTTGACGCGCTCGTGTTCAAGGCCTCCCGCGGCATCGAGGACATTTACGAGCTGACTTACATTCGTAAAGACGGCAGCCGCTTTCCGGCGGTGGTCTCGGTCACCGCGCTCCGCGACGCGCAGAACACCATCATTGGCTATCTGTTGATCGGCACCGACAACACGGCGCGCAAGCAGGCGGAGGAGGCGCTCCTCAAGGCCGGCGCGCTGCAGAGCGCGATCTTCAACAGCGCCAACTTCTCGAGCATCGCCACCGACGCCAAGGGGGTCATCCAGATCTTCAACGTCGGTGCGGAGCGAATGCTGGGCTACGCCGCCGCCGAGGTGATGAACAAGATCACGCCGGCGGACATCTCCGACCCCGAGGAGGTGATCGCGCGCGCCAAGGCGCTCAGCGCCGAGCTCTCCACGCCGATCACGCCGGGCTTCGAGGCGTTGGTCTTCAAAGCCTCGCGCGGGATCGAGGACATCTACGAGCTGACCTACATCCGCAAGGACGGCTCCCGCTTCCCGGCGGTGGTCTCGGTGACCGCGCTGCGCGACGTCCACAGCGCGATCATCGGCTACCTGCTGATCGGCACCGACAACACCGCGCGCAAGCAAGTGGAGGCCGAGCAGAAGGTCCTCGACCAGCGGCTGCGCGACCAGCAGTTCTACGCGCGCTCGCTGATCGAATCGAACGTCGATGCCATCGTGACGATGAACCCGGCGGGCATCATCCTCGACGCCAACAAGGAGATGGAGTCGCTCACCGGCTGCACCCGCGACGAGCTGATCGGCGCGCCGTTCAAGAACGGCTTCACCGATCCGGCGCGCGCGGAGGCGGGCATCAACCGCGTGCTGGCGGAGAAGCGGATCACCAACTACGAGCTGACCGCCCGCGCCCGCGACGGCCGCGAGACCGTGGTCTCCTACAGCGCGACTACTTTTTTCGACCGGGACCGGCGGCTGCAGGGCGTCTTCGCCGCCGCCCGCGACGTCACCGAGCGCAAGCGGCTCGACCAGGCGCTGCAGGACAAGAACGTCGAGCTCGAAGGCGCGCGCTCGGTGGCGGAGAAGGCCAACCTCGCCAAGAGCGAGTTCCTCTCCAGCATGAGCCACGAGCTGCGCAGCCCGCTCAACGCCATCCTCGGGTTTGCGCAGCTGATGGAGTCGGACTCTCCCCAGCCCAACGTCACCCAGCGCGAGAGCATCGCCCAGATCCTCCAGGCGGGCTGGCACCTGCTGCGGCTGATCGACGAGATCCTCGACCTCGCCAAGGTGGAGTCGGGCCGGGTGCCGCTCTCCCGCGAGCCGGTCTCGCTCGCCGAGGTGATGGTCGAGTGCCAGGGGATGGTCGAGCAGCAGGCGCAGCAGCGCGGCATCAAGCTCTCGTTTCCCAAGCTGGACCACCCCCGCTTCGTCAGCGCCGATCGCACCCGGCTCAAGCAGGTGCTGATCAACCTCCTCACCAACGCCATCAAGTACAACCGGGCGGGTGGCTCGGTGACCGTCTCGTGCGAGGACAGGCAGGCGGAGTGGACGCGGCTGAGCGTCAGGGACACCGGCGCGGGGCTGCCGCCGGAGCAGATCTCGCAGCTCTTCCAGGCCTTCAACCGGCTCGGGCAGGAGGACGGCGGCGAGCAGGGCACGGGCATCGGCCTGGTGGTGGCCAAGCGGC
The DNA here is from genome assembly GCA_043782365.1 of Deltaproteobacteria bacterium. Classification (GTDB taxonomy): domain Bacteria; phylum Myxococcota; class Myxococcia; order Myxococcales; family 40CM-4-68-19; genus CAIWCD01. The sequence continues at coordinate 1,972 of JAYWAO010000307.1, forward strand.
TCGTCGAGATGATGCAGGGCGTGATCGGCGTCGAGAGCAGGGTCGGCGAGGGGAGCGTCTTCTGGGTCGACCTGCGGACGGCAGACGAGCCGCGCCTCGCCGCGGAGGGGGACTCGGCGTCGGCGCTGGCGCTGCCGCAAAGGCGCGGCGGGCGCGTCCACACGCTCCTCTACGTCGAGGACAACCCGGCGAACCTTCGCCTCGTCGAGAAGATCGTCTCCCGGCAGGAGGACCTCCTCTTGCTGACGGCGGTGAACGGCACCATCGGCGTCGAGATCGCGCGCGCCTCGCGCCCCCAGCTGGTGCTGATGGACATCAACCTCCCCGGCATCGACGGCTTCACCGCGCTGAAGATGCTGCGCGCGGACCCGCTCACCGCCCACATCCCGGTGATCGCGCTCAGCGCGAACGCGATGCCGGCCGACCTGCGCAAGGGCGAGGAAGCGGGGTTCTTCCGCTACCTGACCAAGCCGATCAAGCTGCACGAGCTGTCGGCTGCGCTGGACGCCGCGCTCGCGCTCCCGATCGACGACGCGGGGACCGCAGCGGCGCACGCCGCCCACGTGGCAGAGGGGTCCGCGCAGCCGCACCACGCCCGCCCGCTCGAGAACGGCGCACCGGACGACGCGGCGGCGGGCGCGGGCGAGTTCAAGGGCCTGCGCGCGCTGCTCGCCGACGACAGCGAGCCCAACCGGATGGTCGCTGGCGGGTTCCTCACCCGGCTCGGCTTCGAGGTGGACGCGGCGGTGGACGGGGCGCAGGCAGTCGAGCTGGCGCTGGCGGGGGACTACGCCTGCGTGCTGATGGACGTGCAGATGCCTGTGATGGGCGGCATCGAGGCGACCCGGCGGCTGAGGTCCCACGCGCGCACCGCTGCGCTGCCGATCATCGCGATGAGCGCGAACGCGCTCAAGGGCGACGCAGAGTCCTTCCTGGCGGCCGGAATGAGCGACTGCGTCCCCAAGCCGATCGACCGGCGGGGGCTGCTCGAGGCGCTGCGCCGGCAAGTGGTGAAGCGACCGGTGCGCGCGCCCCCGACGGAAAGCGCCGCGGGCGTGGCGGCGCGGGGCCGGCCGGGCCCGCCCGGTGCGACCCAAGAGCCCCAGGGGCTGGCCATGGACCTGACCGAGGCCCAGGCGCGGCTCGCGCTCTCCGCAGAGACGCTCCACCGTCTGCTGACGAGGTTCGCCGAAGGGCTGCCGCAGAGCCTCTCGGTCCTCGCCACGGCGGTCCGCGGCCGCGACTTCCTGGCCGTCCGCCAGCACGCGCACGCCCTCTCCGGGGACGCGGGGACGCTGTCCATCAACCGCCTCCGCTGGGCCGCAGCCGCGCTGGAGGCGGCCGGGCGCTCGGGGAGCGGGAAGTTCGACGATCTGTTCGCCGCCGTCGATGCCGAGGCCAAGGTGGTGCTCGCCTCGGTCGCCCCGCGCGAGCTGCCGCCCTAGAGCGCCGATCGGTTTGACAGGAGTCAAACCGTTCCGGCGCTCTAGGGGCTCAAAGCCGCGCCGCTACTCGTCGCGCGCCAGCCCCTTGAGCACCAGCTCCTTGCGGTGCCCGAGGATCGCCTCGCTCGCCGACAAGAGGCCGCCGTACGCCACGGCCATCACCAGCAGCTCGCCCGCATAGACGAACAAGAGCGGCAGCCGCAGCGCGTTCCCCAGCACGTACGGCGCCCAGCCCGCTCCCACCAAGAGCAGCATCGCGCCCAGCCGCACCAGCGCTGTGGTGCCGCCCACCGAGCGCCGCAGCCGGGCGGTGCGCATCGGCGAGGGATAGAAGAGGCTGGCGGCGTTCCCGAGCGCGGCCAGCACGGGGAACGTCGCCGTGTGGGCGATCAGCCCCACCGCGATCTGCGAGAGGTCGCGGCGGCCGGTGGCGAAGACGATCGCCGCGATGCCGAGGAAGAGCAGCAGCGAGAGCCCGTAGGCGACGCCGTTCTTCGCGAGGAGCACGGTGCGGCCGCGCACGGGCCAGAGGAAGTAGCCGCGCGCGCCGTCCAGGTCCCAGCCGAAGCAGTTGATCGTGTAGGCGAGCACGCCGAGGTGCGCGTAGCCCGCGGCGATGAGGAACGGCTGCGGCCCTGCCATCGCGGGCCCGTCGTGGAGCACGGCGAGGCGCAGGAAGAAGAAGCTGGCGGGCGCGATCAACAGCTGCTGCCACCCCGCGCGCAGCACCGTCTTGGTCTCCTTCTCGAGCAGCGCCGAGACGGGCTCGGGGACGAGCGGCAGCTTCCAGCCCGGCGGGCCCTTGCCGATGGGACCCGCGCGGACCAGCTCGTCGGGCCGGCGGGCCTCGCGCAGCGCCAGCCGGTGCGCGAGCACGTACGAGAGGCCGGTGATCGAGAGGAGCAGGCAGAGCGGGCCGAGCGCGTCGGAGAGCTGGCCCGAGGAGAGGCCGCTCGCGAGCTCGACGGCCCAGCCGGGCGGAAGGCGGCGCAGGACCGGCCAGGAGAGCAGCTCCAGCGAGTCGCCGTCGAACTTCTTCAGCCTGTTCACGAAGGTCATGAAGAGGCCGACCCCGCCGAGCATGCCGACGAAGAGCGCGCGCCGGAGGACCTTGTGCGAGCCGATCTCGGTGACGACCGCGAGCGCGAGGTGGAAGAACGCCGCCGCCGCGACGACGAGCAGCGCCACCGCGAACGCGAGCGGGGCCACGCCCGGCGCGCCCGGGATGCGCGCGAGCCCCAGCACCAAGCCCACCGCCAGCGGGTAGAAGAGCACCCAGACGGGCTCGAAGAGCTGCGCGGCGATGTTGATGAACGTCACCAGCCGGCCCGGCACCGCGTAGAGGAGGAACCGGCGCGGGTCGAGGAACGGCTTGCCCTGCGCGAGCGAGAGCAGCGCGAAGTAGAGCCGCAGAACGAGGCCCAGCGTCAGCCAGAGCGCGCCGATGGCGAGCGGCCCGCCGCTCTGCCGCACCTCGACCGGGCTGCGCGCGTACTCGATCGCGAGCTGGTGCCAGAGCCCGAACGCCATCAAGCAGGAGGCGGCGAAGGCGAAGAGGCCGACCGCCGCCTGGAAGAGGAAGCGGCCGAGCGTCCGCTCCTGCGAGAGCGCGCGCAGCCACAGCTTGGTGCGCAGCCAGACCAGCGTCTGCGCTTGCGAAGCAAAGCGGGCGGCGCGCGTCTCCAGGAGGCCACTCACGGCAGGAAGGAGAGCGCGCGCGGCGCGGTGCGGCCTTCGCCGACCAGCGCGACGAACGCCTCGGGCAGGTTGTGGGCGCCGGGCGCGAGCGCGATCACCTCTGCGAGCGTGCCCTGCGCGACCAGCCGGCCGCGGTGGATGACGCCGACGTGGTCGCAGAGCTTCTCGACCACCTCGAGCACGTGCGAGGTGAGGAAGATGGTGAGCTTCTGCCGGCGCACCAGGTCGGCGAGCAGCGCGGTGAGCGCAGACTTGGCGACGGCGTCCACCCCTTCGAACGGCTCGTCGAGGAAGAGCAGCTCGGGCCCGTGGATCAAGGCGCCCGCGAGCGAGAGCTTCTTCTTCATGCCGAAAGAGTAGTCACTGACCAGCTTCTGGCCGTCGCGGTCGAGCTCCATCACCGAGAGCAGCTCGTCGGCGCGGCGCCCGGCTTCGGCGCGCGAGAGGCCGAAGAGGCGCGCCACCAAGACGAGCTGCTCGCGTCCGGTGAGCCGGTCGAAGAGCAGCATGCCGTCGGGGACCACCCCGATGCGGCGCTTCACCTCGTCGGAGCCGCTCTTGAGATCGAAGCCGAGCACGCTGGCCGACCCGCTCGACGGCTCGAGGAGGCCGGTGAGCATGGAAATGGTCGTACTCTTGCCGGCGCCGTTCTCACCGAGGAAGCCGTAGAACGATCCGCGCGGCACCGACAGCTCCAGCGTGTCGACCGCCACCGCCGCGCCGAAGCGGCGGGTGAGCGCGTGCGTGACGATGGCGGGCGGCGCTGCCGGCAAGGTGGCCAGCGGCGCTGCCTCGATGACCTCGCTCGCCGCTGCTGCGGCGGCAGGAAGCGACGCCCCCTCGAGAGCCAAGTGTGTTACTCGCCCTTGGCCCGCGCCGGACCTGCGCCGGGCGCGTCGAAGTGGGTGATCGCCGGGGGAGCCGGCATCGCCGCGGCAGGGGTCGGCGCCGCGGCCTTCTTGCCGAGACCGCCGAGACCGACTGGCTGCGCCTCCACCACCGAGCCCGACCGCGGCACCGCGTGGGCCTTGGCGAACGCCAGCGCTTCGGCGATCAGCTCCTTGGGCGCGCTCTCCAGCACGGGCGCGATCCCCTTCTCCTCGAGGTGCGTGTGCACCTTCATCGAGCAGAACTTGGGCCCGCACATCGAGCAGAACTCGGCGGTCTTGAACGCCTCGTGGGGCAGCGTCTCGTCGTGCTTGCGCCTGGCGCCGTCGGGGTCGAGCGAGAGGCGGAACTGCTCGTTCCAGTCGAACCCGTAGCGGGCGCGGCTGATGGCGTCGTCGCGGTCGCGCGCGCCGGGCCGGCGGCGGGCGAGGTCGGCGGCGTGGGCAGCGATCTTGTAGGCGATGATCCCGTCCTTCACGTCGGCCGCGTTGGGCAGGCTGAGGTGCTCGGCCGGGGTGACGTAGCAGAGCATCGAAGCGCCGTGCCAGCCCGCGAGCGCCGCGCCGATCGCCGAGGTGATGTGGTCGTACCCGGGCGCGATGTCGGTCGTCAGCGGCCCGAGCACGTAGAAGGGCGCGCCGTCGCACACCTCCTGCTCGATGCGCATGTTCATCTCGATCTCGTGCATCGGGATGTGGCCGGGGCCCTCGATCATCACCTGCACGTCGTGCTTCCAGGCGAGCCTGGTGAGGTGGCCGAGGACCTTCAGCTCGGCGAACTGCGCCTCGTCGGAGGCGTCGGCCTGGCTGCCCGGGCGGAGGCTGTCGCCGAGCGAGAAGCTGACGTCGTAGCGCTTGAAGATCTCGCAGAGCTGCTCGAAGTGGGTGAACCAGGGGTTCTCGCGGCCCGTCGCCATCATCCACTGCGTCATCAGCGCGCCGCCGCGCGAGACGATGCCCGTGACGCGGTGCTGCGCCAGCGGGACCAGATCGCGGAGGATGCCCGCGTGGATGGTCATGTAGTCCACGCCCTGCTGCGCCTGCTCTTCGACGATGTCGAGCAGGTCCTGCGCGGTCAGCTCCTCGACGCGCTTGACCCGCTGGATCGCCTCGTACATCGGCACCGTGCCGAGCGGGACGGTGCTCTTGCGCAGGAGCACGTCGCGGATGCCCGGGATGTTGCCGCCCGTGGAGAGGTCCATCACGGTGTCGGCGCCGTACTTCAGGCAGTGGCCGAGCTTCTCGAGCTCGCCGGTGACGTCGGAGGTCACCGCGCTGTTGCCGATGTTCGCGTTGATCTTGCACTTGGAGGCGAGCCCGATGGCCATCGGCTCCAGCTCGGGGTGCATGATGTTGGCCGGGATGATCATCCGGCCGGCGGCGATTTCGCCGCGGACCAGCTCGGCCGGGATGCGCTCGACCTTGGCGACGTGGGCCATCTCCTCGGTGACGAGGCCCTGGCGGGCGTAGTGCATCTGCGTGACGTTCTTCTGACCGCGGCGCTTCTCGATCCAGGCTGCGCGCATTGCGTGCTCCTCCGGTCCGCGCTGGGGGCGGGCTGGCTGCATGGCGGGTGCGATGCGAGCCCAGCGGCGGGGTTGAGGACAGTAGCACCAGAGCGGCGGCTGCGCAGCGCACCAACTGGTTCCACAATGAGGCACGCGCTCGGTGCGAGTGACCGCTGCTCCACGAACCCGTGGCGCGACCCCTCGTCTGTGTGCGACCATGCACGCCGCGTGAACTGCCCTCGTTGCCAGCGCGACCTCCCTTCGCCTCCGGGGAAGGTCTGCATCCACTGCGGGCTGGTGCTGGCCACCGCGGCTCCCGCTGCGCGCATCGGCGCGCCCGCGCGTGAGGCGGCTCCGGGTGGCGCGGCGGCTGCGAGCGCCGATCCTTCCGGCGGCGCTGGGCCCAAGCCGCGGCCCCCGGCGGCCAGGCAGGCGCCGACGCCCGGCCCTGCGACCGGTGGGACGGCTGCGCCTGGCGCGAGCCATGGCCCGCGTACCAACGGCCCGGGAAGGCCCAAGCCCGCCTCGCGCGTGCAGCGCGACCCGCTGGTCGGCACCGAGGTCGCCGGCCGCTTCCTCGTCGAGGAGCTGATCGGCCAGGGCGGCATGGGCAAGGTCTACAAGGCCCGGCACCTCGCGCTGGAGAAGACGGTCTGCCTGAAGACGCTCAAGCCCGCGCTGCTCGAGGACCCCACGCTGGTGGGCCGCTTCGAGCGCGAGGCGAAGGCGTCCAGCCGGCTCAACCACCCCAACGTGATCGCGGTGCTCGACTTCGGCCGCATCGGCGACGAGGGCACGCTCTACATCGCGATGGAGTTCGTGCAGGGCAAGGACCTGCGCCTCGTCCTGCGCGACGAGTGGCCGCTCGGCGAGGACCGGCTGGTCCACATCATTGCGCAGGTGCTCGGCGCGCTCGCGGAGGCCCACACGCACAACGTGATCCACCGCGATCTGAAGCCCGAGAACATCATGATCGAGCAGCGGCGCGACTCGCCGGACTTCGTCAAGGTCCTCGACTTCGGCATCGCCAAGATCATGGACGCCGACTCGCCCGGGCTCACCCGCTCCGACGTCGTCTGCGGCACGCCGCAGTACATGGCGCCCGAGCAGGCCACGGGCGGCGCGCTCGACGCCCGCTGCGATCTCTACGCGGTCGGCGTCATCCTCTACCAGCTGGCCACCGGGCACCTCCCGTTCGACGGACAGAACTCGATGGAGGTGCTCACCAAGCACGTCAACGAGGCGCCAGTCCCTCCGCGGCAGAGGCAGCCCGACGCGCCGATCAGCGCCGCGATGGAGAAGCTGATCCTCCACGCCCTCGAGAAGGAGCCCTCGGCCCGGCCGCAGACCGCCGAGGAGTTCCGGCGGCTGCTGCTCGCCATCCCGCAGAAGGCCCAGAGTGCGCCCACCGCCGGGCCCGGGAGCGCGCACCCCGCGCCGACGCAGCTGCCGCCGCCGCTTCCGCCGCCGCTTCCGCCGCCGCGGCCTGGCGTGGCGGACCCCGCGCCCCAGGCCGTCAAGAAGGGGGCCGCCAGCGCAGGGGCCGTCACCGAGCCCGCGCGGGCCGGCGGCAAGCGCCCGCTGATCATCGGCGCGACCGCCGCGGCGGTCCTGGCGATCGCCGTCGCGGCGGCGATGGGCCTCGCCAAGCCCTCCGTGACAGCGCCTCTCCCGGGTGCCGCGCAGGCCGCCGCCACCCCGGGCGCCACTATGCCGGGCGCAACTACTCCGGGCGCCGCCAATCCGGGCGCAGCCACACCGGCCGCGGCCACCCCGGCTGAAGGCGTCGCAGCGGCCGCTGCCAAGGTGGCCCGCGACCCCGCCAAGGCCGCCACGCTGGTCGAGGAGGCGAGCCGCCTGCAGCGCGACGGTGACACCGGCGCCGCCCGAGACCTCCTCGAGCAGGCGGTGGTGCTCGACCCAGACAACGCCGCCATCCACTTCCGGCTCGGCACGCTCTATTCGGGCACCAAGCCGCAGCGGGCGCGCGAGGAGTACCAGGCGGCCATCCGGCTCGACGAGGCGAAATATGGCGAGCAGGCGCGCCTGATGATGCAGGCCCTGCAGTAAACGATGGCCGACGCTCCCGCAGAGGGGTTCGACCAACTACTGGAGCAGTCGGCAGCAGCGAGCGACCGCTCGGCCGCGACGCTGTCGATGGCGCCGGAGCGGGCAACCGACGTCCCCTCCGCGCGCGCGCCCACGCGCACGTCGGCAGTGGCTCGGTCAGCCTGCTTCTCAGTCGGCCATCGCTCGCACGTCTGGGTTCAGGCCGGTGGAGTCCGGCCTCGCTGAGGGATCGACGATCGGTCCCGGCCGAACCAGACAGGCGCTAGCCGATCTCGATGCGGAGCACCTGGTCGCCCACCTGCAGCACGTCGCCCGCGAGCAGCTCGTGGATGGCCTGCGGGCGCACCCTCAGCAGCGTGCCCGCACCGCCCACGTCGAGGAGCGAGGCGCTGCCGTCCTCGGCGAGGTGGATCTCGGTGTGGCGGGCGGCGAGCAGGGTGTCGGCCGGGAAGTTCAGGTCGCAGCCCGTCTTCCCGATGGCGATCACCGGACCCGCGCGGTGGCAGGTGCGCCCGGTCTTGCCGCCGAAGAGCACCTCGGTCACGCGCACCGCCGGGAACGCGGGACGGGGCGCGCCGTGGAAGGGCGTGTCGGTCTCGTCGGCGAGCGGGATCTCGATGGGCCCGTCGAAGCGCAGGAGCCTCTCTCCGGCGATGAAGAGGTCGCCTGGCGTGAGCGCGGCGGCCTCCTTGAGCTTGAGGTAGACGCCGTTGGCGGTCCCCTCGTCGCGCAGCAGCAGGCGCTGGTCGTCGAACACCAGCGTGGCGTGGGCCGGGGCGAGGTGCGGATCCTCGGGGATCTCGACCGCCGCGCCAGCCGAACCGATGGCGTTCACCAGCCTGCCGAGCATGAACCCGGTGCCCGCGCTCGAGCCCTTCTCGACCACGACGGTGACCTGGTAGGGCGGCTCCGGCTCTGGGGCGGGCTCCGGCGCGGGCTCGGCGGCGAACACCTCGTCGGTGGGCGCGGGCTCCGAGGGAACGTCGACGTTGGTCGGCTCCTCTCCCGTGGTGAAGCCCGGCTGCGACTCATCAGGCAGCGGCGCGTGGGCCGAGGCGAGCGCCTCCTCGGCCAGCGGCGGCTCGCCGTGCGGGGGCGTGGCGTCCGGCGGGAGCGCCTCCTGAGCAGCCTCGGCGACCACCTCGGCGTCGGCGTCCCCCCACTCCTGGGGCGCCTCGACGGGCGCCTCCTCGACGGCGGCCTCCTCGAAGGGAGCCTCCGCGGGAGCCTCGGCCAGGGCCTCCACGTGCTCATCGGCGTGGGCGGCCAGCTCTTCGGCAGGGAGCTCGGCCGGCACCTCTTCCAGCGCCGACTCGGCGGGAGGCTCCGGCGGCAGCTCCTCGTGGACCGCGTGGCCATGCGCCTCCTCGTGCACGAACCCTTCGTGGGCCTCAGCCGCCGGCTCTTCGTCCGCAGCCGCGGCCGAGAGCGCGAGGTGCTGCTCGAGCGAGACCGGCGGCTGCTCGGCGGTGCTGTCGAGGTCGCGCGCGCTGCGGACCTTGCCGGAGCTGGGGTCGGTAGAGAACTCGTCGTGCCTGGCCGCAGGCTTCGCCGCGACGGGGGGCGGGGGCGTGGGCGCCGCTGGGGGCGGCGGCGCGGGCGGAGGCGGCACGGCGACGGCCACTGCGGCGACCGCCGGAGCTGGCTTGGGCGCAGCGGCCGCCTTGGGGAACGGCGTCCCGCACTCAGCGCAGAACTTCGCGTTCGGCACGTTGGGGATGCCGCAGCTCGCGCAGAGCTTCTCGCTCGGCGCGGCAGGGGCCGGCGGCGCGGGAGGAGGCGGCGCAGGCGCGGCCACCACCACGGGCTCCGGCTCGTACGCGACGACAGGCGCGACGCCGTCGGGCGGGGTCGCGTCTACCGGAGGGGTGGAGCCGAAGGCTTCGCGGGCGTCCTCGTCGGAGATCGCCAGCGCGGACAGCTCGTCGGAGAGCGAAGGGTGCCCCTCGGCCGGCGTCTTGTCGAAGTTGGGCGGCGGCTCGGCGCGGGTGGAGTCGTCGTCCTCGTCGCCGAACGAGGCGCGCTGGAAGCCCGTCGGCGGCGTCCGGTCCTCACCGCCGGGGTCGGCGTGCGCCACTGCCTGCGTCGGGACTGCGAACTCTGCCTGGACCTCGGCAGGGACCTCCTCGTGCCAGGCCGGCGCCTCGTGCGCGGCCTCGGGCTGGGCGCTCGGCGAGCCCGCGTGGGCGGTGGCGTCGGGCGCGTCGTCGGCGACCAGCTTGTAGCCGCAGCTCTCGCAGCGCCGGGTCCCCGGCGGGTTGTACGTCTCGCAGCGGCGGCACACCTCTCCCAGGTCGTCGAAGGACGAGGCGGCCTGCTCGGCGGCGTGGGCGGCAGCGTGCGGGTCGTGCGCAAGGTCCGCGGGCGCGGCGCCTCCGTGCGCGGCCACCGGCGCGGCGGGCGCGGCCTCGGGCGGGTGCTCCTCGTCGATGAGGGGAACGTGGCAGCGCCGACACTCGATGGCGGTGTCGACGTTCTCCATGCCGCAGTTGGGACAGAACATGTCGTCTCGTTCGCGCGAGGGGGGCAAGGGAAGCAAGGGCGACTCTAGCAAACAGCGGCGCAAGCGGCGCAAGGGGTTTGAGGGGAGGGCGCATTTCCGCGCCGGCCCGCAGCCTCCAAAGAACGGTCTCCAGACCAGTCGCACGAGCGGCGCGTCGCGAGATCGACGCTGGGCCGTTGCCGCAGTGCCCCCCATGCACTACGTTCTGCTACCGAAGACCTCGAATGATCCGCCTGAACGACATCCTCGAGCGGGTGAGCTCCTACCGCCCCGACGCCGACCTCGACCTCATCAAGAAGGCGTACGTCTACAGCTCCAAGGTGCACCAGGGGCAGGTGCGCAAGAGCGGCGAGCCGTACCTGGTCCACCCGCTCGAGGTGGCAGGGCTCCTGGCCGAATTGAAGCTCGACGAGGCCAGCGTGGTCGCCGGCCTGCTCCACGACACCATCGAGGACACGCTCGCCAAGCCCGAGGAGATCCGCGAGCTCTTCGGGCAGGCCGTGCTCGACCTCGTCGAGGGCGTCACCAAGCTGGGCACCGTCCCCTTCGCCACCGCCACCCACGAGGAGAAGCAGGCGGAGAACCTCCGCAAGATGCTCGTCGCGATGGCCAAGGACATCCGGGTCATCCTGGTGAAGCTCGCCGACCGCACGCACAACATGCGGACGCTCGAGCACATGAAGCCCGAGTCGCAGAAGCGGATCGCGCAGGAGACGCTCGACATCTACGCCCCGCTCGCCCACCGGCTCGGCATCCAGTGGATCAAGACCGAGCTGGAGGACCACGCCTTCAAGTACCTGAAGCCCGCCGAGTACGCCGCGGTGGAGGCCGAGGTCGCGCAGAGCCAGAAGGACCGGCAGAAGTTCATCACCGAGGTGATCGAGCTGCTCGAGGGCAAGCTGAAGGAGGCCGGGCTCGAGTCGCGCATCGACGGCCGGCCCAAGCACCTCTATTCGATCTGGCGGAAGATGGAGAAGAACCACTGCTCCTTCTCCGAGCTGCACGACATCGTCGCCTTCCGCCTGATCTTGAAGAGCGTGCCGGCCTGCTATGAGGCGCTCGGCTTGATCCACTCCCTGTGGAAGCCCGTGCCGGGCCGGTTCAAGGATTACATCGCGATACCCAAGCCGAACCTCTACCAATCGCTGCACACCACGGTGATCGGCCCCTCCG
>JAYWAO010000308.1:0-13252 GCA_043782365.1 Deltaproteobacteria bacterium
CAGCCTGACCGGCTGGACAGGGCACGACGGCGTGCTGCTCGCGGGCCGCTGCCACGGCTAGCTACCCGCGCCCACCGCGTCCCGATAGGGCGGCGACGAAGCCCGCTGCGCCGGGCCGCCCGCGCGGTATAGGTGCCCGCCATGTCCCAAGCGCCCGAGCGCGGCCCGATCGAGTCGCTCCCCTGGTTCTCCCGGCTCGCCTTCCGCGCCGTCGCCTTCTGCCAGCGGCCGTGGGTGGTCGCCGTGCTCAAGCAGTGGCAGCGGTTCGTGCTGGAGAAGATCATCCTCGTCTTCCTCATCAGCCGCCGCCTGCGCATCCACGGGGCCGAGCGGCTGGCCAACATCCCGCCAGGCGCGCCGCTCCTCGTGCTGGCGAACCACCGCAGCTTCTTCGACCTGTTCATCGTCGGCTGGACGCTGCTCAACCGCTGCGGGCTGCGGCGCCGCATCTCCTTCCCGGTGCGCGCGAACTTCTTCTACGAGAACCCCCTCGGGCTCCTGATCAACCTGACACTCTCGGGCGGGGCGATGTTCCCGCCGTTCTTCCGCAACAAGACGCTGCACGGGTTCAACGAGTACGCGCTCGGGCTGATCGTCGAGCGCCTGCGCGAGCAGGGCACGCTGGTGGGCTTCCACCCCGAGGGGACGCGCAACAAGAGCGGCGACCCGTACGCGCTGCTCCCGGCCCAGGTGGGGGCGGGGCTCTTGGCGCTCAAGACCCGGCCCGAGGCGGTGGTGATCCCTGCCTTCGTCAACGGGCTCTCCAACAGCCTCGGGAAGGAGCTGTGGAACAACCTGCTGGGGCGCGAGCCCGTGCTGGTCGTCTTCGGCGCGCCGGCCGACCTCTCGCAGTGGCCACAGGAGACGCGGCTGTCGCACCACAAGAAGTGCTCCGACGAGCTGCTCGCGGGGATCGGGAGGCTGGGGGAGGAAGAGAAGGCGCTCAGGGCGGCGTTGGGGAAGTAGGCCGTGCTCCAGCACTGCCCGATTGACGCAACCCCTGCGCATTGCTATCCGCGGCTGCTCGACTCGCAGCACTCGCAGCACTCGCAGCACTCGCACGCCTCGCCGCACCCGCCGGAGAACGCATGATCGCCACCATCGCCGCCGCGCTGCTCGTCGCAGCCGGGAGCTTCGAGCAGTACCAGGTCGACAGCGAGACCACCTGCGTCGGCAAGACCGACCACGTGCTCGCCGCGCCCGAGACGTGGTCTGCCTCCGGTCACGCCTTCACCGCCAGCGGGTCCAGGCTGGAGGTCAAGGCCGAGCAGCCCGAGCCGGACGTCGCGCGGTTGGGTCTCCTCTCGGCGGTGAAGGACTTCTCGGCCGACACCAAGAAGAACCTCGAGATCTTCCTCGCCGCCTTCAAGAAGGCCGGCGTGCGGGCGATCATCGTCGGCGGCGATTCGGCCTACGGGGTGGACGACCAGGACTCCACCATCGCGGAGGTCTTCACCTACCTCGGCGACCAGGGCATCCCGGTCTACGCGGTGATCGGCAACAGCGAGTCGCGCAGCGCCTTCAACCGCGGCGCGCTGGCGGCCTGGAGGAAGAACAAGAGCGTGATCAACCTCGGCCTCGTGCGCCGGGTGGACGCCGACGGCTTCACGCTGGTGTCGCTGCCGGGCTACTTCGACCGCCGCTTCATCGCCGAGACCTCGGGCTGCAACTACAAGCCCGAGGACGCGCAGGAGCTCACCCGCCTGGCCCGCGGCGCCACCTCGCCGGTGGTGCTGGTGACGCACGGCCCGCCGCGGCAGGAGGGCGCGCAGGCGATCGACGTCACCACCGACGGCAAGAACGTGGGCGACCCCGATCTGACGCAGGCGATCGCCGACGCGAAGATCCAGTTCGGCGTCTTCGGCCACATCCTCGAGGCCGGCGGCCGCGCGACCGATCTCGAGGGCAAGAAGCCGGTCAAGCAGGGCGTCGCGGCGGCGTCGCTCTACCTCAACCCGGGGCCGGCGTTCGCCGATCCGTGGGCGATGAACGACGGCCGCACCAGCAAGGGCATGGCCGCCATCCTCACGCTCAAGGGCGGCAAGGCCGAGTGGACGCAGGTCCTCGCGGCGGCCGCCGAGAAGACCCCCAAGGCGAAGAAGTCGTCGAAGGCGGGCTCGGGCTCAGGGAGCAGCGCCGCGGCGAAGAAGGCCGACGCCAAGGCCCCTGCCAAGGCCGAGAAGCCGGCGGAGTAGGGCATGGTCCCGCCGCTCAGAGTGGCGCCGTCGCTGGCGGTCCACCTCCCTGCGGGCTGGTCGCGCAGCGACGACCCCGGCGGGCCGATCGACTTCCGCCCGCAGGACGACGGCGCGCTCGGGCTGATGCAGGCGAGCCTCCTGCGGCCGGACGAGTTCACCCGCCTGCAGCGGGTGATGCCGCTCGGCCCCGAAGCTGCTGCGTTCGGCCTCCAGTCCAACCCCGACGCCACGGTGGTGGGCCACCAGGATGCGCCCTGCGCGATGGGCCGGATGGCGTTCGTGCTCCTGCGCAGCCAGCGGACCCCGGCGCTGATGGTCTGGCTGACGCTCTCCAACGCCGCCGGCTGGCTGTGGACCTTCGCGGGCCCGGACGAAGGCGCTCCGGCGCTCAAGCAGGCGATGCAGGTGGCGGTGAGCGCCAAGGTGATCCTCGCGCCGCTCCCGGTCCGCCTTTGAGCCCCGCGCCCCGGACAGCGCTGCTCTTCTCCTGCGAGGTAGAGCACCCGCAGGCCGCCGCCGCCTCGCGCACCCTGCGGGCTGCGGCGCGCCAGCACCTCGCTGCGCTCGGGCTGGACGGGCGCGAGCTGTCGCTGCTCCTCGTCTCCGACGCAGCGATCAAGAAGCTCAACCGCGTCCACCGCGGCAAGGCGAAGGCCACCGACGTGCTCTCGTTTCCCCAGGAGGAGCCCGCGCAGGCCGCGGGGGCCCGGGGGCCGATCGGCGACGTGGTGATCTCGCTCCACACTGCCCTGCTGCAGGCCGAGGAGGGCGGCTGGAGCCTCGCCGCCGAGCTCCGCCGGCTGCTGGCGCACGGCCTGCTCCACTGCCTCGGGCACGACCACCAGCGCCCGGCCGACGCGAAGAAGATGGCCGCGGCGGAGCTGGCGCTGCTAGGGCGGGCCGGGATGGTCGGCGACGCGCTCACCTCGAAAAAGCGGTAACGCTCTTGGCGCCAGCCGCCTCTTGCCGCCCGCACCCCCGGAGCCACCCTTGACCCCGACGCTCTCCATCGTCATCCCGGTCTTCAACGAGGAGCAGACGCTCGACCTGCTCGGCGAGCGGCTCGCGTCGATGATGGCCCGCGCCGCCGTGCCCTGCGAGGTGGTGCTGATCGACGACGGCAGCCGGGACAGGTCGTGGGAGAAGATGACCGCGCTCGCCGCCAAGGACCCGCGCTTCGGGCTGGTGCGGCTCTCGCGCAACTTCGGCCACCAGATCGCCATCACCGCCGGGCTCGACTTCGCGCGCGGCGAGGCCGTGGTCGTGATGGACGCAGATCTCCAAGACCCCCCCGAGGTGGTGCTGGAGATGCTCGCGCGCTGGCGGGCCGGGGCCGATGTCGTCTACGGCCGGCGCGGCGCGCGCGAGGGCGAGACCTGGTTCAAGAAGGCCTCGGCGGCGGCGTTCTACCGGCTGATCGGCTCGCTCTCCCAGGTGGAGATCCCGGTCGACACCGGTGACTTCCGCCTGATGAGCCGCCGCGCGGTGACGGCTCTGCAGCGCCTCGGCGAGCGCAACCGGTTCGTCCGCGGGATGGTGGCGTGGCTCGGCTTCAAGCAGGAGGAGGTCGTCTACCACCGCGACGCGCGCGCGGCCGGCGAGACCAAGTACCCGCTCTCGAAGATGATCCGCTTCGCCACCGACGGCCTGCTCTCGTTCTCCTACGCGCCGCTGCGGCTCGCCACCTGGATCGGCTTCACGGCGGCGGCGATGTCGCTCCTCTACGTGCTCTACGCCGTGCTCGCCTGGGCCTTCGGCTGGGGCGTGGTGCGCGGCTGGACCTCGCTGGTGGTGGCGGTGCTCTTTGTCGGCGGGGTGCAGCTGTTGTCGCTCGGTATCATCGGCGAATACATCGGGCGCATCTATGACGAGGTGAAGGGGCGGCCGCTCTACTTCACGCAGGAGGTGCGCCAGGCGAAGCTGCCCGACGCGCAGCAGTAATCGCTTTCTATCAAGTCCAGTCAGCCGGCGCCGCTCTCCAGGCGGCCGGGCGCTCCTTCGGGGGCGACCGGCCAGGTCATTTCAGGCGGCACCTCCTTGGCTCCGGGAGGAGGGTGCGGTATTGCCTCCGTCTTTCGGTGGGCGCAGGCTGGAACGCCACCGACCGTGGGCGGGGAAGATGCCGGACGACTCCAACGACGCCTCCACTGCGTTCCTCAAGCCGGGCGAGCTGCCCAAGGCGCAGGCGCGCGTGGGCCCTCGCGACACCGACTCCTCGGAGAACGTCTCGGTCGAGGCGGAGTCCGAGAGCCCGCTGCCCACCGAGCAGTCGGTGTCCAAGTTCGCGCCCAGGCGCGCGATGCCGCCGCTCCCGGCCAACCCGAACAAGGCGCAAGCGCGGATCGCCATTCCGGTGTCGGCGCTGCCGTTGCCCAAGCGGCCCCTGCCCGTCACCAGCCCCGACCCGGTGGGGATCGCCCACGCGAAGGGCTCGCTGGACGAGGCTGGCGACCCGTCGAAGGCCAAGAAGGAGCTGCTCACGCCCGAGGCCGAGGGCCGCTATCTGATGAAGCGCGAGTTCGGCCGCGGCGGCATGTCGTCGGTGTGGCTCGCGCTCGACCGGCACGTCGGCCGCGAGGTGGCCTTCAAGCAGCTCTTGCCGCAGCACGCCCGCGCCGGCCAGGACCCCGCCAAGGCGACGCTGCAGCAGCGCTTCGTCAACGAGGCGCGCATCACCGGGCAGCTCGAGCACCCCAACATCGTCCCTGTCTACGAGGTGGGCAGGCGTCCCGACGGAGCAACGTATTACACTTTAAAGCTGGTCAAGGGGAAGACGCTCACCGAGGCGCTCAAGGGCTGCAAGGACCTGCGCGAGCGGGTCGGGCTGCTCCCCAACTTCATCGCGCTCTGCCAGGCGATCGCGTACGCGCACAAGCGCACCGTCATCCACCGCGATCTCAAGCCCGACAACGTGATGGTCGGCGAGTTCGGCGAGACGGTGGTGCTCGACTGGGGGCTCGCCCGCTTCCTCGACAAGCCCGACTCCAAGGACGAGAGCCTCGCCTCGACCCAAGAGGGCGACGTGATGGGCACGCCCGCCTACATGAGCCCCGAGCAGGCGCTGGGGGCGAACGACCAGGTCGACACGCAGTCCGACGTCTGGAGCCTCGGCGCGGTGCTCTTCGAGATCCTCACGGGCCGGCCGCCGTTCCAGGGCCGGAATCTGATGCAGATGCTGATGATGGTGGCCAAGGAGCCGCCGCCGAAGGTCCGCTCGCTCGAGCCGAAGGTGCCGCCGGAGCTGGCGGCGGTGGTCGAGAAGGCGCTCACGCGGGAGAAGCGCAACCGCTACCGCTCGGCTACCGAATTGTTGAACGACGTCGAGGCGTGGCGCACCGGCGGCCGCGTGTCCGTGTTCAAGTACACGGCGGCGCAGTCGGTCGCCCGCTGGGTGCGCAAGAACCGCTACGTGGTGCTCACCGCGGCGCTGGTGCTCCTCGCCATCGTGGGCGGCGCGGTGCGGGTGTGGATGGAGAACCAGGTGGCGCGGCGCAACCTCGCGCAGGCCTATCTGGAGAAGGCGAGCACTGCGTCGCGCGACCTGCGCTGGGGCCGGGCCGCTGCCTATGCCGCGGTGGCCCGCGTCGAGGACGACACCGCGGAGGCCCGCTGGCGCGCTGCCTGGAGGGGGCCGGTCGACCTGGACCCGGCGCTGCGGATGACGCTGCCGGCGGGCGCCGAGCAGCTGGCGCTCTCGCCCGATGGCCGCAAGGTCGCGGTGGCGGTGCTGGGCAAGGGGCTGAAGCTGATCGAAGTCGCGACAGGAAAGGCGCTCGTCTCGATCGACCTCGAAGGGCCCGCCTCCGCGCTGGCGTTCTCGGCCGACGGCGGGATGGTGGCGACGGGCGTCGGCAAGGTGATCCAGATCTGGAGCGCGGTGAGCGGCGAGGCGCAGATGCGCATCGACGCCGCCGGCCCCGTGGGAGACCTCGCCTTCGCCCCCGACGGCAGCAGGTTCGCGGCCGCCGAAGGATCGGTGGCGCGCCTCTACGAGACGGGCGAGTGGCGCGCGGTCGCCACGCTCGAGGGGCACCAGGGCGCGGTCAACTCGGTGGCGTTCTCCAGCGACCTGAAGCTGCTGCTCACTGCGGGCGAGGACGGCACGCTGCGCGCCTGGAGTCCGCTGCCGCTCACGCCGGAGTCCGCCAAGGCCAAGGGGCCACGGCCCGAGATGCGGATGGTGCGCGGCACCGGGCACGCGGCCGTCGCGCATGCCTTCTTCACCCCCAACTCGCACACCGTCGTCTCGAGCGCCGCCGACATGACGGTGCGCTTCATCGACGGCGACACCGGCGCGCCGCTGCGGCGGATCAACGGCGACGGCCCGTTCCTCGCGATGGCCGGCTCCGCCGACGGGCTCTACGCAGCGCTCTCGCAGGACAACCGCGTGATGCTGATCGACGCGGGCTCGCAGGGCGCGGTCGCGCGGCTCGACACCGACGACGCGGCCAACTCGGTCGCGCTGGCGGCCGACGGCGGCGTGGTGGCGATCGCCAACCGCGACGGCAAGCTGCGCGTCTGGAAGCTGACTCCGGGCGCGCGCGTGCTCTCGCTGCCCGCGCCGAAGGGGTTCGGGGTGGCGAACGCGGTGGCGGTGGCGCCGTCCGGACGCCGGGCCGCGGTGGGCGACGCCGCGGGCCACGTGCTGGTCTTCGACCTGCCCACCGGCAAGATGGAGAAGACGCTGGAGGTGCCGCAGGGCGAGATCGCCGGGCTCGCCTGGTCGCCGGGCGCGGGCAAGTGGATCGCTGCGGTGGGCGCGGAGGAGACGGTGAGCCTCTTCGAGGCGGCCACGGGCGCGCGCACCGTGCTCGAAGGCCACACCGGGCCGGTCAACGCGGTGGCCTTCCACCCCGAGGGAAAGCTGCTCGCGACCGCGGGCAGCGACGGCACGGTGCGGCTCTGGGACGTGGGCTCACCTGCGCCGCGCGCGACCATCAACGCCTCGGAGAAGCCGCTCAACGCGGTGGCCTTCTCGGTGGACGGCAAGCTGCTGGCGGCCGGCGGCGAAGACCACGGCGTGCGCATCTTCGAGACCCAGAGCCGCAAGCAGAAGCGCAAGATCGAGGGCCTCCCGGCGGCGGTGCTCTCGGTGGCCTTCTCGCCCCACGCGTCGATCCTCGCCACCAGCGGGCGCGACCAGGTGGTGCGGACGTTCCGGGTCTCCACCGGCGAGGCCCGCGCGGTGTGGAGCGGGCACGGCGCGCGGGTGCGGGCGATCGCCTTCGCGCCCGACGGCGAGACGCTCGCCTCGGCCTCCAGCGACGGCACCATCCGCATCTGGGACGTGCGGACGGGCCGGCAGGTGGTGCGCCTCGAGCGGCCGCCCGAAGCGCGCGCGCTCGCCTACAGCAAGGACGGCGCGCTGCTCATCTCGGCGGGAGAGAAGCCCGCGCTGCTCGCCGTCGAGGTGGGCGACAAGAGCAGCCTGCTCGCGCCCGAGGCGGAGCTCGCGCGACAACTGAAGCGGCGCAAGCTGCGGCTCGAAGGCATCGAGCTGGTCGAGGACGACGAGCAGCTGGCGCAGAAGACGCTCGGCAAGGCCAAGTAGGACTGCGCGCGTTGTAGCCGCGGCCTGAGCGCTGGCGCGCCGCGCAGCGCGAGCAGCGGTTCGGTCGTGTGGGGGCGTCGGGCACGGCGGAACAATGGCGCGACCTCTGCCCGCTCGCGGCATCCCCCTCTCGTGCCCGGACCCAGACGCGAGCCCGCAGGCCCTTCCCAGCTCCCCTTGCGGGCGCGCCACCCGGCGGTGGCCCTGCTGCCGCCGCACCTCGCGGAGCGGACCCGCGCGCTGCCCGCCGGCGGCGCCGCTGACGAGCGGCCCGGCGAGCGTCCGGAGGGGGCCTTCGTGCTCTGCTGGCTGCGGTGCGCGCTGCGCGCCGAGGAGAACCCTGCCCTCGACGCGGCGCTGCACCTGGCGGGCGCGCAGGGCCTGCCTGTGCTGGTCTACCTGGGCCTCTCGGAGCGGTCTGGCTGGGCGAGCGACCGGCTGCACGCCTTCCAGCTCCAGGCGATGCGAGAGCTGGTGGGCGCCCTGCGCGCGCGCGGCGTCCCGGCGGTGGTGCACGTCGAGCGGCCGGGGCACCGCGGGCCCGTGCTCCGGCAGCTCGTCTCGCGCGCGGCGGCGGTGGTGCTCGATGACGTGCCGCTCGGCTTCCTGCACTCCTGGGCGGAGCGGCTGGCGCGGGCCTGCCCTGCGCCGGTGCTGGCGGTCGACGCCGCGTGCGTCGTGCCGATGGAGGTGGTCGGGCGCGCCTACGACCGCGCGTTCGCCTACCGGGAGGCGACGGCCGCCGAACGCCGCGCCCGCGTGTCCGCTCCCTGGAGCGAGGCGCCCGCGCCGACGGCCGCGCCAGGGTCCACGGCGTTGCCGGCGCTCCCGTTCGAGCCGGTCGAGCTCGAAGCGCAGGACGACGCGGCCCTCGCGCGGCTGATCGCCTCCTGTGAGATCGACCATTCGGTGCCGGCCGTGCGGGAGACCCGCGGCGGCAGCAGCGCAGGCCTCGAGCGGTGGCGCCGGTTTCGCGAGCGCGGCCTCCGGCAGTACGCGCGCGACCGCAACGACCCGCTCCTGCCAGGCGTGAGCCGGATGTCCGCGTACCTCCACTTCGGCTGCGTCTCGCCGCTGCGGCTCGCGCGCGAGGCGGCCGCGCAAGGCGGTCCGGGCGCGGAGAAGTTCCTCGACGAGCTGCTCACCTGGCGCGAGCTGGCGTGGTCCTTCTGCCGCTTCACGCCGGGCGCGGACACGCTCGCCGCGTTGCCCGAGTGGGCCCGGCGCACGCTCCAAGCGCACGAAGGGGATCCGCGGCCGCTCAAGTCGTGGGAGCAGCTCTCCTCGGCGCAGAGCGGCGACGCGCTGTGGGACGCCTGCCAGCGCTCGCTCTTGCGCCACGGCGAGCTGCACAACAACCTGCGGATGACCTGGGGCAAGGCGGTCGTTGGCTGGAGCCGCGATGCAGCCGCCGCGCTGGAGACCCTCGTCGAACTCAACCACCGCTACGCGCTCGACGGGCGCGACCCCGCGAGCCTCGGCGGCATCCTCTGGTGCCTGGGCCAGTTCGACCGGCCCTTCTCGCCCGAGCTGCCCGTGCTGGGCGCGGTGAGGCCGCGGCCGCTCGCGGGACACGCGGCGAGGCTCGAGGTCCCTGCCCTCCAGACCTCGGTGGCGCGCCCCGCGCGGCCCGGTCCCCAGCGGGTGGCGGTGGTCGGCGCCGGCATCTCCGGGCTGGCCTGCGCGCGCGTGCTGGCCGAGCAGGGCGTCGAGGTCACGCTCTTCGACAAGGGCCGCGGTCCCGGCGGAAGGCTCGCGACGCGGCGCGCGGAAGGGTTCTCCTTCGACCACGGCGCGCAGTTCTTCACCGCGAAGGACCCGGGCTTCGCGCGGCGCGTGCGCTCGTGGCTGGAGCAGGGCGTGGTGGCGCCGTGGTCGCCGCGGGAGGTGGAGATCAGCCTGGGCCCCGCCGGGCGCGGGCAGCGCGTGCGCCCGCGCGAGCACCCGCGGTATGTCGCCCAGCCCGGGATGTCCGCGCTCGCGCGCCACCTCGCGGAGGGGCTCGACCTGCGGCAGGGCATCCGCGTCGAGGCGGCCAGCAGGGCGCAGGACGGCCTCTGGCTGACCTGCGCGAGCGCGGCTGCGGCGGACTCCACCGCGCGCGAGGGGCCCTTCGACGCGGTGGCGCTCGCCTTGCCCGCGCCGCAGGCCGCGCCGCTCGTCGAAGCGCTCGCTCCCGCCCTCCTGCCCGAGGTGCTGCGCGCGAGGCTGACGCCGTGCCACGCGCTGCTGGCGGGCTGGGACGCGCCGCTCGCCGTGGAGTTCGACGCCGCGACCGTGCTGGGGAGCCCGCTCGCCTGGGCCGCCCGCTCTGCCAGCAAGCCCGGGCGCGGCGGGAGCGAGGGCTGGGTGGCGCACGCCAGCGCGGCCTGGAGCGAGGCGCACCTCGAGCGCCCCGCAGCGGAGCTCGTCCCGCTGCTCGCCGCCGCGCTCTCCGAGGCCCTGGGCGCGCCGCTGCCCGCCCCGCGCTTTCTCGAGGCGCACCGCTGGCGGTACGCGCTCGCCGCTGTCCCGCTGGCGAGCGGCTGCCTGTTCGACCCGGCGGCGATGGTCGGCGCCTGCGGCGATTGGTGCAACGGGCCGCGCGTCGAGTCCGCGTGGCTCTCGGGCGTCGCGCTGGCGGGCCGCCTGCTGGGAGGCTAGCGACAGGCGATTCCTGCGCAGGCCGCGCCCTGCATGAGCGAGACTCCGCCCGTGACGCGCGCTCCGGAGCAGGGCCCAGCAACGACCGCCCCCGGCGTGGCTGTGGAAGTACCGGACACCGACAATAAGACACGGAGCATGAATCCGCCCTTCGCGACCGCGGCCGCGCTCGCCCGCGCGCTCGAGGACGAAGGCCTCGCCCACCTCTCGTCGCTGGCGCTCGCCGCGCTGCTCGGGCAGGTCGAGCCGGCGCTGCGGCCGCAGGTCCGCTCGGCGTCACACGGGCGGCTCCTGGTGGAGCTGCTCGCCGCCGACACGCACGCCGCCTGGCTCGCAGAGTTGCGCCCGACGCCCGGGATGCAGGCGCTGCTGCCGCCGCTCGCGGCGCAGTGGCTCGAGGAGGAGCGCGCCGGGGCCCTGGCGGCGAGGCTGGAGCTGGGGGAGCGCCTGCGGCCACCGGACGAGCCGCGCACCCACCCGCTGCACGCGCTGCTCTTGGGGCTGCGCAGAAGGCTCCCGGCCCACCTCGCGCCGCGGCCGCTGCGCAAGCTGCTGCTCGACCGGCTGCAGGAGGAGCCGCAGCTGCCGGGCTTCCGTGTCCTCGACCAGCGCTACCCGGTGCTGATCCCGGGCGGCGAGCGCACGCCCGACGTGCGGATCTCGTTTGGAGAGGGCGGCCCGAGCGCGGTCTGCTCCTGCGGCGCGGGCCACTGCGTCCATCTGCTCGCCGCGCTCGACACCGCGCTGGTGTGGCTGCGGCAGCCGCTGACGGATTCGATAGGAGCGTTTATTGAGGAGCTCGCCCGCGCGCCCTGGGAGCGGACGCTGCGCGCGCTGGAGAAGGCGGTGGCGGTGCGCCCGGCCGCCGCGCCCGAGGAGCTGATCTTCCGGCTCGACGTGCAGCCGCGCTGGGGCGTGTTCGTCACCGCCTCGCTCCGCAGCCGCGCCGGGCGCAGGTCTGAGCGCAAGCTGACCCGCGAGCGGCTCCTCTCCGAGCCCGGGCTGCGCCTCGATGGCAGGGACGAGCGCGTGGTGCGCCTCTTGAGCGACGGGCCGGCCTCCCGCGCGCTGCTCGCCGAGCTGGTCGAGCACCCGCGGCTCTTCCTCGAACAGGACGGCGCCGCCGGCGGCCCGGTGCGGCTCGACCGCGCAGCGGTGGGCCTGGTGGTGCAGGCCCGCGGCGACGACCTGCTGCTCACCGCAGGGCTCGACGGCACGCCCCTGCCGCCCGAGGTGGTCTCGCAGGCCCGCACCACGCGCGCCGAGGACCCCGTCTACCTCTGGCACGCGGAGGCGCGGAGCTTCACGCTGCTCGACGTGGCGCCCGAGGTGAAGGCCGCGCTGGGCGCGCTCCACAAGCAGGGTGCGCTCTTTCCGCCCGAGGCCCGCGCGGCGCTGCTCGAGCAGCTCGGCCGCATCTCGGCGCGGGTGCCGGTGGCGCTCCCGCGCAGCGTGCTGGGCGCGGAGGTGCCGCTGCAGGATCTGGCGGCGCTCCGCTTCGAGACGCAGGCCGGGGGGCAGGTGCGCCTGCTGCTGCGCACCCGGCCGCTGAGCGAGAGCGGCTCCTGCGCGCCAGGCGAAGGCCCGCGCGACGTGCACGCGCGCCGCGGCGACCAGGCGGTGCACGCGGTGCGGAATCTGGAGAGGGAGGTGCTCTCGGCGCGGGCGCTGCAGGCGAAGCTGCCGCTCGAGGCGGCCGAGCTGGAGGAGTCGCCGGCCACCGCGCCGTTCACCTTCCTGCTGCCGGGGCCGCAGCGCGCGCTGGCGGTGCTCTCGGCTGCGCGCGCGCTCGAGCCAGCGCCGCTGCTCGAGTGGGACGACCGGCCGCTGCGCGTCTACCAGGCGCAGGGCCTGCAGTCCCTCACGGTGGCGGTGGAGAAGCGGCGCGACTGGTTCGGGGTGCTCGGCGGGCTGCAAGTCGAAGGCGAGCGCGTCGAGCTGGCGCGGCTGATCGAGGCGGCGCGCCGGCGGGAGCGGTTCGTCCGCGTCGGCGATGGCGACGGGCAGGCCTGGGTCGAGCTGGAGGAGCGCCTCCAGCGCCACCTCCGGCAGCTCGGCGATCACCTGCACACCTCGCAGCACGGGCTGGAGACGGGCCCCTCGGCGGTGGGGGAGTTCGCCGCGCTCGGTGCGGCCGGCGCGCAGGTGGACGCGGACGCCTCCTGGCGCGACCTCGCCGCCCGCGTCTTTGCAGCAGGCGAGCGCAGACCCGTGGTGCCGGCGTCGTTGAAGGCGACCCTGCGTCCTTATCAAAAAGAAGGCTTCGCCTGGCTCTCGCGGCTCGCCTCGTGGGGCGCGGGCGGCGTGCTCGCCGACGACATGGGCCTCGGCAAGACCGTCCAGGCGCTCGCGCTCCTGCTCGAGCGCGCGAAGCTCGGGCCGGCGCTGGTGGTGGCGCCGGCGTCGGTCGGCTTCAACTGGGCCGCCGAGGCCGCCCGGTTCGCGCCGTCGCTGCGGGTGCGCCTGCTCCTCGACGAGTCTGATCGCGCCGCGGCCCTGGCCAGCCTGGGTCCGCGCGACCTCCTCGTCGTCAGCTACGGCCTGCTGGTGCGCGACCGGGAGAGGCTCGCGCAGGTGCGGTTCGCCAGCGTCGTCTTCGACGAAGCGCAGCAGCTGAAGAACCACGCCACGCTCCGCTTCCGGGCCGCGCGGGCGCTGCAGGCTGGGGTGCGGGTGGCGCTCTCGGGCACGCCGCTGGAGAACGCGCTGGGCGATCTGTGGAGCATCTTCGCGGTGGTCTTCCCTGGCCTGCTCGGGAGCGCGGAGTCGTTCCGCAGCCGGTACGGCGCGCCGATCGAGCGGGCCCGCGATCCCCAGGCCGCGCAGTCGCTCGCGCGCGTGCTGCAGCCGTTCCTGCTCC